>PEAC01000004.1 GCA_002753305.1 Nitrospirae bacterium MYbin6
ATGGACTTCTTAATGCTTACGAGTCTTTATTACTTACGAACCGCCGTATGCCGAACGGCACGTACGGTGGTGTGAGAGGTCGGCAGGTGAAATAATCACCTGCCTCCTACTCGATTGACCTGGGTTGCTAATCCTCTTACGTATTAGAAGTAGAATAAGTAACGCTGATAATGTACCCTTGGTTAATGACTGCCCTGATGAGGCTCACAGTGGGCATTGACACTCCGTCCACAGTCAATTGCGTCTCCACGCTGCCCGTGTTGGGCAGGAAGTAAAACAGCATTGTCGAGCCATAGGGCAATGCAACACTGCTGCTTTGAGTAAGCGTCTGCTGCAGATTAAAGCTGTCATCGTATATCAGTACTGAACCGCTGCCTGTGATGTTAATAGTGACGGTTTGTGTAGCGGTGTTTGTGACTGTCTGAATAAGCGGCGCCGACGTAGAAGCAGAATTATTTGAGTCTCCGCTGTAGACTGCCGTTATTGAATGTGTGCCGACTGAAAGAGTAGAAGTCGGCTGGGTTGCCTTTCCGTTGACCATTGTAACGGTAGCCATAGTGGTTGAGTTGTCCTTAAAGGTAATGGTGCCCGTTGGGGAATTGCCTGTAACCGTCGCTGTAAAAATAACCTCAACGCCATATGGCGATGGATTCAGTGAGGATGTGACAGTTGTACCTGCTGTCTGGCCGGAACTTATGACCTGATAGAGTACTGCCGACGTTGATGACGAATTAGTGGTGTCTCCGTTGTATACCGCTATTATCGGATGCGTCCCCACTGAAAGCGTCGATGTAGTGTAGATGGCCTGAGCGTTTGCATTAAGTGTAACGGTGGCAAGGGCAGTAGTGTTGTCCATAAAAGTAACGGTGCCTGTGGGTGAAGTACCGGTAACCGTTGCCATGATGGTAAGCGATGCGCCGAAGACCGAGGGATTTGCGGATGAAACAAGGGCTGTCGTTGTCGCGGCTGTTTGACTAAGGACTACCTTTCCTATTTTCCCGATTCCAGACTCTGTAAACCAGACATTGCCGTCAGACCCCCTTGTGATACCGTTAGGATAGCTATTTGCAGTAGATAGTGGATATTCGGTAATGGCCCCTGCCGTGGTTATCATACCTACCTTGTTGGCGCCGACCTCTGTAAACCAGAGATTGCTGTCCGGGCCGGTTGTAATATCTCTGGGCCAGGCATTTGCAGTTGGAAGTGCATACTCGGTGATAACGCCGGCAGCGGTAATCATACCTATCTTGTTACCGGCCTCTTCTGTAAACCAGAGATTATTGTCAGGGCCTAATGTGATACCATAAGGGCCGCTGCTTGCCGTAGGTATGGCAAATTCGGTGATAGTGCCTGATGGTGTTATCTTCCCAATCTTATTCACATTATACTCGGTAAACCAGACGTTGCCGTCCGGGCCTTTTGTGATACCATTGGGATAACTGGAGGCAGTGGCTAAAGGAAATTCGGTAATAACACCGGCAGTGGTTATTCTCCCAATGTTGTTGCCAAAGTTTTCGGTAAACCAGACGTTGCCGTCGGCACCCGAAGTAATGCCAAAAGGATATGAGTACGAGGTAGGGATGGTAAACTCGGTAACGGCACCGGCAGCGGTGATTTTCCCTATCTTGCCGGCGTAGTATTCAGTAAACCAGAGATTGTTGTCGGGGCCTAGTGTGATTCCCCATGACACGCTGTCTTTTGTAGGGATTTGGAACTCGTTAACAATGCCGGCCGGGGTAATCCTCCCTATATTGTCGCCATAGTATTCAGTAAACCAGAGATTGCCGTCCGGGCCATAATTGATGCCAACAGGCTGTGCGCTCATCTTAGGCAAAGGAAGTTCCGTTATAACGCCTGATGTGGTTATAACGCCGACATTATTGCCAATATTCTCGGTAAACCAGAGATTGCGGTCAGGGCCTGTTATTATCCCCCAAGGACCGCTGTTATTTGTCGTTATGGAGTACTCGGTAATAGTGCCTGCGGTGGTTATCCTGCCAATCTTATTGGCTTTGTACTCAGTAAACCAGAGATTGCCGTCCGGGCCTGAAGTTATAACCCATGGAAAGCTGCCAGCCACAGGCAATGAAAATTCAGTTATAACACCGTTAGGGGTTATCATACCTATTCTGCCGGCACCCTCGACAAACCATACGTTGCCGTCAGGACCTTTTGTGATTCCCCATGGGAAGCTATTGGCATTAGGCAAGTTATACTCTGTTATAACACCAGCCGTGGTGATTTTCCCTATTTTATTGCCAATCTCCTCAGTAAACCAGAGATTGCCGTCAGCGCCTGCCGTTATAGAAAATGGCGTACTATCAGTAGTTGGAATGGAGTACTCGGTAATAACGCCGGCGGTGGTTATCTTGCCAATCATGTTGCCGTTATGCTCGGTAAACCAGATATTGCCGTCAGGGCCTGCTGTTATACCATAAGGCACTCCAAGCGAGGGCAATGGGTACTCCGTAATGACACCTGCTGTGGTTATCTTGCCGATATTGTTGCCGGCCTCTTCAGTAAACCAGAGATTGCCGTCAGCGCCTGCGACTATATCCCTGGGATAGCTGCCTTCGGTAGGCAAGGGATATTCGGTCACAACGCCAGCCGTTGTTATCTTCCCAATCTTGTTGCCTCCGCCAATGGTATACCAGAGATTTCCATCCGGCCCCAACGCTATGCCGTGGGGCTGGCCTGATATGGTTGCAGGCAGGGCATACTCCGTAATAGTAACCGCTGCGGCATTGCCAGGAAATATCGAAGAAATTAACAGAACAGCCAGTGAGATTAACAATAGCAAGTAAGTGGCGGTGGTAAAAGATACGGCAACTCTATTGCCAGACTGGCAATTCCCTGCCAGGCCGTGCGCCTTAAATCCCACCGGTGTACCTTTAGAACCTTTAGTAAATATCATTCATGGCCTCCCTTATCAATAATCATTCCGTAATGTAATGCATGAATAAACTTTATAATAGAATAAATCATATATTTCTGGATTGTCAAGGAAAAAGAGTTCCCCCAGGCTACGATTAGGCCGGGAACTATTGTAGTTTAAACAATGCGCAGTTGTTAATCTCCCATATGGTATTTTATAATAGCGCTACGACAGCCGTATCTAAGGAGGTATCACAGATGGACATAGTCAAATTTCTATCGTCAGTCAGGCAGTTTGAGGATTTAACCAAAGAGGAAATCGCTTACATGGCGCAGAGTGCCGAGACAGTCGAATTCAAAAAAGACGCCGAGATCAAAAGACGAGGGGAAATCGGCAGGTTTCTGTGGATAGTTTACGATGGTAAGGTAGATATAAATTTATACGGTGAAGCTGAAAGCAAAAAGACCATCGCCTCTCTTTCACGAGGCGAGATATTTGGTGAGATGTCTGTCGTTACAGGAGAACCCTCGGATGCCGATGTAGTTGCGGCAGACGATTCTATCGTTGTTCGCATACCAAGAGAAAATATCTCGGAATTATTCGCGAAAAACCCGAAGAGTCTGTCGAAGTTTGCCCAGACAATTACAAAACGCCTCCTCCAGAGGCAGAAAGACACCGCCTGGATGGAATCGAAGGCGACGGCAATAAAGGAAAACAATGACCCGTATGACTTGGATTTCTCCTCTGCCATTGATCCAATCAAGATTCTGGTGATAAACTGCCGTATCACCTCTCTGAAATATACGCTGTTTAATACGGCCTACAGTGTGCCACTTGCGGATGGACTTATAGATAAGATCGGTGCTTATGACTCCTCTCATGTGATTCACTCTCCGCTAGGCGGCATGGAACAAAAGGAATCAATTCAGGATATCCCAGCGGCCCTGAAGTCTATGATAACGGCAATCGCCGACCCTAAAAAAGGTTACATAAAGGCTATCGAAGAGATAAAGGCTGTGGGCCATAGGGTTGTCCACGGCGGAGACAGATTTTACAATTCGATAGTCATAAATGACGATGTAGTAACCGGCATTCGCGGGTTTAGTAAATTGGCCCCACTGCACAATCCATACAACCTGAAGGGGATAGAAATCCTGCTTAAGCAGATTCCCGCGGCACTGCATGTGGCGGTCTTCGATACCGCGTTTCACAGAAACATGCCAGAGCACGCCTACCGGTATGCCCTGTCCAGGAGCCTCAACGCAGACGAGACCATACGCAGATATGGGTTTCACGGGACAAACCACAATTTTGTCATGTTAAAGGCCGCCGAGTACTTAAAGCGTCCAGTCGGAGAGTTAAAAATAATCTCCTGCCACCTGGGGCACGGGGCATCGGTCTGTGCCATAGACCATGGCAGAAGCATCGACACCAGCATGGGTATGACCCCGTTAGAGGGGCTGATAATGGGCTCCCGTAGTGGAGACCTCGACCCCGGCGTTATGATTTACCTGATGCAATTAGGCTTCACACACGAGGAGCTTAGAAGGATATTGAACACCGAGAGCGGCCTGAAGGGCCTGTCCGGTGTAAGCAGCTACATGACGGACGTACTTGAGGCGGCGGAAGAGGGAAACGCAATGGCAGAAAACGCCATCAGGATGTTCTGTTACAGGGTAAAGAAATACATCGGTGCCTACACAGCGGCATTAGGAGGCCTTGACGCCCTGATATTCACAGGCGGCATAGGGGCCGGTTCTTCTGAAATCAGGGCAAGGATATGCCAGGGCTTTGAGGGATTTGGAACCATATTAGACAGTGAATCAAACAAAATGAATAAGTCCATTACCATGCAGGTGGAAGATGTCTCAGACGAAAAATCCAAGGTAAAAATCCTCGTAATCCAGCCCGACGAAAAGAAGATGATTGCCAGAGAAACACTGCACGCAATGGGCAGGTTCCAGTCATCGAAGAACAGGCTTGAGGACTATAAGAACATGCCCATACCGGTTAATGTCTCAGCCCACCATGTGCATCTGACCCCGGCAGCGTTTGAGCTTTTGTTTGGCCCGGGCAAGGCCCTCTCTGTAAGGGCGCCCCTTAGCCAGCCAGGACAGTTTGCCGCCGGGGAAACGGTAAATCTCATAGGCCCCAAGGGCAGAGTAGACAAGGTGCGCATACTTGGCCCGTTCAGAAAGGACTGCCAGGTGGAGATAGCCAGAACCGAGGAGTTCAAGCTGGGCTTAGACGCCCCTGTAAGAGACTCAGGCGACATAGAAGGCACACCGGGCATTACGCTTGAAGGTACTGAAGGAAGGCTGCTGAAGATAGAAAAAGGCGTTATCTGCGCCCGAAGGCACATCCACATGTCAACGGAGGATGCCCTGCGCTTTGGCCTCAGAGACAGGGATGTCGTACTTGTGAAAATAAAGAGCAAAAGGGAACTGATCTTCGGGGACGTCCTGGTAAGGGTAAACCCGGAATACAGGCTCGACATGCATATAGACACGGATGAGGGAAACGCCGTCGAACACACAGTAGGCATGATGGGCTACATTGAGGGGATTCAGTCAAGGGCGTTTATGTAACTCCGGATATATTTAATGAAGTAAGACTTTGCGGGGAATTATGTCCTGTTTCTGGAGCGTATTGCCGCCAATACTACGATCAAAAACAGGAAGCCGCCCATAATGGCCACAGCTCCGCCAAGGCCCATAAGGCTCATGCTTGCCACTTTCTTAAACGTATCCAGCCCCTGTGCGCCGCCTGTCACCTTGCGCTGGATCCCATGGCCGCCCCCCCAGGCAAGCCCGGTTATGTGAAGCAACTGCCCTGCGGCATATATAATTGTCTGTAGTTTTGCTAATTTTACAATGGGTTTTCCAAATCCGAAGCGCGGCAATAAATAATATGTCAGTCCCATATAGGAAAGCGTTACCCCTACGATTACCCCGTGGTAGTGCGCGGGGATTGTAACGTTTACGCCGCTTATAAAAAAGCCGATTGCACCACCAGCCCCAAACAGTACCATTGAACTTATCAGGGCCGCTCTCAGGTGTTTCCTGCTGTCTTCGATTTTCGTTTTTAACAGCGCTACCAGGATAATAAGCGCAAACCCTATGACCGGCGCCCCAATCCCCCACTCCATTAAATCCGTAAAGCGATGGATGAACTCCTCGGAGCCCATTGGCAGTGTGTGGTTAATTATCGGGGCATAGAGTGACGCGGCAAGCATCATCGAATAAAGTGTTACGGAGACCTTGGGCGAGAGTTTCAGCTCCATGCCCGACGTCCGCGCCAGCCACACCCACGCGGTAAGCATCACCACAGTATCAAGCATCTGAAGTAAATGCCCCCCGCCCCAGAACAGCAGCTCATAATACCTGAGCGGTTCGGTGTCTTTGGGGATTGTATAATATGCCCATAAGAGTGAGCCAATTGCCAGTAATCCTATGGCCGCCCCTGCAAAAAGGCCAAAGCGCTGTGCCCCGCCGTCAGTCTTTGCCGCACCCGCAAGCGGTATGGTTATAAGCGAACGAACCAACAACAGCGTAAATCCGAAGAAAAATATAGCAACTGCGATGAGAAATATCTTGTCGTCCAATACCGGCACATAGTTATTCATAAGCGGATGCTGCGCGCCAAGAAACGGTGACAGGGCAATTAGTATCGTCCCGAGGGTAGATATGCCCAGGGCCGCGTAACCCAATCCCATAAAGCGCTCGCTGCCGTTTAGGCTCCATAAAACCCCGGCAAACGCTAAAAACCATATAGTTACGGAGAGGTCGACATGTACGACCAGGGCAACCTTGAAAAATCCGATAAAAGGAAACACATCCTGTATCTTAGGCGTGCGCGACAACACTAAGAGTATGGCCAAAAGCCCGGCTCCCAGCAATGAGGCAACGCCAAGAAACAGCCATCCGGCAGCAAGAGTGCGGCGCTTCCCCTCGGGGATTTCCAACACATCCGGTTTAGTGGCAATAGAGCTCATAACTGTGTAACAGAATAACACTTTCCCTGGTGCTGTGTCAAAATCTATATTCCCTAACCAGCAGGCTTAGATATTAAGCATTTCATGCGCGTCCATTGAGCTTCTTACAAGTGGGGCCGAGGCCACCGCCTCAAACCCCATCTCCTCAGCCTTTTCCCTGTATTGGCCAAATATGTCGGGGTCAACGTATTGCACTACGGGAAGATTGGTCTTTCTGGGCCTCAGATACTGCCCTATCGTCAGAAAGTTGCACCCGCAGGCCCTTAGATCTTTTATGACCTCTATGACCTCGTCAAAGGTCTCACCTAGCCCCACCATCAGGCCGGACTTAACCTTTATGTCCGGGGCATAGTGCGCCGCGTCGGCAAGCACCCTTAGGGACAACAGGTAATCTGCCTGTGGCCTTACCTTGTAATATAACGACGGCACGGTTTCTACATTATGATTAAATACATCCGGGCCAGCGTCAAGCACCTTGTATAACGCCTGCAAGTTGCCCCTGAAATCAGGCGTCAATACCTCAATCTTAGCCGCGGGAAGCATCGTTCTTATCTCTCTTATGGTGTCGGCAAAGTGTCCGGCCCCGCCGTCCGGCAGGTCGTCGCGGGTTACGGATGTGACTACTACATGCTTTAGGTTCATCTCTTTAGCCGCCTCGGCAACGCGCCGTGGCTCTTCGGCGTCAACTGGCGACGGCCGCACGTGAGAGACGCTGCAAAATCCGCAACTGCGCGTGCAGTCCTTGCCAAGAATCAGAAAGGTAGCGGTCGGCCGGCTGAAGCAGTGTCCGCGGTTGGGGCATCTGGCCTCTTCGCATACCGTGGTAAGCTGGTTTTTGCGCAAGAGGCGTTTGGTCTTTCTCAGGCCGCTAAACGTATTGGACTTAAGCCATTGGGGGAGTCTTTCCATTTTATATCCCCTTGTGTTTTGCCTCTTTCCAGAGGGCGTCCATTTCGCTGATTGTCATGTCAGAAAGGGATGTGTCGCGGCCTTTGGCGGCCTGCTCCATGTACTTGAATCTCTCTATAAAACGGTTTATTGTCTTTCTTAAGGCCTCCTCCGGGTTTACCTTAATAAACCTTGAGACGTTTACCATGGTGAAGAGGATGTCGCCTAGCTCATCCTCAACTCTGCCGGGGTCGTTTTGTTTGGCGGCCTCTTTGAATTCCGCGAATTCTTCTTCGAGCTTGCCCAGCACCTCGTTGGTTTTATCCCAATCGAACCCTGCGCGTGAGGCCCTGTCCTGAATCATAAAGGCACGCAAAAGTGATGGCAGGGTCTTTGGCACGCCGTTGAGGATAGAGGAATCGTGCCTTCCCTCAGATTTCTTAATATCGTCCCACTGCTTTAGCACCTCAGCGGAGTTTTCACATACCGCACCACCAAACACATGCGGATGCCTCGCCACCATCTTATCACATATGCCGTCGATTACGTCCTCGATGTCGAAGTGTCCCTTTTCCTTTTCTATTCTGGCAAGGAAGAGGATCTGAAACAGGAGGTCGCCGAGTTCTTCGCAAATCTTACCGGGGCTGCCCTCCTCAATGGCCTCTATCAACTCATGGGCCTCTTCAATCAGATACATTATAATGGTATGCTCGGATTGATCCTTGTCCCACGGGCAGCCGCTCTCACCCCTCAACGCATCCATTATCCCTGTCAGGTCTTTAAATGTAGCAGGTTGGCGTTTCATCTCTAAAGTAAACTTCGTTCAACCTCTGTTTTTGTTTAATCTCCTTGAACTTAATCCCAAAGCGCGTGCCTTTTTCACTGTCCATGGTTATTGTGCCGCGCAACTGGTTTTCCACAATGGACACCACAAGCTGAAGGCCAAGCGTCTCATTGCCTCTGAGGCCAATCGATGCGGGAAACCCCGCGCCATCATCCCAGATCTCTATCGCGTACTCATCCTCATGGCTCTGTATAGTTATGCCGATTGCGCCGCTCCTGCCGCCGGTAAAGGCATATTTCAGGGAATTGGACAGCAGCTCATTTAACACAAGCCCACACGAAATGGCAGTATCCACGCCGATGGACAGAGAAGGTATGTCGATTATAAGCTCTATCCTTGCGGCATCCACGCCATAGGAACGAAACAGGCCCCTGGCAAGGTTTCTCACATAGTCGGCAAAATCTATATCTGCAAGGGTTTCGGACTGGTAGAGGCGCTCGTGTACAAGGGACATGGCCATGATCCGGTTTTTCGTCTCGTTAAAGACCTCCGCATCGGCCGGGTCTTTAATAAGCCCCGACTGGATGTTGAGAAGGCTGGTGATGATTTGCATGTTGTTTTTTACCCTGTGGTGAATCTCTCGGATAAGGACAACCTTTTCCTTGAGTGAGGCGTTAATCTGGGCCTCCATTTTTTTACGCGCCGTTATGTCTCTGACGATGCCAGTATAAAACATAGTGTTTTTGGCCTTCCATGAGGCCAGCGAGATGTCAAAGGAAAACTCGGCGCCATCCTTTCTGAGACCCTCAAACTCGACCCGCTTGCCGGCCATGTAGGACTCGCCAAGGAGCTGAAACGTCTTAAAGGCACGTAAGTATGCCTCTGAAAGCCGCACCGGAATTAACATTGAAACGGGTTTACCTGCTACCTCCTCGGCACGATAGCCAAATAGGGACTCTGCCCCTCTGTTAAACGCGACAATTGTACCTTCGGCGTCAGTCGAGATTATTCCATCCATGACGGATTGTATGAGGGAACGAAATTTCGTCTCCGACTCCCTGATTATCTCCTCTGCCGCCTTACGCTCTGTTATCTCTTCCATCAGGCGTGTATTCGTTTCCCTCAGCTCGGCAGTTCGCTCATGTACGGCGGCCTCCTGGGTCTCTTTAGCTGCTTTCAGGGCCAGCCACTGCCGCCTTAGCCGCCTCGTAAAGTACACCATCGTCGATGCCATCGAGACGAATATAAATATGTGCAGGGCGATGAACATGTTTCGCTGGCTATTAGTGTATTTTAATATGGAAGACACGGCAACCGTTACGGAGATGCCGCCTCTGATGTCACCCTCTTTGTAGCCCTGTTTGGCGTGACACTTGAGGCAGGTCTTTTTCACCTTCAGAGGGGCCATGTAGACAAACGTCCCGTCGGGTGCCGGCGGCGCCACATCCTCAGTTGAGCCTTTATCAAACTTCTTAAGGGCAGCCTCTTCCCACGGTGTAGGCTTATTCTCCGGCCTTATGGGCCTTAGGCTCGTAATGTGGAATTCAACGCTGTTCATACCCTTGGCGATTTCCGATATCTGGCGTGTCATATACGCAGGATTAACCATTGTTAGTTTTTTACCGTCAACAGTGGTTAAATCCCTGTCCGGGACATCAAGATAGGGATTGGGTTGAGTTGATTCGGTAACAGGGACATAGACACCTCCGTGCCCCGCGTTCCAGATGCGTGTGGCCTCAATCATCCTGAACATCGCCCTGCCGGACTCAAGCGCCATGTTATAGGCCTCCTTGTCCAGCAAATATAGGTGCCACTTCATGGAGGCAATTGACAGAACAGCCCAGAACAATATCGGCAGCACCCAGTAACAGTGTGCCTGCAGGTACTCCCTGCACAACCCCCTATCATTTTCTTTAGCCATAGCCCGTATCTGTTTTATAGCATAATCCATGCTTTTTGTAAAGCCTCAGGGGGTCTGCGTCAAAAAAATGGGGTATGGTAATGATTATATTCTTTAAGTTTCAACCGGGGCTGGCCATTGGAACAAACGAAAAGTGGCTAAACCTTGTATGGCCGTGTTTGTCTAGTCACTTCGATAATGGGCGCCTATGCTGGTTTTTCTTTCTGTGGCAGATTTCACTATCAGCTGCGCCGTTTGGAGGATGTTTTTTATCTCGTTTTCGTATCGGGACGGGTATGTCCGCCGTGTAACGTACTCAAGGGAGTTCAGGGCCTCTGATGCCTCATTCAGCGACTCGGCACTTCTTATTATGCCGGCCTTCTCCCACATTACACGCCGTATTGTACTTCTGATTTCATCTGGATTGTCCAGGGGGGTCTCTGAAATGTCGTTGCACAGGTTTTTTGGATCAATGGCCTGTATGTCTACAGGCTGCCTTACTGCGGCCTTCCCCGCGCGTGCCCCAAAGACCAGACCCTCCAGGAGACTGTTGCTTGCCAGCCTGTTCGCACCGTGAACCCCCGTACATGCGACCTCTCCCGCCGCGTACAGCCCCTCAATATTTGTCCTTCCGTCAATGTCCGTCTTCACCCCGCCCATCATATAGTGCGCCGCCGGTGAGACAGGTATCAGCTCCGCCGTTATATCTATGTCGTACGACAGGCAGGTCTTATATATCCTCGGAAAGCGCTTTTTTATATATTCCTTGTCCAAATGGGTAACGTCCAGGTATACGTGGTGGCTCTTTGTCCTGAAAATCTCGGACACTATGGCCCTTGCGACCACATCCCTTGTGGCAAGTTCCCCATCGGGGTGGTATAGGCCCATGAATCTTTCTTTGTGGATGTTTCGTATTACGGCCCCCTCACCCCTCAATGCCTCACTGATGAGAAACTGCGGCGCCCCGGAGGCATATAGGCTTGTCGGATGAAACTGGACGAACTCCATGCCGGAGAGTTCCGCCCCGGCCCTGTACGCAGCGGCAAACCCATCGCCGGTTGCCACAAGCGGATTGGTCGTCCTGGAAAACACCTGCCCCACCCCGCCCGTTGCCAATATTGTCGCCCCGGCCAGCACCGCTGCCACCTGCCCGTCCCTCAGCATATAGGCCCCGTAGCATCGCCCATCGTGGACGATTAAATCTAAAAAGTACGCGAATGAGTATTTCTTTATCCGGGGGATGGACATGGCCTTTTTTATCAGTACCCGCTCTATCTCCCTGCCGGTTGAGTCGCCGTGGGCATGGAGGATTCGCCTCCGTGAGTGGGCCGCCTCAAGCGTAAATATTAATCGTGAGTTCGACTTATCAAACTCCGCACCCCACGATATCAACTCCATGATGCGCTCAGGCCCCTCGTTTACCAGGACGCGCACCGCCTCCTCGGCACAAAGCCCGTCGCCTGCCTTTATCGTATCCTCAAAGTGTATCCCTATTGTGTCCTCGTCACACAGGGCTACCGCTACCCCGCCCTGGGCGTACTCGGTTGAGGATTCCTTCAGCGTGTCCTTTGTTATCACATAGACACTGCCCGCCTCTGCCGCCTCAAACGCCGCACGTAAGCCCGCCACACCGCTCCCTATGACAAGGAAATCCACCCGCTCCGTTATCACGGAAGCAGCTCTTTGAAATCGTTTATATAGGGAAGTGTCCCTGTATATTCGCCATTTTCCCTGGAGCTTGCCATGTGTTTTATCAGCACGTACTTTATGCCGAATCTGGCGGCACTCTGGGCCACGTCCAGTGTGTCGTCTATGAACATCGTATGTTGTTTATCAAACCCTATAGCCCTCTGTGCGTTTATCCAAAACCCCTGGTCCTCCTTCGGATAGCCCATGTCCGACGATGTAATGACCTTGTCAAAGTATTTGCCCAGTTCGGTTTTTTTCATCTTGAATGCAATCGTCTTGTAATGGGCATTTGTGGCAAGGACTACCGTTTTCTTGTGAATTCTGAGCGCTGTCAGAAAATCCTCCACATGTGGATGTGCCTCCAGAAGATGCCGCACCTGCTCATTCAGGGCCGGTATGTCGAGATTCAGTTCGTTTGACCAGAAATCAATGTCCGTCCAGCTCAACGTGCCTTCGCGCGCCTTATATTTTACAAAGAGCTCTTCTTTAGCGGCCCCAAAGGTAATCCCATGTTTTTCCGCGTATTTCTCCGGCACGAGATGCCTCCAGAAGTAGTCGTCAAAGTACTTGTCTACAAGTGTGCCGTCCATATCGAGAAGTACATGCGTTATCTCACTCCAGAGCGCCCGTCTGATCTCAGCCGCGTCCATCACGTCCCCTGGGATGCGTTAGGGCAGCATGTGGGGATTGCAGGTGGTGTGTTCGATAAAAACGGCTCGTCTTTGATATAGTCTAAGACCATCTCGGCGATGGTTTTTCTGTACTTTTGAAAGAAGACCAGCTCACGCCTTAGCTGCCCCTCAAGCGCTGCTATCTGCGAGTAAAACGGTGTGCGGTCTATGACGAAAGAGAGGCCTTCGCGGCCATTGAGGTCGACAAATCTCTTGCAGCCGTCCCAGTGCTGAACCGCCTTGCCCGGCGGCCTTAACTCTGATGGAACCCCGTGTACGCGGCATATCAGCGGCCTGTTCTGGTAGACCACGCACATGCCGTCAAAATTAAGCGGACACATTATCCGCATCGAATCGGTCTTAAACGGGTTCTTCACTATCTCGCCAAGATATGCCTGTGAGCGCTCCGCTATGGCCCCGGCAATCTCCATGTCCTCTATTTGGGACAACCCCTCGGCCAGATAAAAATATTCAATAAGCGTATAGTGGTAAAACACCGTTGTGCAGCAGTTGTCCTCGCATCCGGTGCATGAAAATGGCCCTTTCGTCCCATCAGTGCCCACCATGGGATAGTGTTCCTGGGAGGCGCGATAGAGCGCGTCCGAGGCGGCAAATATTCCAGCAAGTTTGTCTACATATGGGGTGATATCCGTTGACATGAGTGCCGTGCCTCCTACAGTGTCCCCTTCGTAGAGGGTACGCCTTTGGTCTTAGGGTTCAGGGCAGCGGCTGTGGATAGCGCCCTGCCAAATGCCTTAAAAATAGCCTCATATATGTGGTGCGTGTCGCGTCCGTAGTGAAGCAGGATGTGCAGGTTAAACAGCCCGTGGCTGCTCAGTCCCCTGAAGAAATCCTCAAAGAGCGACACCTGCAGGTCCTTCAGGTAGCCACTGTTGTCCTTAACATTATAGACCAGATATGGCCTGCCGCTTAAATCAATGACCACCTCGGCGAGGCTCTCATCCATCGGTACGCTGGCAGAGCCATAGCGCTCAATGCCGCTTTTGTCGCCAAGTGCCTTGCTGATGGCCTCACCCAAAGTGATGCCGATGTCTTCCATCAGATGGTGGTAGTCCACGTCCGTGTCGCCCGTGGCATCGATTTTAAGCGTGAAGTGGCCATGTTTGGACGCCAAATCAAGCATGTGGTTTAAAAACGGTATCGGCGTGTGAATTGGGGCCGGTGCATCGCCGGGTGCGTCAAGATTCAACTCGACCGTAACATTTGTCTCTGTGGTTTCTCTGTGTACCTTGCTTTTTCTCATTTATGGGTCTCCTCTATTATTTTTCTTATGCTCGTTATAAAGGCGGTGTTTTCCGTGGGCATCCCTACAGTAACCCTGAAGCAGTTGTCCAGTGGGTTGTTTTGCCCGCCTCCGGAGAGTTTTTTTATTAAAATATCGTTGGCTATCAGTCTTTTATGGAGGTCGTCGGCTGTGAGCCGGTTGTCTGCCTTTAACTTAAATAAAATAAAATTGGCTTCCGAGTGGTATGCCTCAATGCCGTTAAGCCTTGATAACTCCGCAAAGAGCCTGCCTCTTTCAGTAACGATAGACTGGATAGAGCGGTCTATTGATGCCTCGTCCCTGAGAATCTCAATTGCTGCGGTCTGAGACAACGAGCTGACGTTGTAGGGAAGCCTTACCTTGTTGATTGCCTCGATGAGGGATTTATCGCCAATGGCAAAACCCAGGCGTAGTGCCGCAAGCCCGATTTTACTCAGTGTGCGCATAACGAGCAGATTCCTGTACCGCGGCAACAGTTCAATAAATGAATCCCCTTTACGCCGGGGGTTGCTAACCCCTTGTGTTGCAAACTGCTGATATGCCTCATCAAGGACGACAAGTCCCCCGGCGTGTTCTATTATCTCTATGGCCCTCTCGCGCGTGAATGAGTTCCCGGTGGGATTGTTTGGCCGGGACAGGAATATTAGTTTTGGGTTATGTTCTTTTATCGCGGCCAGCATAGCCTTGGTGTCCAGGTCGAACTGCCCGTCAAGCGGCACCATATGTGTCCTCTCGCTAAGGGAATCGGCAATTATCCGGTACATGGCAAACGTGGGTGTCGGTATGAGCACCGGGCCGCCAACTGCGATAAGCAGATAGTATATAAGCTCGTCCGAGCCATTGCCGTGAAGGATACACTCCGGCTTGACGCCCCACTTGGCGGCGAGAATTTTTCTCAGAGAAAGGGCCTCGGGGTCAGGATACCTGTTCGTTGGAATGCTGAACCGCCCCAGCGGAAATCCATAAGGGCTCTCGTTGGCGTCAAGCCGTATTGAGCACGGCGGGGCCTCAATTGTGTAGGCCTTCATGGCCTTTATGTTGGGTTTTATCAGGTCGTCGAACACTTTTTCCCGGCCGGCAATTTATGGTATGACCTTGCTGAGCTGATACTCCACTATGCCTGTGGCACCTGCCTTTTTAAGCTGTGGAATAAGGTCTCTGACGCGGCGTTCTTCGATTATTACCTCAATAGCAACCCAGTCCTTGTCCGTTAGTTCGGACACTGTTGGTGAGTGCATCGCCGTAAGTATGTCCAGAAGCGTACCCAGAGCGGCCTTAGGTATGTTCATCTTCAGCCCTACGAGTTCCTCAGCCGCCAGTGCGCCCTTTAAGAGCATGACGATATTTTCAATCTTCTCTCGTTTCCATTTATCTTCCCATGCCTTTTTGTTGACGATAAAGCGCGTAGTAGACACTAAAACGGTTTCAACAATACGCAGGTTATTGGCCCTTAGTGACGAGCCGGTCTCGGTCAACTCCACAATCGCGTCGGCCAGTTGAGGGGGTTTTACCTCAGTAGCGCCCCATGAGAAGTCTACCTCTGCGTTGATTCCGTGTTTTTCCAGGTATCTCTTCGTGTAGCCGACGAGTTCCGTTGCGATACGCTTGCCGTTCAGATCGCCCAATGAGTTGATAGTGCTGTCCTTTGGGACGGCAACTACCCATTTAACGGGCCTCAGGCCCTCTTTGGCGTAGTTGAGTTCGGCTGCCTCTACGACATCGGCATTTTGTTCAAGTATCCAGTCAAGCCCTGTGAGGCCGCAATCCAGGATGCCGTTTTCTACGTAACGCGCCATCTCCTGCGCCCGTATCAGCATGGACTGAAGCTCAGAGTCGTCGATTGCCGGATAATATGACCGAGAAGATACGGTAACATGGTAACCGGCCTTTCTGAAGAGCTTAAACGTCGATTCCTGAAGGCTGCCCTTGGGAAGCCCTAATTTTAGCGCTGTACAACCCTCTGCTTTATTAGTCAACATCGGTTTGTTAAGATCTGCTGAACCTGTATTCTCTTCCATGGAGGTATTATACACAAACGGAACATTTTTTTACACGCATAATTTGGCACGGGCTGCATTTCTGCTTTTGTATGGCAATAAAAATTTTTCTATTGACACAGCTGTCTGCTAAATGTTACCTTAGTAAGCCCAGCTTAGTTGGGCACAATAAGCGCCATAGTAAATCGAGGTAAAGAGAAGGGGGTGAACTAATGAAAAAGCTGATACCTATACTTATGATCGTATCGCTCTTCGTAATGGTAACCGGGTTATTAGCCGGTGAAAAAATAGTTGGTGTAATCGAGTCAATCGACAAGAAGGGTGACGAGGTGGTAGCTATTGTAATTCTGGACGAAAAGGCCGGCAATGCAAAGAAGACCATCACCTGTAACAAGGACTGCACCGTTAAGCCCGGCGTAGACAAAGGCTCAAAGGTAACAATCGAGACCACTGACAAGGGTAAGACCGTTAGAAAAGCAGTTGCAGGTTGCTAATCAACTTCAAAGAGATATTTAAACGGAGAAGAAGGCTTTTTTATCAAACAGACCCTCTTTTCCGTTTAAATTCATAGTTATGTCGTGATCCATACCATTTTCCGGCAATCCTTCCCCAACCAATGTCTTATCCGGTAAACCCTCATGGTTTTGCATCCTGCGATATTAACGCACGGTGCCGCAGCAAAACATGGCTGATTGCCCAAGTCATCTTCCGATGCTGAAAATATGTTGACAAAAATATGATTTTGTTATATCATTAATCCAAATTTGTTGATTCATCATTCAGTATGGAGGTATTAATACTATGGCAGCAAAACAAATCGTAAGGGTGGCCGTAAGGGTGGTAACTTTAATTGCTATAATTGCCATGATGCTTATGTTACTGGGCGGATGTGGTTTCGTGGCTGACGGGCCTTTTGGCTGGGTCTACACCGACACCACCATGCCTGTGAGTATGGGGCCTGCGCAGTCCGGGTCGAAGGTTGGCATGAGCTGTATCCATTCGTTTTTAGGGGCAATTTCAATGGGTAACGCCAGCATCGAGTCGGCAATGAAAAACGCGGGCATCAAAAGCGTCTATACGGTTAACAAGATAAACACCAATATATTCGGCACCTACACGCGGCAGTGTACCGTTGTGGCTGGCGAATAGAGGACTGCCATGGCGCACCGCATGGCTTTAATACATTAATAATCCAGGAGGTGAGAATATGTCAGCTGGAAAGACACTAAGCAACGAGTCTCCAAAGAGCCGTTTGATAACCCTGGTACTGTGTTTTTTAACGGGATGGTTTGGTGGACACAGGTTTTACTGCAATAAGGTCGGTACCGGAATTGCAATGTTGGCGACGATGGGTGGTTTTGGTATGTGGTATTTTCTAGATTTAGTTATGATTTCGTTAGGGTCGTTTAAGGACAAAGATAACTTGCCAATCGTTAAATGGTAGGAAGGATAGCAGCCAGCAGCAAACGCGGCTGGTGGATGGCAAAGTGGGCAGAAAATGGGGCGGACGGAATGTCCGCCCGAATGTGTGAAAGCAGTTAAATGTTGAGCCATATTACGTTAACCAGAAAATTGTGAAATGAAGATACCTATAGACCCAACCAACAGGGGCAGCCTTATTGTGGGCGCCATTGCCATAGTGATGTGTGCTGTGCTGTCGATTGTGCTGGTAAGTGGCTGGCCGTTGATGCTCGCGCTGTCGGTAGTGCTTGTGGCAAGGCCGAAATGGTGGTCGATATTAATACTGGGTTTTGCCTATACGGTGTTTTTAAACAGCGGGTGGCCGCTTTTGGGGTCGCTGTTTTTCATCGCTGTGTGTAAGCCAAAGAGATGGTGGCCGATACCGGCCGGGATAGCCTTTGCCCTGGTCGAGGTATTTTCGTTTTATCTGTCTGACAGGCCGTTGGGTATAACGAGGGGTTTTACTGCGATGGGCTCGATAGCCGAGTCGTTGATATATCCTGAACACGCCAATAAGGTAAGCTACTGGGGCATATACGAACCCGTAATAGACTGGACGATGGCCCTGATTGTTGGAGTCACAATAGGCAGTTTTCTGTCGTCAAAGTATTCGGGGGATTTCAGGCTGAACACCGTGCCGTATTTATGGAGCTTTTCTAAGGGTAATTCGGTTGTGAAGAGGTGGCTTTGGGCCTTTGCCGGTGGGATGATTATGGGATTTGCCGCAAGAATAGCCGGTGGCTGTGTCAGTGGACTCCTGATTTCCGGGGTGGTGCAATTGGCCCCCGCGGGGTTTATATTTATGATGTCTCTGTGGGTAGGAGGGGTTGTGACAACGTTTTTATTTTACAGGACCAGGGTCGTAGCGGTCAGAAAGGACTGATATGATTGAATTAATTACTGTTAAAGAACTGATTGGCAGGTTAGCGCAGACGTTTGACTCCGGGACAATAGAGGCGGTAAAGGGGCCGACGAGCCTCTATGGCGGTCTTATTCTGGGGTTGATATTTGGCGTTGTTTTGCAAAAGGCCCGCCTCTGTAAGTATGACATCGTCAGTGGGCTGTTCAGGCTTCAGGATTTTACTGTGTTTCGTGTGGGTACGCCTATTATAATGGTCTCTGTTGTACTGATATTTTTCTTTTCGGAGATGGGTGTCTTTGAGCTGCATGTGCCAAAAACGGTGATAGTGCCTCAGATAATAGGGGGGTTGATGTTTGGCGTGGGTATTGCGATAATGGGGTATTGCCCGGGGACTGCTGCCGGGGCGCTTGGAGAGGGGTCGCTTGACGCCATTCCCTCGATTTTAGGAATGATATCCGGCGCTGTGTTATATGCCGAATTTTTCCATGACTCATGGGAGAATAATTTTCTAAGGTGGGGTGCTATAGGGGGCAAGACATTCTATGAGATACTTGGGATAAGCCCATGGTATCTGGTAGTGCTGTTTTTACTGATGTTGACGATGTTTTTAATCGCCACGACGATGTTTGATATTTTTATCGTCTTCCTGAGACGGACGTTTAATTTATTTATGGAGATGACCGACGCGCTTGAGGAGAAAGTCCCTCCGGCGGCAAAGCCCATAGCCAGGTCAACGGTAGAGACCGTTAAGAAGTTCAGGCAAAACCTGCGCGACATATTTAAGTAGCGGCTATTTACCGGCAGCCGGAAGACATACCTTCGCCTCGTATGAAAAAAGTGCCCGGAGCTTGTCCCAGAAGTCCCCGCCAAGGACGAACAGGCTGGCCAACGTCAGCAGGTCGCCGCAGATAACGTAAGTAATCCTGTATCTTTGAAGCCCTGTAACAAAGTACCCCATGTATGGTTCGATGGTAGCGGCCACAAAGATGGCTGAAAGCATGCAAATCCCGATTCGGTATCGCGTACGGCTTACGGTTGCCGGTGGTGCGTAGCGTTTTAGTAAACCTAACAGAAAGTTTTTCACATAGGCAAAACCGGCCTTGCCCAAAATAGCCGCACCGGCTAAGGTAAAAAGTTCCGGAATCCCAAAAATCAAAAGCCCCGATACCGTAACTTTTATCCCCGCGGGAAGCCCGGATTTTACAATCAACGGAATCAATAAGGGGGCAATGCTTCCCAATGCTATAACAATAATGCCGGAAATGAGCCGTCCGGTTGGCGGTGGTGCCGGTATAAGCGTCTCTTTAGATTGTGTGCCTGAGATGTTTTGTTCCATATAACATGGCCTCCTGTTATTTACGAACCTGATGGCCATCGGCCAATGCGGCTCAACCATATTAACCGGAGAAAGGCAGTCCTACAGCTTCGAAGTGTTTTTCACCGGTAATCCATCCCTCTCTATCGTCTATCTTCACCTTTAACCATGTATCAGAGATGCTGATATCCATGGGGAAGACAGCGTGGCCTTTACTGTTAACCCTATATAGATAAAACGCTTCATAACCAATTCTCGTGTAAGCGTGTATGAATTGAACCTTTGTCTGCGGGCCGACTATAAGGGCCTTAGACGGCGAATCTGTGCTGTGATTTGTATAGAGCTTTACACAGGATTCTTCATAAATCGGATGTCCCTCAGTCTCAATCTCAAAAATACCTTCCCATTTAATGGGCATGACGCGGCCTGACGTGTTTAGAGGTACCTTCAGTGGAATAATCATCGTAAAATGGTTGACATGTAATTTATAGTTAAGCGTATCATTGTCTAACAGCCGCATTGAGTTTTTATTAGTCCCTTCTTGCATTGAATCGTGTATACCTCCGATGAGATTCAATTTGCCTGATAACTCCACAAGTCTTCCATTATTTGTCGTAAATAGTTTCACGGCAAATCCGTATCCCGGCCCGGACGGCATTTCCCCATAGGTTAGTACCAACCCTTGTCTCTTTTCGCCTTCAAGGGTGTAAGCACTGATAGAAATGTATAATGGATTCAGAATATCGATGGGATTCGGTTCGGTATAATGGACCTTTCCGCGTTCGTCCCTAATTCCAAGATACTCTACGTTTTCGTCAAATAGGTCTGTCGGGACTGTTCTTTTTACCATCTTGAAAAATGATACCATTTTGAAAAATAAAGTGAAAGATTTGTCATTTACACTGTACGGACCCTCTGTCTTTTCATAAGCCATATATGTTTCCGGTACACGCGTCCAGTCAACTGTTTGATTCTGGCCATATGTTTCCGGTACGTGCGTATAGTCAAAGGTTTGATTATCGCCTGCGTAGGCGATACAGCCGAATATGGTTAGTAAAATAATAAATGAATGCAGGATTACTTTTATCTTCATGGATTTATACTATCATAAAGTACAAAATATCTCAAGGAGGCGGAAAGCTGTGTCCGTGGGAAAAATCTGACATGTGGCTATGGACGCCCGTACCGTGTGCTATATGTCTTTTGAATCGCACACGCGGCCCTTTTTTTTCTTGACATTCTTTATATAATCATGTATCGTAGTACGGTATTGTAAGGATCGTATAATAACTATCAGAGAAAGGTCTTCAAAGAAAGGCCATGGTAGTTAATCAGGCACAAGTAAACATTCGAAAAGGTGGTGGTTTGTTTAGTGATTCAGTTCGTATCAGGAAAATAACATAATATCGGAGGAGGATAATGAAAAGTTCAAAGCGTACACAAGTGTGGTTTTTCGTGCTGCTCATGGCTGTTAGTGTGTTGCTGATTGGTTATTGGACAAACAATGCCGCGGCAGCTGAACCAAAAAAGGACGAAGGAAAAAAGGACGAAGGAAAGAAGATCTATGAAAGCCGCTGCATCATATGCCACGGCGACAAGGGCGACGGCAAGGGGCTTGTAGACGTAGTCCACAGGAATGAAAAAAAGGGTATGGTCTGGAACGTATTTCCGAGGGATTTCACCTCTGGTGTGTTTAAGTTCCGCTCAACCCCGACCGGCTGTTTACCAACCGACGAAGACCTCAAAAGGGTCATTACAAGCGGCATACCCAGGGCATATATGCCGTCTTCGGCCGACCTGCCCGATGAAAGCGTGAAGGCCGTAATTAAGTACATCAAGACATTTTCTAATAGGTGGAAAGATGAAGAGGCATGTAAGCCTATACCCGTGAAAAAGGCCCAGTACGTTGGCTCTGCCGATTCCGTTAAGAAAGGGGAACAGTTATGGGATAAGATGAAGTGTTGGGAGTGCCACGGCAAGGAAGGTAAAGGCGACGGCCCTAAGAGCGATTCCTTAAAGGACGACTGGGGCGATAAGGTCCTGCCTTTTGACTTTACTTCCGGCGCTACAAAGATGGGTTTTGCTCCCGAAAATGTCTACGTTGCTTACACGACCGGATTAGATGGAACCGGAATGCCGTCATTTCAGGATTCGTTAAGCGAAGATGACAGATGGAACCTTGTTTCATACACTCTAAAATTGATGGGACGGCTTCAGTAATAGCCAGGGAGGTTAAATATGTCTATAGATAGAAGGAATTTTTTGAAATATTTGGGTATGGCCGGGGCCGTTGCGGGAACGAGCTTGCTTGTCTCCGAGGGCATTAAGGCCAAGGGGAAAGATGCAATAGGCCCGGCATCCGCTGAGGCACAGACCAAGCCTCAGAAACACGACTACGAGGTTAAACCCGGTGAGCTGGACTCATACTACGGCTTCTGGAGCGGCGGCCACTCAGGCGAGGTACGCATCCTGGGCCTTCCTTCCATGAGAGAAATCAAGCGTATCCCCGTATTTAACATGGACGTAGGCACCGGCTATGGTATTACAAACGAGAGCAAGGCCCTCCTTAAGGGCAAGTTCTGCGGCGACACACACCATGTCCACGGCTCATATAAAAACGGCGTATACGATGGGAAATATCTCTTTGTCAACGATAAACTCAACAACAGAGTGGCCCGCATACGCTGCGACTACATGGAAGTCGACAAGATCCTCGATGTTCCAAATATCCAGGGCATGCACGGACTTTTCACCCAGAGGCATCCAAAGACCGAGTGGCTGGTAGTCAACAGTGAGTTTCAGATACCCGTGCCAAATAACACCCCGTCTCAGGCGCCTTCACAGTACAACGGCTGCCACACCGTAATCGACGCCGAGAAGATGGAGGTTGTCTGCCAGATACTGATGGACGAGAACATGGACCTGGCCGCTACCGACTACGGCGGCAGATACTCCATGACCACCTCGTATAATATCGAAAAAGGTGTTACCGTTTCAGAGATGCTTGGCTCCGACTATGACTACATGCTGGTGTTTCATTGGGACAGGATAAAAAAGGCCCTGAGTGACGGCAAGTTCAAGATGGTTGGAGGCGTTAAGGTGCTTGATGGAAGAGCAGGGAAATCTGATCTGACAATAAGAATCAAGATCCCGAAAAACCCTCACGGCATAAACGTCTCACCCGACGGCAAATACGCAGTCTGCTCCGGCAAGGTTGCCCCTACATGTTCCGTTGTGGCTATAGATAAAATCGAAGATGTCTTCAACGGCAAGATAAAACCCGAAGACTGCATAGTCGCCCAGCCATACATCGGCCTTGGGCCTCTGCATACCACCTTTGACGGCAAGGGCAATGCCATCACCTCTGTCTTCATAGACAGCACGAATGTCAAGTGGAACGTTCAAAAGGCCATTGACAACGAAAAGCTGCCCGAAGAGAAGAAGAAAAACTCACACATAATCGATGTCCTTGATGTCAACTACCAGGTAGGGCACATTATGGCCACAATGGCAGAAACGAAAGAGGCTGACGGGCAGTGGCTCGTCTCGCTTAATAAGTTTTCCAAGGACAGATTCCTCAACGTCGGGCCTTTGAAAAACGAATGCGAGCAGCTTGTCGACATTACCGGCGACAAGCTCAAGATTGTCCATGACTCGGCCGCCTATATCGAACCCCACGACTGTATCATCGTCAGGCGGGACATCATCGAGAAGGTCGTCAAGGACAGGTTCAATATGTTTGAGAATCCACTTGCAGTAACCAAAAGCGGTGTAGAGAGAAAGGGCAACAAGGTTACTGTCAAGCTGACGGCCAATGCCCCCGTGTTTGGCCTGCAGGAGGTTCAACTGAAAAAGGGCGACGAGGTTACTGTCATTGTCACAAACCATGACGAGATCTCTGACCTCGGGCACGGTTTTGCACTGTCCAACTACAACATCAACTTTGTCGTAGCGCCGTTTCAGACTAAATCCGTAACATTTACCGCAGACAAGCCCGGCGTATACTGGGCATATTGTACAAATTTCTGCCATGCGCTGCACCTCGAAATGAGGATGAGACTCATTGTAACGTAAGGCTCCTGAGACCCAGTGGGCCGGCCAATGGAGAAGGTTGGCCGGCCCGCATACATTAATTAAATAAGAAGGAATAAAATGAAAAAAATTATAGTCCTGTTATTTGTCCTGATGTTGCCGGTTGCGGCCCTTGCCGACAAACCGAAGTTCCTTGAGCATAGGTATGAATACAAGCTTGAGGATGTGTTAAAGGCTGATAAATACGAAAAGAAAGACCGCTACTGGGAGGCTTATACTGCCGGAAAACTCGTCGGATATGTTTTATTGTCGAAGGACTGGACTAAACAGCATGTGGGCTACGCGGGCAAGCACATGGAGACGCTTATCGGATTTGACACCAAAGGCCAGATTACCGGCGTAAAGGTGGTGTTTCACGCCGAGCCTATCGTCCTGATAGGCCTTAAAGAAGAGAATTACGATAATTTTATGAAACAATACAAGGGCATGGCCATCACACAGGGCATGTCCGTAGGGAATGAGATAAAAATGGACGCAATCACCGGGGCAACCGTAACCGCAGTCGTGCAGAATGCCATCATAGCGGAGAGCGCCAGGAAGGTTGCAAGCATGTCAGGCATAATACAACATGCCCATCAAAAGAGCCATAAACTAAGCAAAAAATTCGAGGCACTCAGTTGGAAAGACCTCATGGATTCAGGTGCGGTTAAGAATATTGTCGTTACCCAGGAGGAAATAGGGCAGGGCGGCAAGGAGCCATATATAGACCTCTTTTTTGGCCTCGTTGCCCCACCGTCCATAGGTAAAAACGTACTTGGCGAGCGCGCCTATGCAGACGCCATGGATACGCTCAAAGAGGGCGAGTCTGCTGTATTTATCTTCTCAAACGGCCCGGGTTCCTTCAAAGGCTCAGGGTTTGCGCGCGGCGGAGTTTTTGAGAGATTCAACCTTGAACAAGATGATAAGTCATACGTGTTCACAGACAAGGACTATAAGATCCTTACCGATATTGCCGCCAAAGGCTCACCGGCATTGAGAGAAGGCGGTATTTTTATCATCAGGGCAAAGGACTTTGACCAAAGCAAGCCCTTTAAGTTAAAACTGGTAATCGGTTACCGGGCCGGCAACGAAAAGAAGTTCAAACCGGCCGTCTCGGATTATAAACTGCCGGATAAGTTTATGGAACAATAGCCGGATTTTGATGAACGAATTAGCAGAAGCGCCTCTGTGGAAACTTATATGGATGCAAAAGGCAGTGCCCTTAAGCTCCTTTGCGGCATTTCTTGTTCTGATTCTTGCTGTTACTGCCTTTAAAGACAAGCTATCCAGGTATCGCGGCGCGCTGAACGCCATACGGTACGCGGTGCTTATTATTGCCTTTATCTACGCGGGCCTGGTGCTTAAGGCCCAGCCATCCACCACGAATGTGGTCATCGCTCTGAATTCTTTCAAAGAGGGTGAGTTCCCGTTTGAGCTTTTTATGATGGACCCGTACATTTTTCTTTCCTTTGTCTTTATGGCGATTACGGCCATACTTTGGGGCAGGGGGGTGTTTTGCGGCTGGCTCTGTCCGTTTGGGGCGCTTGCCGAACTCTTTAACCGTGTAATCGCGAAGGCTGCACCAAAGGCGTGTTACGGGAGGATCCCGCAAAAGGCCCATAACAGGGCGCTCCACCTGAAATACGTGTTATTGGCCGCCATAATCGGCGTATCGTTTTATAATTTCATGCTCAGTGAATACATGACCGAGATAGAGCCGTTTAAGACACTGGTGCTAAGGCTTCACAGGCAGTGGTATTTTGTGGCATATTTTTTCATTCTCATAGCCGTCTCTGCCATTTTTACCCGTGCGTTTTGCCAATATATGTGCCCTTTAGGGGCTGCGTTGTCCTTGCCGTCGTTGTTAAAGCGGCTTCCGGTTGTAAAACTAAAGCGATATGCCAGGTGCTCAACATGCAAGATATGCAGGAATGATTGCGTATACCAGGCCATTGAAGAAGACGGCAAAATCATGGACACCGCCTGTATGTACTGCCTTGAGTGCCAGATGAACTACAACGACACGGGGCGCTGCCCTGAGCTTATAAACCGCAGTAAAAAGGCTGCTGTAAACTCCACCACGGCCACTGTTGCGGGTGCGGTTATTTTTGCACTGGCCCTGATGGTCCCAACATACGCGTCATCCTCTACCCTTGCCGTTGATGCGGCTGGGGCTGGGGCGGCTGATTATAAGTCCATATCCGAGGCCCTCAAAAAAGCAAAAGACGGCGACACGATTGAGGTAAGGCCGGGCCGGTACAAAGAATCCCTGAAGATTGCCAAGTCCGTTAATATCAGGGGAATTAACAATCCGGTAATCTCAGCTGCAAGCGATTTCCCCATAATCATTGATACCTCTGACGTAAAGCTCACGGGTTTTACCATTGAATATGAGGGGACGGGATTTTCCGATGAAAGCACTGCCATCATAGTAACAAAGGCCTCTGACAACGTGGCAATAAAAAACAACAATATAGTAAACGCCAAGTTTGGCATTCGCAACCTTGAGGGTATCAATCTCATAATCGACAACAACACCATCACAGGCATAAAGACGCTTGAAGACAACAACAGGGGCAACTGCATCACCCTTACCGGCTCAATGAAGGCAAGCGTTACCAACAACAGATTATCCTACTGCCGCGATGCCCTGTACATGGAGGTCTGCCACGACTCTATTGTAACTCACAACGTTATATCGGATTCACGCTACGCCATTCACACCATGTGGGTTGACACTGGAAATTTCAGCTATAACACCATCTATAACAATCTCGTTGGCATGGCCATCATGTACACAAAGCAGTCCGTGATAAACGGTAACATCTCCGTTGGCAACAAGACCCATGGCCTGCTCTTAAACCAGACCGTCAGGAGTGAGATCTCCGGCAACCAGATAATAAGCAACACAAAGGGTATCTTCGTATATAATTCAATAGGAAACAAGCTCACGTTAAATTTGATAATGAACAACAACATGGGCGTACACAACTGGGGTGGCTCCGAGGACAACCTGTTCACACACAATTCATTAATCAGAAACGAGCTGCAGGTAAAGTACGTGTCATCCAAAAATCAGGATTGGAACCACAACTACTGGAGCGACTACCTCGGCTGGGACATGGCGGGAAAGGGCACGGGGGACATTCCCTATGAGTCAAATACCGTGGTTGACCATCTGTTCTGGCGCTATCCGCTGTCAAAGATGCTGTTTGCCAGCCCGGCACTGCATATTCTTAAGGTACTGGAGAAGCAGTTTCCAATCATAGAGGTCCCAAAGGTGATGGACAAAAACCCGTCAATGGTTCCATACCATGCAAACTGGAAAGAGCTGATAGACAGGTACGCGGGCTATGTGCCGGCTAAGTACTATGGAAATATGGAGAAAATAGTCAATATGACAGGTGGTATGTGATGCTAAAATTCGAGCGGGTAACAAAATATTATGGCGAGATAAAGGCCGTGGAGGAGGTATCGTTTGAGCTTCTTGAGGGGGAGATGTTTGGCCTGGCCGGTCCAAACGGCTCAGGGAAGTCGACGTTACTTAAGATAATGCTGGGGTTGATAAGGCCTACCGAGGGGCAAATCCTCGTCAATGGAGTGCAACTCAAAGACAAGGACTGGAGGGAGTTCAGAGGGATAATAGGATATATGCCGGAACGGGTCTCATTTTATGACAACCTTACGGGTATTGAGACGCTGGAGCTGTTTGCAAGCATCAAGGGCGGCAGCCTCAACAACATAAAAGACATTATACAACGGCTACTCACAAGTGATGTACTGGCCCGTAAAGTAGGCACATACTCCAAGGGCATGCGCCAGCGCCTGAACCTTGCCCAGGCACTGTTAAACGACCCAAGCCTGCTGGTGCTGGATGAGCCGACCTCCGGGCTTGACCCCATAGGGACGAGGCTTCTTTATGACATACTTGATGCCGTAAGGCAGAGAAAAAAGCTGACCGTGGTGCTCTCCTCGCACATGCTGGCGGAAGTGGAGGAGAAGGTTAACAGGGTTGGCATCATGAAAAGCGGCATTCTTAAGGCCGTTGGAACGCTTGATGAACTCTACAGGGGGTTGAACCTGCCGCTGAAGTTAATAATAATAGTAACCGAAGGCGGCTCTCAGGGGGAAGTGCTATGGGAAATTCTCAAAAACGAGGGCGCAGTGAACATAACCTACGGCAGCGGGCAGCTCACGGCTGAACTGCCGGTTGAGAACAAACTGAAGATGCTCGCGTCGATTCTGGAGCAAAAAGACCAATTCGTGGACTTTACGCTGAGACAACCGTCATTAGAGGAGGTATTTTTTGGCATTCACTGAGCAGGCATACAAGGGGACAACTACCCCGTTTAAGGCACTGGCACATAAGGAGTTCTCGGACAGGCTCAAAAACAGGTGGGTCGCGGCAATAACCGTCGGCTTTGCGCTCCTGACAATAGTAGTGGCGTATTTCGGTTCTGCCGCGTCGGGTGTAGTGAGCTTCAGAAATATGGGGGCCACGGTTGCAAGTCTGACTAGTCTTGTAGTATACTTCATACCGATGCTTGCACTGACGCTTGGCGGGGGTGTCATAGCGGATGAGCGGGACAGGCACACGCTGGATTTATATCTGTCTGCGCCGATAACCGCGGCAGAGTTTATTTTGGGTAAATACGCCGGCCTTGCCGTGTCGCTGGCGGTACCGTCGCTGTTGGGGTTTAGTATACCGGGGCTGATATTATTAGTTAAATCAGGGTTTGGCTCGTTTGGGAGCTATGTGGTGTTTGTAGTTAACTCGGTAGCGCTTGGGATGGTGTTTTTGAGCATTTCGTTTTTGACATCGGTGATGTTTTATGAACGCAGCAAGGTAATTGGTTTTACGGTGCTGGTGTGGCTGTTTTTTACGATAGTGTATGACTTGGGGCTGGTAGGGATGTTGATAGTAACGAAGGGTGCCATGACGCCGGCGATGTTTGTCGTGATGTTGCTTCTGAATCCCGTGGATGTGTACAGGATATTGAACTTCACAACGATAGGGGAGTATTCGGTGCTGATGGGGCTGTCCTCTGTGGACATTCCGGGGTTTATCAGGCCCTCCGTGCTATGGGCAGTCACTGCCATGTGGATAACGGCACCGCTTTTAGCAAGTTATTATTTGTTTAAAAAAAGGTATATGGCATGAAATTCGTTAACTATACAGGAGGTTATAAGGTGGTAAAACGTATGATACAGGCAGTTGCCCTGGCGGGGCTAGTGGTGCTTGCAAGTGCCTCGTTTGCCTATGAGGGGGGCGAAGTAAAGGGCGGAGTTGACATTAAGGGTGTGATAAAATATTCGGGTACACCGCCAAAGGAGGCAGCCATCCATGTTGACAAGGATGACGCCGTGTGCGGGAAAGAGCAAAACCCGGAGACCTATGTAATATCCGGTGATAAGGGAATAAAGAATGCCGTCGTATGGCTTGAGGGCGTCTCAAAGGGGAAGCCTTTACCAAAACAGGACATCACCATTTCGATAAAGGGCTGCAAGGTTACGCCACTTGCCGGTATAGGTTTTGTTGGCGGCGAATATGCCATCAAAAATGAAGACACCATTTTACATGCCATTCAGTTGAAACTGGGGCTGCAATATCAAAAATCCGTATCATCAAGGCCGCTTGTAGACGGCTCGACTATATTGAATCTGGCCCTGCCGACCAAGGACGCGATAATCAAAAAACCTGTCAAAAACTACCATAAGTATACAAAAGATACAGGCTACATCTCTGTGAAATCCAACACGCACAATTGGCTCAGAGGGTACGTGTTCGTATTTGACCAGCCCTACGCGGCGGTAACGGACGACGCGGGCAAGTTTGACTTAACTAATGTCCCGCCCGGGGATTACGTCCTGAAGGTGTGGCACGAGGGTACGGGAGTAATTGAGCAAAACATAAAAGCGGCCCCTGATGCCAAACCAGTGGAGATAGACATATCAGCCAAGGACAAGCCAACAGCCGGCAATGTCCCCTCAGGCAAGGTACAGGCCTTGTTTAAAGAGACGAAGCTTGACATTGGTACGGTTAAAAGAGGCCAGACCGTTACGCATCAGTTTGAGCTGTCAAATGCCGGTACGGAAAAACTCATAATAAAGGATTTGATACCGGCGTGAAGGCGCTGCACGAAGGTATCCGCCAGTTCGGCGGAAATAGTTCCTGGGGACAAGGGACAGATTACAGTGGAGTTATTGTGCGACGCGGCCCCCGGCAAGTTTCAAAAAACAATAGAGGTGTGGACGAACGACCCTGAAAATGGTATGATAACCCTTGTATTGCATGGGATGATTATCCCATGAAAGAAATGATAACATGGAGATAATATAAACGCAGTGAATATAAGCAGAAGGGAATTTCTTGCCGGGGCACTGGCAAGCGCGGGGTATGTGCTGCTTAACCGGCATGAAGGCGTTGCCGCCTCCGAGCCATCCCCTCCGGCAGGCATTACGAAGATTAAGTCCCTCACATATAAGATAGACTACCTGACGGAGTTTTATACCTCCTCCCCGGCAAAGGATACCATAAGGATATGGATTCCCCTTCCAGCCCAAGACACTGAACAAGAGGTAAGGGGCTTGTCCATAGAAACAAGGCACACCTATAAAATCAACAGGGCCACGGACGCCGCGGTTGCTTACATTGAGACCACCGGCATAAAGAAGGGCAACTGTGCCACGGTGCGTTATACGGTAAAGAGAAAGGCAGCGGGCATTGTGGATGCCGCTGAGGGCGATGTGCGTAAGTACCTAAAACTCTCCGAATGGGAGAAATGGGACGATGACATAGTTAGATATGTAAATGCGGAAACTGGCACGGAGACCGACCCGGTCAGAATGGCAAGAAAGCTCTATGACGGCATAATTGACCGTACTACGTATGTGCACAAACTATGTTCAAGGGGCGTAAGCACCCTTGCCTTTGAGGATAAGGCCGGCAGGTGTGACGATTTCAACGCCATGTTCAGGACAATGATGGTGTACAAAAACATACCGGTAAAGTGGATTCAGGGTGTTATTCTTCCGTTGGTGCCCAATAATAAGGGAACCATAGAGGCAGACTGTATAAACTCCCACAGTTGGCTTGAGTTCCATGCAGGCGGCAAATCCATACCCGTAGACCTCACGGAGGGCAAACACTGGCCAGCGCTGAGGGATTATTTTTTTGGCAGCCTGACGGCCAACAGGATAAAGTTCTCAACCGGCAGGGGACTGACGCTAACCCCGCCTCAGTCAGAGATACTGAATAACTTCTCGTATACGCATGTCGAGGCAAACGGCATTCCCATGATCTATGGCCATAACTACAGGACATTCATAAAATACAAATTAATTGGAAAGGAAATGTAACCTGATGACACCGGTAAGGCTGGCTTCAATGCTGCTTATCATAGTTTTAGCGGTGGCAATACTGCCAGAGGCGGCGTTTGCCTCGGGTATGAAAGAGGGCCAGCCCTTTCCTGTCTTTACGCTGGCAGATGAAAACAACAGGATGGTTGACATAGGTACGCTGATAGACAAGCCAACCATAGTCTATTTCACCCACAACTCCTGCCACTACTGCACGCAGATAATAGCCCTGTTAAAGAGGGCCGAGACTAAGTTTGGCGCTGATAAAATCAGGATAATAGGGATAAACATAATGGCAAAAGACGGCAAGCTGGTCAGGAGCTACAAGAAAGAACTTGGCTTTACGTTTCCAATGTTTGCCGGTGCCAGAGATGACGTCCTAAACGCATATAAGATAAACTACGTACCGGTGCTGGTATTTGTCGACCCGGGGAAGACCGTCAAAAGGGTCGTCGGGCATTATGTACACGAAAAAGAGCTTCACAGTTATATAAAGGAAATTGTAAAATAGGGAGCTGATGTGTAAAAATAGACATGGCTATTTGGGAACTGCGGTGGTTTGATTTTCAGGCTGCTACAGTTTATGTAAAATATATAAAGGTATTGTTGAAGGAGGAGACAGTGAAGAAGGTATTTTTGGGTGCATTGGTAATTATGTTGTTGTTGCCGGCAATGGTGTTTGCCGAGGTGAAGGCCTATGAGGTAGTGGATGTAAAGGATGGCGGTTCGATAAAAGGTAAGATTAAGTCATCCGGGCCGGTGAAGGACCCCGTTCTGGAAATTAAGAAGGACGAAAATGTCTGCGGAAAAAGCGCACCGGCAAATATGTACATAATATCCGGAGCAAACGAAGTGAAAAACGTTATAGTTGCAGTTGAAGACGTTGCAAAGGGAAAGGCAATCCCAAAGACCGATACGGTCATCGATAACCAGAAGTGTGAATTTGTACCTATCGTTGCAGTTGCTTATGTTGGAGATAAATACATAATAAAGAACAGTGACCCGATATTTCACAACACCTCATTAGGTATTCTCCTGGGAGAGGGCAAAAAGAGGACCGTATACAATCTGGCGCTGCCAAACAAGGACCAGGTAATAGAGAAGCCGGTAAAAGTAGCAGGCCTGCAGATAGTGCAGTGCGACGCCCACGCATGGATGAGGGCATTTGTTTATGCAAGCAAGTCCCCATATGCAGCCGTAACGAACGACAAGGGAGATTTCGAGATAAAAGACCTCCTGCCGGGCAAATACAAGGTAAAAATCTGGCATGAGGGCTTTGGTGAGACCATAAAAGACGTAGAGGTAAAAGCCGGCCAGGCAACGGCGCTTGACCACACGTTTACAAAAAAATAGCCGTATATCAGGCGAGGGGGCGCTGCCTGTAATTAAGGCGTCCCTTCGCTATATAAAAAATGGAGATTATTATGTCTGATGTGAGTGTGAAAAAAGGTTTGGCAAAGGGATTGATAAAGCTGACGGTGCTGTTAGGCATAGGCTTTATATTCCTGTTATTATTAGGAAAGATACTTCCAGCGCCAACAGAAGACGGTTACAGGCTTTTCCCCGTTATTGGGAGCAGGGTATGGGTGTGGATAATAGCGCAACTTCACCTGAACTTTGCGGCCTTTGTACTGGGTGTGCCGATTTTTGCCGTTTCGATGGAGTATTTAAGTTGGAGGCGTAAAGACGACAGACTAGACCGTATCGCATATGATTTTACGAAATTATTCACACTGGCCTATACGATTACGGCGTCCATAGGCACAGTTCTGTTGATTAGTCTGCCGCTGTTGTATCCTAAGTTTATAGACCATATGATGAGGATACTTGGGCCGACATGGTGGCTTTATATTGCATTTATGTATGTCGAGGTAATTGTCTGCTATTACTATTATTACTCGTGGCACAAGATGAAGGATAAAAAGGGGGCTCACGTAGCCATCGGAGGCCTTTTAAACATAATGGGTACGATAATGCTCCTGATAACGAGTGCGTGGGTCGGCTATATGACAACCCCGGGCGGTGTGTCTGAGACGGGTGAACTGGTAAACAGGTGGCAGGCCGTGAAGACCTTTATGTGGATTCCCCTGTCGCTGCACAGGCTGGTTGCAAACGTGGTCTTTGGCGCTGGCATCGCCGCAGCATATGCCGCGTACAGATTCATAGCCTCTGAGACGGATGAAGACCGCGCATACTATGATTGGATGGGTTATACGTCGGCGATGATATCCATCGGGTTTTCGCTGCTTCTGCCCGGTGTCGGCTATCTGCTTGGCGTTGAGATTTATTCGTTTAACGAGCAGATGGGTATTCAGTTAATGGGTGGATTCTTTGCATGGCTATGGGTCATGCAGGCAATACTTATCGGGGCTATTCTGATGTTCGTAAACTACTACCTGTGGATATCGTTAAACAAGATGCCCGGGGGTGAGAGATATTTTAAGTATGTGAAGTTTCTCTTTATAATAATGCTGCTGGGGTACGCCGTATGGCTGACACCACACAGCGTTGCGTTAAGCCTTGATGAGGCCAGAAAGATGGGTACATACCACCCGGTGCTTGGCAATCTTGGCGTTATGGCCGCAAAGAACACTGCCGTTGTAATAACCTATTTGGCAACGTTTCTGAGTTTTGCCATATTCAAGATGAGCAACAAGGAATCCGTCGTGTCGTGGGTAAAGCTGGGCAACGCACTAAGGGGCCTGATAGTGGTAGGCTCGTCAGTTATAATGCTGGCCATAGGCGTCTATAGTTATATGGTAACTTCGTCCGTCAGGGTAAAGGTGCTGTCGCCGATACAGTTTGGAATATTCTTCCTGGCGATTATAGCGTTGTTCATCCTGGACGCCAAGATGTTTAAAGGTGCGAAGATAATAGGTGAGCCAAGGTGGGGTAAGATGCCTGAGCGCTCACAGTACGCGCTGATAGGCATAACCGTAACGTTTACATGGCTTATGGGAATGATGGGTTATATGAGGTCAGGTGGCAGACAGTACTGGCACGTATATGGAATAATGAAGGATACGAGTGTGGACGCCTTTTTGCCGACACACGGATATGCCGCCGTGATAACGTCTATAGTGACGGTAATCTTTTATGCCCTGATGGGTTTCCTGTTTTACGGAATAATGAAGCTGGAGAAAAAGGGTGGACAAGGAGGGGCCAAGGCATGAAAGGAGGCGCGATAAAACTCTTTTTGGTCGTTGTCGGGATAAACATATTCTTTGCCTATATAGGGCTGTACTTCCTCCCTCAGTCGCAGTCGCTTCCTCCGAAGACGATAAAGATAGAGAAGGGAATCCCCCAGGACGAACTAATCGCCGTAGGGGAGTCGATAATATTTGGCAAGGGCCAGTGCATGGTGTGCCACCCGATGAAACCGGAGACAGGCATGAGAGCACCGGCAATCGCAACCATAGGGGCTGAAATGGTTAAATCTGCAAAAGAACGAAACATGCCAGTGGAGGCATACGTCTTTGAGGCCCTGGTAAATCCCAGCTCATATATTCAAAAGGGATTTGAGAACATGATGCCCCCGGTACACAAACCTCCGACATCCTTAACCGAAGGTGAACTGATAGCCGTATCGGCATTCCTGCAGAGCAAGGGGTCAAATATCACGATAAATTATCCCGATTCTGTCCCTGTACTGCAAGAAGAGATAACGAAGGAAGCAAAAAAAGGAGGTAGTGGATAATGCTTAAGATATATCCAATAATAGCAGTTATTGGGCTATTTCTCTCAATCGTTGCAGTTCTAAGGAAGTCTCCTTTTTTTAACTTCGCAGGGTTGTTGATATTCATCTATGGATTGCTTAAGAGCGCGGAATATATAATGCCGGCACTGCCGGCGCAGGTAATCCTGATGTACATGGCAATGTGTGTATTTTCCTTGTTTATCTACTTCTCAATACAGGAGGAGACATTCAAGGCATTCCTGGAGCCAATGAGGGCGGTGTTAGCCGATGACAATAAGAAATTCTTAAGGCTGATAATAGTGTTCGCAGCGCTGCCCCTGTTTGCCGGATACCTGACATATGTCAAGGTGAAGCCTACGTATAACCCTCCGGTCTCGGCAAGGATAGTGCATCCGGAGCCGCCATCGCAGATGGATTTTAAGGGTAAGACCATGAATGTGCTGGGGCTTGAGAATCCTCTCAGAAAAGATACGGCCAACTTTGCCAAATATGTGGAAGAAGGGAAGAAGATATATTACCAGAACTGCTTTTTCTGCCATGGGGACGACCTTGACGGCAAGGGGCACATGGCAGATGCCTTTAATCCTGTCCCGCTGCCATTCAGGGGAACGGATACTATAGCCCAGTTGCCGGAGTCCTTTGTGTTTTGGCGGGTCTCTAAGGGATGGCGCGGCCTTCCCGCGGGATCGGGGCCGTGGAATTCAGCGATGCCGTCTTTCGAGGATTTCCTGACAGAGGAAGAGGTCTGGAAAGTAATAATGTTCATCTACGAGTCCACTGGCAATAAGCCGAGGAGCTGGTAATGAGGAGGTTCTTGAGTATGAGGATTCTTATAGCGGTTCTGTTAGCAATGTGTTTCCCTGTGTTGGGGTATGGGGCGGAAAATGCTGCCGGCAACCCGGAGGGAAAGAAGATATATGACGGCTGGTGCGCCCAGTGCCACGGCTACAAGGGAGACGCGGACTCATTTACAAAGGATGTCTCACTGCCCAAGCCGAGGGACTTTACCTTTGGTTCCTTTAAGTTTCGTTCAACCCCATCGGGCGACCCGCCCACCAGTGAGGACCTCACAAAGGTCATAAGGAATGGCAATCCGGGCACTTCGATGCCGCCGTGGAGCAGATTCAGCGACGCCGAGGTCAAGGCAATCGTAGAGCATGTGAAGTCATTCGCGCCGGATACGTTTGCGATGGAGGCGAAACCCATAAAAATCGGCACCCCACCGAAGGCAAGCAAAGAGTTAATCGAAAAGGGAAAGGCGGAGTTTAAGGCAGCAAAGTGTGTGGACTGCCACGGCAACGCAGGCAGGGGTAACGGTGAGAAGGGCTGGCAGGATGATTTTAAGACCGACTGGGGCTATGGCATTGCCCCTGCCGATTATACCCACGGCTGGGAACTGAGAAACGGCTCAAGCCTTGAGGACATTTACAGGACAATCTCTGTGGGCCTTAGCGGCACGCCGATGACATCCTATATGGACTCGCTAAGCGACGACAAGAGATGGGCGCTGGCGCATTTCATCAAATCATTGCAGCTTACAAGGCAACTGGGCCTGGCGCTGAAGGTTAAAAAGACGGATAACCTGCCCTCAAAGCCCAATGACCCGGCCTGGGAGAAGGTCGATTACATGGACCTCCCAATTGGTGGACAGTTGATGTTTGATACCCGCGACTTCACACCGGTTATAACAAATGTAAGAGTAAGAGGGCTATATACAACAAAGGAGCTGGCCATATTGCTTCAGTGGACGGATAAAAAGCCAAACGATGGCAGCGACGGCAAGCCCACGGACTCAATACGCATTCAATTCCCCGTTAAGAAGCATGAGGCAACGGAATTGCCATACTTCTTCATGGGGACAAACAAGGCCCCTGTGAACCTATGGCAGTGGAAGGCCTCGGACATGGACAAAGTCTTCGCGTCAGTGGCTAAAGGCCACGAAAATGTAGAGCCAATGGAGAAATCTGACGCCACGGCCATGGCATCCTATGACGATGGACTCTACAGCGTTGTCTTTAAAAAGGAACTCAAATCCGCCAAAGACGACCCTGTGTTTGAGATAGGCAAGTTCATACCATTTTCCATAACGGCCTATGACGGTAGAAACGGTGAGGAAAATATCAGAGGGGCAATCTCTGCGTGGTACTATTTAATGATGGAGCCGCCTACGCCGCTGAAAGTATACGTATTTCCACCTGTCATATCCCTTGGCGTGCTGATAGTGGGGATTGGGCTGCATAAGAAACTCAGAAAAAATAAGAGGGGATAGTCTGCCATTAAAAAGGCAATAACCCTATTTTGGCTGATATTGATTCTGGGCGGGTGTTCCGGTGGCAAGGAACGCCCGGGCCAGGCAGTGGAGCTGACAAGAAAGCATGCGTGTGCCGTTTGTGGTATGATCCTTGTGGATTTCCCCGGGGCGAAGGGCCAGATTCATTACACGGACGGAAAATACGACGTATTCTGTGGAACGATGGACATGTTTTCCTATTATTTACAGCCAGATACGCCAAAGAATGTCTCCTCAATCTTTACAAACGACATGGGCGATGCAGAGTGGAAGGCCAAGTGGATAGACGCGAAGAAGGCATTCTATGTCTATGCGGAGAAGAAATCCGGGGCAATGGGAGACCCGTTTCTGCCATATCTGGATGAGGAAAAGGCGAAGAGTTATGTTGCCCTCTATGGCGGAAAGGTGCTGAGATTTGAAGACATTACCCCCGATATGTTAAAACCCTTTCAGGAGCCTCACCTCAAACGCAAGAAGTGAAATCCCAGGTGTATGCGGCAACAGCCCAATAGTGGGCCGCCACCGCCTCAGTTGTCTTTATTTACGCGCCGGTGCCTGGTCCTGGTCATATTCCTTAACGTCGATAAAGGGCATGTTTTGAGAGGTAACCTTGGGCATGATGCCGTTCCACTTGTCTATGGCCTTGATGGTCGCCTCGATTCTGCGCAGTTTAATGAGATCAGGCGAGATGTTCTCTTTCTGAAGCCTCAGGGCCTCTGCCTCTGCCTTTGCCTGGGTAATCTTTTGTTCGGCCTCAATCTTGATTCTATCCAAATCCCTCGAAGCCTTTAAGGCAAGCTGCTCGGCGGTTTGTTTGGATTCAATGGCCTCCATGAACAATTTGGAGAATGAGAAATTCATAATGGAAAACTCATCCACGACGATTTGATGCTTGATGAGACGCTCAACCAGGCCGCTTTTCATCTCCGAGCTGACTACCGGCCTCTTCGTTATCAACTCCTCGGCAGTATATCTGGCTGTCACGGCCTTTACGATTTCCTGAACTGCGGGGTCAATTATCCTGTCCTTATAGCTTGTGCCGATAGATTGGTAGATAATGTTTGCCTTATCGGGAAGGATGTGGTAATTGATAGCGATAACGGAGGTAACCTCCTGCAGGTCCTTCGATGAGGCCTCGGCGTTTGTCTGCGACTTATGCACGCGGACATCCATCTTGACAACCTTTTGTACTACAGGGATAAGCACATGAATCCCCTCGCCAAGCACAATAGGCTGCACTGCCCCAAAGTTAAGCACAATGCCCCTCTCTCCGGCTCCAATAGTAATAAACGGGTTGATAATCAGCAGCACCACAACTACTGCAATTAAAACTGTGACGAGCATGTAGGATTTCTTAGTAGCAAACCCCGGTATTTTCGGCTCATAGCCGTCAAAAATTCCTCCAGGCATAATCCCTCCTCCTCTGAAGTTCATTATAGAGGCTCTCTTGTGTAACGATTTAAGAGAGCGCTAACCTGAATTGTATTATACACGAATTATTATAATTGATGCTGGATATTCAGATAACCTGGGTGTTAAATAAGATGGAATTATAAAGGCCCCCGAAGGACTCAGCCAACTTATAAAAGCACGATGCCGACTTGTCCGTCAATGTAAGTCCGCTTGATTGCAACTCCTTCAGCAATTGCTCGAAATCAATCAGGCCGCACATGTCTTTTGATGTGTTGAGTTGAGTTGCCGCCATTGCCAGCATTAAGTTAATCGCGGCTTCTATCTCTTTAGACGACATAGAGGTCTCGTAGAGGCTCCTTACTGTGTCCAGTATGTGTCTCAGGTCATATAGCACATTTTCATTCAATTCGATGTGTTTCTTAGTAATTGCCGAGAAAAACGTCTGCCATGACGAGCTATCCCAGGTGTCTTTATATGTGACGGCAAATTTATTTGCCAGCCGGATCAGGTCAAACATCTTCTGCAGCTCTTTCTCGAACGTTGTCTTTTCGGCAGAGCTTGACATTACCTTGTTCCTGCCTCCGTTTTTTGCTGCATACAGCATTACGTCGGCCTTTTTGATCATATCCTCGATACAATTCATGGAATCGTCACACACGCCAATGCTTACCGTTATCCTGATTTTTAAGCTTGCGGCTGTGATTTCCATACCTTCTATAAAGGCCCGTAATTCGTTAAAAACGCCGTAAACTGCATTTCTCTTGATATTTGTCACAAGCACACAGAACTCTTCACCCCCGAATCGCGCGACGATATCTGATTCACGAAAACGATCCTTTAAGACGCCGGCAATCATTCTTATCACCATATCGCCGACATCGTGTCCATATGTGTCGTTGATTCTCTTGAAATGGTCGATGTCCAGCATGGCAACGGCAGAGTATGAATTGCCTCTCTTAACGCCGCTCAGGAGTTTTCTCCCCACATCGAAAAAATACCGCCTGTTGTAAAGGCCTGTGAGGTAATCCCTGTTGGATGCCTCCTTATTTTCATGAATAATCGTAAGCATCTCGATGTTTTGAGTTACCCGGCAGTATAGCTCTTCGGACAGGAATGGTTTCTTGATGAAATCGTTAGCCCCCAGCTTGATGAATTTTGCGGAGAGGACTCTGTCTCCATAGCTTGAGATACCGATGATTGCAAGGGCCTCCTTGTCAAACCCGGCACGGACTTTTTTCAATAATTTATAGCCGTCCATCTCCGGCATATGAATGTCAGTCAGGATGAGTTTGATATCAGGGACTTTTTCCATAATCGACATGGCCTCAAGGCCGTTTGAAGCCTCGTAAACCTTATACTGGTGGATTCTCAGGAGTGAACTAAGCTGGATTCTATAACTGCTGGAGTCATCGACGACGAGGACCTTAACAGAGGCATTCGCCTTGATTCGTTTAATCATGTAAACGATATAGTCAATGCTCCGGGAGTCTTCTTTTAAGACATAATCGACAACCCTTTTTGACCAGATCTTATCGCGAATATCGTCATTAAGTTCGCTGGTGAAGACAATTGAGGGGATATTTTTCGACAGGACTAAGTCGATGGCCTCACCGTCATTGGCATCGGGAAGGTGGTAATCCAATATTGCGAAGGAAAAGCCATCAGACTCGACAGCCTTTATAGCCTCGGCATAAGTCATGGCTACTACAACTTCGGTCTGTATCTTCTTTTCGATTTCTTCTTTAAGTAGATTTGCTAACGACTTGCTGTCTTCAACGACAAGTATCTTATCCATTTATATGTTTCCAGGTATGAATCATAAGTTTTTGTAATATGCCACGGTACATTGGGTTGCCTATGGCACACTTACCTGCTGATACGAGATAATACGTCTTCGGAGTGTGTATTGTCAAGTGTTTTCTGTAAAGGGGCCTGCGTAATAGCGGCGACCGGTGAAAGAGTGGGGGGTCCAACCAGCATATATCACAGTGATAATGCAATAAATACTGCGGGTCCGACCCCGCTCTTACTGTTAGGGATGATCAGATACGGCAAAACCGCACTAACCACCGAATTTGTTGCAATAAATATGCCAAAACGCAAATTAAGTTATATCAATAAGTTATGCGTCCTTGATGTTGTCGTAATTGACACAATATGTAATAAAAACGACACAATTTGTCACTGCCGTATGCGGCCTATGTCGACCCCGAAGCCGGTTCAGAAGTCGATTCCTGATTATCCAGATACTGGTGGGCGAGGTTAGCCCGTATGGGGTCTGCCGCCTGGAAATATTCTATAATCTTCCCTGCTATTTCCTTGTAGTCAAAAGGTTTGACAATGTATCCCTGAATACCGAGTTTCAGGCAGTCGGTGATTGTGTTTACGTCGGACATTGCGGTAGCCATGATGATAGTGGTATCCCTGTCCCCCCAGTGCTCACGGATATGTTTAAGCAGTTCATAGCCGGTCATGTCGGGCATCATGATGTCCAAAATTATAATATCCGGTTTCCAGTGTCCGTATATAGCGAGGGCCTCTTTGCCGTCAGTGCAGGAGCGCCTTTTGAAGATCATATTGTTTTTAATCCCAAGGTAGTAGAGTCTTCTGGTTTTTTTGTCGTCTTCCACGACTAAAACCCTGATTCTTTTTAGTAATAGTACTTGTGGTTCTTCCATGGTATCTCCTATATTATATGGACGTTTTCAATGTAATTCGATAGTTCGTCCAGCAATCGGGTTATCGTATCCGGGTTGTTGTCTTTAGCGGCAGCTTCGATGGCTGCTCCAAATTGGGTGATGGCCTTAAATCCGTATCCACCTCCAGCCCCTTTGAGGTTGTGTCCAAGCTTTTGCGCGCTCTGTATATCCCCGATATTTATGGCATTTTTTATTGCGTTAATATCTGCGCGGACTTCTTTCAGAAAATCGGGGATGATGCCTTTGAGTTCAGGGTCGATGTGGACGGTCAAATTATCACTGATAGCGGCGGTATCTGAGGCTGCCGGTTTTGCGGGAGGGGAGGCAGTTGTCCTTGAGTCAGTCAGTTTTACTATCGTATTGAGAAGAGTTCTCTTTTTTATAGGTTTAGTCAGATGAGTGTTGCAACCGGCGGCAAGGCTTTTTTTTATGTCATCATCAAGGGCGTAGGCGGTAAGGGCGACGATTGGAGTTGGTTTTAATCCTCTGACTGCTTCGTATCTCCTGATTTCCTCAGTGGCCTGCAGGCCGTCCATAACAGGCATTTGAATGTCCATAAGGACGATGTCGTAGTTTGCTGACATGAACTTTTCGATTGCGGATACACCGTTTTCGGCCGTATCGATTTTGTATGGGGCGTTCTTTAGGTATGTCTGGATGAGGACACGATTTTGCTGGTAGTCTTCGACAAGGAGAATGTTAAGCGGGCTAAGGGTGTCGTAGGAAAAGACAGCGTGGTCGTCGGGGTTGGTCTCCGCCGCCGGTTCATATCCCATAGTGGTGCGGATGACGTTAAGAAGGTTAGACTTCTTCAGTGGTTTTACGATACATGAGTCGATACCAAGCTCACTGGCCTTGTCACAGTCGCCTTTTCTGCTGTCTGAGGAGAGCATCATAATGGTTTTTTTAGCTAATGAAGCCTTAATTATGTGGCCAGCGGCCTCGAATCCGCCCATGGCGGGCATACGGCAATCGAGCAGCAGGAGGTCATAGGGCAGGCCGGCGGATTTTGCCAGATTGAGCTCTTTAAGGCCGCCGATGGCGTCTTCCTCTGAGGTTGCCGCGATGCCCCAGCCGCGCAATGTCTCGGTTAAGATTTCGCGGTTAGTGGCGTTGTCGTCGATGATAAGTGTCTTTAAGCCGGCCATACCGGTGGTATCTGGTGTTTGTTTAATATCCCGGCTCAGGCCGAAGGTTGCCGTGAAGTGAAACGTGCTTCCCTTGCCGAGAGCGCTTTCTATGCGGATGTTGCCGTCCATAAGCTCAACGAGTTTTTTGGAGATAGACAGGCCGAGGCCGGTTCCGCCGTATTTGCGTGTGGTTGAGGAGTCTGCCTGGGTGAATTTCATAAATATCATGTCGAACTTATCCTCGGGTATACCGATTCCGGTGTCAGAGATTGAAAATTGCAGGCGCAGCGGGGCAGAGCCGTATTTGTTGAATTCAGGGACATGTGTTACCCGCAGGATGACCTCGCCGTGGTCGGTGAACTTGATGGCGTTTCCAAGGAGGTTAATCAGCACCTGGCGCAGGCGGGCGGGGTCGCCGATTAAATTACAGGGGACGTCCGTGGATATGTGGTAGTTCAGCTCGATGCCTTTTTTGTGTGCCCGGATGGAGAGGATCTCGTAAATTTTTTCGATGATATCAAGCAGGTCGAAGTTCACAGATTCAAAGCCGATTTGGCCCGCCTCGATTTTGGAGAAATCGAGGATATCGTTAATGATGTCGAGGAGGTTTTCGCCTGCCGTTTGAAAGGCGGCGACGTATTGGCGCTGGTCTGTGGTAAGTTCAGTCTCGTTGAGCAGTTCAGCCATGCCGATGATGTCATTCATAGGGGTACGAATTTCGTGGCTCATGCTGGCGAGGAATTCGCTTTTGGCGCATTGGGCGTTTTCAGCAGATTCCTTGGCGTTGCGCAGCTCGGCCTCCGCCCATTCCTGTTTTAGTGCATAGGTGACTATTTCGGTAACGTCCTCGATGGTGATAAAGATGTAGTTAATGGTGTCGTTGTCATCTCTTAACGGCCCGAGGGTGCAGCTCTGCTGCATGTACTCGAAGTTGGCCGGCTGCTGTCCGGTGAGTTTAAAGGGGAAGAGGTAGTTATGGAGTTTTTGGCGCAAGAAGATGAAGTTTCCGAATGTGAATATGGACTTACAGCTTTTCAGGAAAGACGGTTTGTTGAGGGTCGGGAAGAAATCAAGGAGTTTAGCCCCAACGATTGCGTCGCTCTTGATGCCGCTTTGCATGGTGAGCCAGCGGTTCCAGTAGACGACTGTAAGTTTCTTGTCGATAATGGCCACACCAGTATTAAGCATATCTAAGAGTTGATGAGTTATGAGTTGAACAACTTCCATAATTGTTTGCCTAACGCCTCCAACTGATTTATATTAACATAGCGGTGCGGCTGCCGGCAATCCTGGCAAGGGCAAGTGGGCAGGCAGGGGATAAGTGCCAGATTTCAATGGCGGCCATCGCTGCGCCTGTGGTATAATAGGAAGTACAGTCAATATACGAAAAGGTAGAGGTGTGGCAGGATATGAAAATAAATGCGGTATTTGTTAAAGACGGTGACTGGTGGGTAGCGTGGACAGATGATGTCCCGGGGGCAATGACTCAGGGAAAGACCATAGAAGAGGCAAGAGAAAACCTTCTTGATGCGATAAACGAGATTCAAAAACCGTTTGATTTAGAATCATTACCGAAGCGTGAAGTGGTTTTAGAAATAATTGAGGTATGAAGCGAAAAGAGTTGATACGGCATATAGAGAGACAGGGATGCGCGTTACTACGAGAAGGCGCCAGGCATAGTATGTATATAAACCTCTGGGATATAGAGAAATCATCGACAATACCAAGGCATACTGAGATAGCCGACTTACTTGCAAGAAAAATCTGCAGGCAGCTTGGAGTTGCTTATGTCAAATAAAAATATCCTCATTGGGAAGCGATTTTATGTAAACAGGGTATTAATGCGGACTCAGATGAGGCCCTTTTCTGCCAGTTCTTCCTTTAAGTAGGCGTAGTATATTGGGGCGGCTATAACTCCTGGCAGACCGAATGCGGCCTCCATTATGAGCATCGACAGGAGCATCTCCCATGTCTTTGATTTTATCTGTGAGCCTACTATCCTGGCATTTAAGAAATACTCTAATTTATGAATTACCACCAGAAACACCATCGACCCCACCGCAACATTAAATGAGTTGCTCAGGCTCACCACAATAATTACCGTATTTGAGATCAGATTCCCTATCACTGGCAGCAAACCCACAACAAACGTTATTATTATCATCGTCTTGACCAGGCCCAAATGAACCCCAAACAACGGCAATATAACGGCAAGATAGAGGGCCGCAAATACCGTGTTAATCGCCGAGATGCGAAACTGGGCAAAGACAATGCGCCTGAATGACAACGCCACCAGCGATACGCTCCGCATCAGGGACTTCGCCAGCGGCCCATGTACGTGCCCTTCGCTGACCTCGTTCAGGGCTGCAAGCACCCCCATAACCATTCCAATAAGGACGTGCGCGGCGGTTCTGGCCGCTTCCTTCCCCGCTGACTGCAGCTCTGCCGCATGGTCACGCAGCCATTGGGATGCGGCGCCCTTAACGCCCTCGGCGTCTGGCGGCAGGTACTCTACTATCCATCGCGGCACTGAACTCAGAGAGCTGTCTATTATGTCGGCCATCTTCTGAAGCAAAACGGAATAGTTGCCTGAGCTGCCCCTGAAAAAACTGGCAGCGCCCAACGTCAGCACAAACACAACCACCACGATGGCTGCCCCAAGCAGCGCTACCACTATCATCTTTGATGCGTGCCCCGTCAGGCCCTTTACCTTGATTTTACATGAGAGGATGTGAATCAGCTCAAACACGAGCAGACCGCTTAACAGCGCTGACAACAAGTGAAGCTTCAGCGCTATCAACAGTGCTAACGTGACAATAACCCAGGCGGCTATGTCATAGTTTGACATATCGCGCTTGACACTGTCGTTATTCACTTCTTCGACATTCATTTCAGCATTATACCTTTTGCCGGTAAGTAAATACTACGCCCTCTTGCCACAAAAGTCCCCGTGTTCAGGCCCGGAAAAAGTCTGAAAGAATCGGTATCGAGGGCGCATGAGAGATAAACCAGTTGTAAAATATATGCAAATCAGCAATTCTCAATGAACGGAAATATCTTTAAAAATTGAGTGGTTACAATCTTTTAAGAATATATTTTTAGCGGTGTTCTTACAGATATTGCTTATATATCAATGGCTTATATGTATTTTCAATGAGAAGTGCTGTATGCAAATGTATTATGTTGACTTGTAATACATGGTAATGTTATGATTCAAACAGTCCAGATTAAGGTCGCTTGGGAAGGCGTCAAGATTAAAATAGTATAACTGTTTTTATCGGGAGAGAAAGTGGTTATAGCTGAGATTCTCAAGCCGTGTTATGCATTGACGTGCAGCCAGGACGGGCTATGAAAGATGTGGGAAAGGCAAGAGACCCGCTTATCGTCGTGCTGGAACAATTAAAGGCACTGAAAAACAGAAGTTCTGAAGAAAGATATCGGACTTTTATCGAACTTGCAAACGATCCAATATTTGTTGCTGAAATAGAAACCGGCATTATCGTGGATGTAAACCAAAAGGGAGAAGAACTCCTTGGGATGAGAAGGCCGGAAATTATAGGTATGCACCAGAGTCAGCTCCATCCTCCAGATGACACAACTAAAGGAAAAACAATCAATACCTTCAGGAATCATATAAAACAAGGCCGTGCGGATCAGGATGAAACTCAAGTCATTCGTAAAGATGGGACAATAGTGGACGTGAGCATTAGCGCCAAGGTTATTGATACCGGCAATGAAAAATTGATAATCGGTATATTCAGAGATATTACACGGCGAAATAAATTAATCGAGGAGTTGAGGTTTCATAGTGAAATAATGCGCAATATGGCCGAGGGTGTTATCCTTGTCAGTGTTGCAGATGGAACCATCGTGTACTGTAACCCGAAGTTCGAGCAAATCTTCGAGTATAACACAGGAGAGTTAATCGGCAAGAATGTCTCCATCATTAACGCCCCTACTGAGAAGTCTCCCGAAGAGACCTCAAAGGAAATCATGGAATCGTTAAATAAAAACAATTCGTGGCAAGGTGAAGTATATACCATTAAAAAGAATGGCACACACTTTTGGGGTTATGTAAGTATTTCGTCTTTTGAGCATAACACTTACGGTAACGTGTGGGTAGGAGTGCATAGTGACATTACCGAACAAAAACTACAGGCTCAACTTCTGATTCAACAATCCAAGATGGCGTCAATGGGTGAGATGATAGGGCTGATAGCGCACCAGTGGAGGCAGCCCCTCAATGCGTTGTCACTCTATGTCCAGGACTTAAAGGAATCTTATAAATATGGCGAAATCGATGAGCATTATATCGAACATGCGGCTAATGCCTTTCTTGAACAGATTGATTTCATGTCAAATACGATAGACGACTTCAGGGACTTTTTCGCGCCGACAAAAATAAAAGTTCAGTTTAATATAACATCTGCCATAAATAAATTGCTCACAATGTTCTCACATATTTATACCAAAAGCAGTATAGGCCTTTCCATAACAGACAAGTGTGATATGCTGTTATATGTCGATGGATATCCCAATGAGTTTAATCAGGTGGTGCTGAATCTTCTGAATAACGCAAGGGAGGCAATCCTCTCAACAAGAAAATTAGAACCTAAACTGAAAGGGCAAATCGAGATTAACATCTCAACCAATGGGGACAGAAACCGTGTTGTTTGTTCGATATGGGACAATGCCGGAGGAATCCTTGAAAATATAATGGATAAAATCTTTGAGCCGCATTTCACAACGAAGGAGTCCAAAGGAATGGGCCTGGGGCTTTATATGTCAAAGACAATAATTGAGAACAATATGAATGGCAAATTGTCAGTTCATAACAGAGACGGCGGGGCGGAGTTTAAGATAACATTGAAGGCCACCGCACTATAAGCCCCAGTCCCTCACTCAAGGCCACAATCTCCAGGACGTTTACAAATCCGGTGAAATCGTGATACAGTACACTGCCGGAAATGGCTACCCCTCCATTAATACGTTAAGGAGTTGCAATGGAATTGATGAAAAGGTTTGTACTGATAGTGTTGCTAATACTCTCGACGTGTAAGGGAAGCCCGCCCGTTGATGAGAATAAACCGCGGCAGCCAGCCGCCCAAACGATAAAAATAGGTGTCATAGCCGCTCTTACGGGTTCCGCCTCGGCCTATGGCCGGTCTATTGTCAATGGCTTTGAGCTTGCCGCAAAGGAGATAAACTCAAAGGGCGGCATTACGCTTGAGCTGATCATTGAGGATTCTGCAGGCAGACAGGAACAGGCCCTCTCAGCCGCGCAAAAACTCATCAACTCCAACATGGTGGCGGCCATACTTGGCCCTACGCTCAGTACGGAGATGAGGGTCGTCGGCCCGCTTGCCGTCACAAACGGAGTCCCTATCCTGGCCACATCCAACACAGCCGCGGGGATTACTCAAATCGGCAGGTTTGTCTTCAGAAACTCCATGCCGGAGACAATCGGCACTCCGCTGTCCATACAAATGGCTCGCGATAAGTATAACATCAAAAAGGCCGCCATAATCTACGGCGATGACGATGTCTTTACAAAGTCCGGGTTCGACACGATGAAGGCGACAGCCGAAAGGCTTGGCATTACTATAACTACCATAGAGAAATTCCAAAAAGGACAGGCTGACTATAGCGCGCAGCTGACAAAGATTAAGGCCGATGCACCGGACGCCATTCTTTGTTCTGCCCTGTTTAACGAGGGGGCGGTAATTCTGCAACAGGCCCGCAAACTTGGCATCGATGTGCCGGTTATCGGAGGCAATGGCTTTAACTCCCCAAAGATAATCGAGCTGGCCGGGCAGGCAGCCGAAGGCCTCATCGTGGCCACCCCGTGGTTTTCCGGTAAGCCCGACAAGCGCGTACAAGACTTCGTTGCCGCCTATAAGGCCGCCTATGGGACAGAGCCTGACCAGTTTGCCGCACAGGCCTATGACGGCTTGTATCTCATGGACGAGGCCATAAGGCGCTCCGGCACGTCCGAAAGAGAGAAGGTCAGAGACGCCCTTGCCTCTATAAAGGATTTTGACGGCGTTATGGGCCGGTTTTCCTTTGACGCCGACAGAGATGTCGTGATGGCTCCGCTGGTTATCATAGTCAAAGACGGAAGGTTCCAACTGTTTAACTGATGCTCGCTCAACAACTGATTAACGGGATAACGCTTGGGGGGATTTATGCCGTTGTCGCCCTGGGGTATACGATGGTCTTTGGTGTGCTGGACATTATTAACATGGCCCACGGCGAGGTAGTGATGTTTGGGGCGTTTGCCGGGATGCTCTTGGCCTCAGGGCTGGGCGCGCCGCTCTGGGCGGTGTTTGCCGGGGCAGTTATTGCCGCCGGTGCCTTGGGGTATTTGCTTGAACTCTTGTCACTGCGCCCGTTAAGAAGAAGGCGTGTTACCGCGAAACTTGCCCCGTTAATAAGCACTATCGGGGTGTCGATTCTCCTTGAGAATGTGGCCTTAAAGCTTTTTGGCCCCGGGAATCATCCCTTTAAGACTCCGCTTTCGGATATGAAATTTTCTTTAGCCGGTGTGGACATTTATCTCGTACAGATGGTAATCCTGGGGATTTCGCTGATGCTGGCTGCGGCACTCTACCTATGGCTATACCGGACGAAAGAGGGTTTGTCTCTGCGGGCTGTTGCCGAGGACTCGGAGATAGCCTCCATACTAGGGGTTAACATCGACAGGGCAATCACCATTACGGTAGTCACGGCGTCAATGGCCGGAGGGGCTGCCGGGGTGCTTATCGGCATGGCCTATAGCAATGTGAGCACTCAGATGGGGGTCTCAATAGGGCTTAAGGGGTTGGCCATAATAATCTTTGGCGGCATGGGCAGTGTGGGTGGGGCGGTGGCTGGAGGGCTTATTCTTGGCCTTGCCGAGACGCTTATTGCGGCTTACTGGGATTCGGGATACCGTGATGCTGCGGCATTTTTCATAATAACGCTGGTGTTGCTGGTAAGGCCTCAGGGGCTGTTTGGCCGGGATGCGGCGGCGATGAGGCATTAGAGGGCCGCTGTGCATCTTAATCCGTATCATCTGCAGATCGCCTCATTCGCACTGATAAACATTATGCTGGCCTTGGGTGTCTATGTTACGCTCAGCACGGGGCAGCTCACTTTGGGCAGTGCGGGGTTTATGGGCATAGGGGCATATACGACGGCCGTACTCACAGTGAACTGCCATGTGCCGGTGCCGGTTGGGATAGTGGCCGGTGGGCTTTTAGCCGGGGTTGCCGGGGTTGCCACGGGGTTTCCCGCGTTGCGCCTTCGGGGTGTGTATCTGGCTGTGGCCACGCTTGGCCTGGGTGAGATGCTCAGGGTGGTCTTTATCAGGTGGGAGGTATTGACGGGCGGGGCGGTAGGTTTTACTGGAATCCCTCAGATGGGGCGGGAAACCCTTGATATGCTTAATACCTATGGTTTAAACCCACAAGGCATCGGCCTGAAGGACAATGAGTTTACGGCGTTTTCGGTATTTCTAATATTACTCCTGATAGCCATTCTAACTGTGTGGGCAATATTGCGCCAGAGTAGCTCAAGGGTAGGGCGGGCGTTTTCCGCCATTGAATGCGACGAGAGTGCGGCTGGGGCGATGGGGATAGACATCCACTACTACAAGGTGTTGGCCTTTGGTGAGGGCGCATTCATTTCTGGCCTTGCCGGTGCGCTCTATGCCCACACGGCCTCGTATATCAGTCCGGCAGATTTTACATACCACAGGGCGGTAGAGGTGCTTGCCTTTGCGGTACTGGGCGGGATAGAGACGGCCTGGGGTGCCGTTATAGGGGCCGCGGTTCTAACCGTGCTGCCCGAGACGCTTCGCTTTATCAGTAGTTACAGGTACGTTGTTTACGGCATAATTTTAGTGGCAGCGATGGTTTATCGTCCCCAGGGGTTGATAGACAGGGCGCTGCTGAGGAGGTTCACGGCAAAATGATCCTTGCCGTTGAGGATATAAGTATCAGCTTCGGCGGCCTTAGCGCCCTTGACAAGGTCTCCTTTACTGTAGATGAGCACGAGATAACAGGAGTAATAGGCCCAAATGGTGCCGGTAAGACCACGCTTTTTAATATCATTACGTCGGTATTTACACCAAGCTCAGGGAATGTCTATCTCCACGGCAAGACAATCACTGCCCTGAAGTCCCATGTTATCAATAAAATGGGGGTCAGCCGGACATTTCAAAACATCAGGCTATTTGGCACGATGACGGTTATAGAAAACGTCATGGCCGGACGGCACGCACGCATGGACTCCGGGGTACTGGGGTGCGTGTTTCGCACAAAGAGACAGAGGTCAGAGGAGCACTACGCAAGGGACAAGGCTGTGGAGCTTCTTGAGTTTGTGGGCTTGTCCGGCCAATGGGACAGCGTTTCGGGGAATCTCTCCTATGGTATGCAGCGCAGACTTGAAATAGCCCGCGCCCTGGCCTCAGAGCCAAGCCTCCTGCTCCTTGATGAGCCGGTTGCCGGGATGAACGATGTAGAGCGCGCGGAGATATTCGGGTTAATCGGGCGGATTTCGCGTACCGGAGTTGCCGTCCTGTTAATAGAGCACAACATGCCGCTTGTCATGGGTCTATGCCAGAAGATAGTGGTCCTGGATTTTGGGAAGAAAATAGCCGAGGGCACCCCCGAGTTCATCAAAACGCACCCGGAGGTAATCGAGGCATACCTCGGCAAAGAGGACGATGAGGGTGGTTGAACTTACGGCAGATGGAGTTGAGGCCGGCTATGGCCATGTCCAGGCCCTCAGGGGCGTCAGCGTATCTGTCAGTACGCATGGCATTGTCTCGGTCCTTGGTGCAAATGGGGCCGGAAAGACAACCCTCCTAAAGGCAATCGCCGGGTTGGTAGAGCCATCCAGTGGGAAAATCCTCTATCGTGGCATAGACATAACGAAAGAGCGCCCGGACAGGATTGTGAGGCATGGGATTGCGTTAGTGCCGGAGGGTCGGGGGATTCTCACCCGGATGACAGTGCTTGATAACCTGAGAATGGGTGCATACTGCCGCAGTGACGGTAATATAAATGGCGATATAGAAGAGATGTTTAATCGATTTCCAATCCTGAGGGAGCGACAGGGCCGGTATGCGGGGACACTATCCGGTGGGCAGCGCCAGATGCTGTCAATAGCACGCGCCCTGATGTCAAGGCCAAGCCTCCTGCTCCTTGACGAGCCTTCGATGGGGCTAGCCCCAAAGGCGGCAAGCGCGGTGTTTGCGATGATTTGCGAGATACACGCCAGGGGGACGGCAGTCCTGCTGGTCGAGCAAAACGCTGTGCAGGCGCTTAAGATCTCCGCCTATGCGTATGTACTGGAGTCTGGCGCAGGAGTGCTTCAGGGCAGCGCGGAGGACTTGCTGAAGGACAGGGCAATACAGAAATCATACCTATAAAGGGGCTTTAAACGCTGTGTTCATATAAATAAATCTGTCCCCTTTATGTCCCCTTAGCATATGTAACATCATAATATTGCTGTGAATATGTAATGCGATCGCAATATTAGGGGCTACACTATACTATCTTTAGCCCCAACATCCTCATCGTAGTACTGATACTATCGTTATTTACTTAATAACATTTTTTTTCACTACAATCTCGCGAAGTTCGTCTATCTCATCTATTAATATTAAATATTCTTGTATTTTAAATTTGTTTTTCTTGTACATATATTCCCTGAGTATTTGTTTTAGCTTCTGGTAACAGATAGTCGGATTTATAGTTTTACCAATAAACATTGGCACTATTGATACTGCTATCAAATAAATCATACTTGCATAATATGTCCATGGTTCTATCTTGTCCCACCCGTATTTAGCATTTATTATCGGGAACAATATAATTGGAAATAAATAAATAAATACAATAACTAATATAGTGGTTATATCACTTATAGAATCATATTTATGCTTTTTCTTGTCGAGTGATGACAATATCATCTCTTTTTCATTCAATATAATACTCTGTTTCTGTAATTCATGCTTTTCACTTAACATCATGTAATTATCCTTTTGATTGGATAATTCACTTTCTTTTTGTAATAATGCTTTATTCGCATTACTCAATTTATTATTGAGTATATTTTTATCTTCTATGGCTCTTTCTAACATTTTTCTTTCCTTTTTCTTCTTGTCTAATAGCTGCCTCTCTAAAGCTGCCTTATCTTCTGTTAGTAGATTATTTTCGTTTATCAGCTCTGATTCGACAAGATTATTAAAACTATCTTCATCTTTTGTCTGACTTAATTGATCTATAAGTAGCGTATTAGACAGCATTTTTTCAGCAGTCTTCTCGCTGATTTCGGCATACGATGCTAATTTAGCAAGTAGTTTTTACAAGTAGACGATGCTGTTGCGTTTAATGCCAGGAATTCAGGAATTGCAAATGTTTGAGCAAATGCTCTATCACAATCATGATCTGATGGTACGTAAAGTTTAAGTATCTGCCAGAATAAACTAGGTAGTATTGAACAGGGTTCGATCTGTTTGTTTCTGCTATCTAGCCAGTCAAACCTATATAATTTATAATCCATTGTAAGAATAAGAGCACCAGCTTCAAGAGAGCCCCTATATGCTGTACGTTGGTTACGAACAAAATCCAAAAGTGTAGCATCATGAAATACGGTATTATATGCCTTTTGTTTATTATTGGTTCCCACATTTAATTTATCGAGAAATATTTTATAGTCAGAATATAAATTAGTACGTTCTTCAAGCCTTTCATCGTTTATTTGATCTTTGAATAATTTAATGTCTTTATCCTCTAATAGTACATCAGTATGTTTATATTTATTTAAAAACGAATCTACACTTATAATATTATCCTTGTTAATATTATGGTACTTCAACTCAATTCCTGTTAAAAATGGTAATTTCGTACTTACGGCAGCTCTGCTTATGCTTTGCGACCAATACCTTGATTTAAGGTCATCGCTGTAAAAATTAATTGTTGACATCATTTCTTTCAATGTTGCTGGATGATATTTCAGCTCAAAAGGAAAAGAATGTTTTTTATAGCACTAATTAATTCATTAATAGGATGGTGAAATGTTTGTTCATTAAAATCTATAACGCTTAATAATACATTTGTGTCAAGATAAAGTGTTAAAGGAGATAGATTCTCTCTTAATTTATTCGATACACTTGGATCGACAGATAAAGCAAAATAGCTAACAGAACCATTTGCCAGATGTATTATATATTCCTCCCTATTTTCATCATGTGTCTGAGAAGATAAAAACTGATAAATCTCATTTCGTATTACATCATGATGTCTTGGTTCAACATTATTTTCTACTGCTTCACTCAATAAAGATGTCAAGCTTTCATCATGTTCTGGTGCAGTTTCAGTATTAGGGTCAAGCAAAGATACAGTTTGCACCCCATGCCTTCTAAATGCGCGTAACAAGTATGCTTTAAGAGCTGACCATGCGCTATCCTGATCTATAGTTGGATCGCTAATCTGCAGATCAGAAAGCCATTTATTTTTTACATTATTTTCAATATTATGAATATATTCTATTCGCCTTATATATTCATTTACTAAGGTAGAAGAATGATTATGAGAATAACAAGTAGAGTCAATATGCAAAATACTATTTTCTTTTACTAAATCATTAATGCAGCTCTTGATTAGATTCTCAGATATTAGCAGTCCAAAACGATCACTAATAATCTGAGCAACTATTTTCTCATTTATGATATTTATTTCTTTATTAAGAATGAAGCATAGCAATACAAGCCGCTTAGTTGCTTCATAGTTATCAAACACTTCATTAATAACTGCAAAGTTACACATTTGCTCAAATGCTAAACTAAAGTTCAGAGTTTTAGTTATTTCCATAATATCAGTCGACCTCCATTGTCATGTATAAAACCAATATGCCTAATAATAAGGAGCATACAAAAATGAAAGACTAGTCTCATTACCAACCTAAATAGGGACAGCGACTGGTTACGGCGATTCTGGCCAGGTAACCAAATAACGGTCACTCTGTCCCAGGTCTCTGTCCAAAGAATAGGTCGCTGTCCCTAGTTTATCCTAGTTTATCCCTCCTAGTTTATCCCTGTCCCTAGTTTATCCCAGGCATTTATTTGTTGCTATAGCTAATGGCCGTCTTTCCAAAGCGGACGCCGGCTTTCGTTGTAGCGTCATAGTCCCATACCATGTCGTAAGCGATTTGGAAATATCCGTTTTCGCCCCAGTTCGGCCCCCAACTGTTTTTGACAATGAAATACTGGCCGTCGTCACTGTATCCTACAACCAGGACAGCGTGCCCACCCTCTTTTTTGGCTGATTTGACCCTTGAGTATATACCACTTTTGTAATGTTTTGTGAAGTCTGAATAACACCTCATGGAGACTACTACAGGGCCGTTATTGGCTATTGCACGTTTTATTTCATGGCATCTTGAGTTTTTGTCACAGTTTGTTGCCGTAGTGTCGCCGCCAATGATGTTCACTTTATTAAAGAGATACCTCGCGCTGCTGTTATTAAACCAACCAGAGCAGGCCTGGGAACAGGCCACCCCCACGCCCTGATATATAAAACATGAGGCGCTCACAGTGCCGTTGTCTGCAAGAAAGGAGGAGGCCTTCTTTGGCGAGCCGCCTTTACAGGATCCTGCCCCGCTGCATGACACCAAAATCTGCTCCGATAGATTGATATCAGACCCGGGAGTGTTAGTCGTTATCTGTACATAGGACTCAAGGGCGGCGGTAGTTGAAAATGCCCAGCAGGAGCCGCATTTAGCAGTGTTATCATTCACCAGGTAATTCCACTCCTGATTCTTGACAGGCGTAACATAGCTGATACCACTTATGTTGTCCCAGTTGATGGATCTGGGTAAGGTAGTGTTGTCCAGAGTAAAGGCCATCGCAGCATTTGCATCAACGTCATCATCTGGAGAATCGTTGCCAAAATAATACTGCAATTCCTCATCAGAAAGCCCCGATAGTTTTGTGATGCCGGCCACCCAGCGCTTTCCCTCAGATACAATATCCCGTTGGATTTGCTCAAGTTCGGACGACGTACGCCCGCTCATAGCAGGTACAATATTTAAGGCGGCAGGCGCTCCCGTATATGCCGGAGTGCCGGAGTTAGAGGAGTTGTCTGAACTCCCGCATGAATAAAAGGCAACTACAAGTAAAGCCATCGCCATGATTGCAATAGCTATGCGAATTCCATTTATTTTTTTCATTTTCAAACTCTCCTTGCTCCGGCGATTTAAAGTAACTCAAGAGTCCCTCACAAACTATATCAGAACGTTTTTAAATTAGCAATAATTATTTTTTGAAGTAAGCCTGAAATATGCTATAGTATGTAAACTGGAGATAAATAGGAGGAGGCAATGAGAAATGGCGTTTCCTCTTCAGAGAAAAAAATCTTCGATTATCTGAACCATCGGGTCAGGATATTAAATCAAATCTTAGTCGCCAAAGGAAGACAGATATGGAGAGACTCATAAGATACATATTCATGGTAGCAGCGGGGCTGGCCGTAGTATCATTTGTATGCGCCTGTGGCAGCGGCAGCAGTTCATCATCCGATCAAGGCAACATAAACTCCGGTATATTGGCAACGAACTACGGTAGCGGTTTCTCATACATGCAGGGCAATGTGCGCTCCGGTGCAGTCGAGTCGAGATTCGTTGGCAAGACAACCGTGAATCTCTTCCAGATTGTAAGCGGAATACCTTTGCCAACTCCTTTTTCTACAGCCCAGACTGATAACACGGGACTCTTCAGCATTGCCGTGCCACTGGACAACAGCCCATTTCTCATAGTAGCAACCGGACTGTATGGCCCTCCGACAGGCCAAAACGGCCAGAATATAACAGTGTCGTTGAGCGCTGCGGCTGTCAATGCCGAATCATTTCCTGCAACTATTACCTTATTGTCACAGGCGGCGGCCAATTACGCCCTAACCCTGGGGGGCCTGACTCCCGATAATATTATAAAGGCAGGTGAGATGATTACCAGCTATGCCCTTAGCGTCGACCCACTGATAACCCCCGTGATTGATTACACGTCATCGCAGAGTGCCCTTGCCAATGGCGCTCAGAGGCTCTTATCCGCTGAGTTTGGCGCGCTCTATTTCTTTCAGCAGGCACAAGGATACACGCCTGGCGAGGTAGTCGATGCCATCGTGGCCAGTCTCACTAGCGGCGCCACCATACTGTCAACAAAAGGTGGTGGATACATCGAAGATAGTACTGATCCAATATCAAGGCCAACGGATAATGTCTTTGCCGACTCCGCCGGAGGTATTCACCGGGACTTCTATAAATTCCTCGAAAGTGACTCAAACGCTACGGGACTGAAAAACCTGAATGATTTTATCTCCGCCTTGCAGCAGCCAATGAGTTCACAACAGACCACAACGACTTGCACCACGCCACAAAAAGATAATTCCACAGCACGCAATGCATTGAGACAATCACACGTACAGAATTGGCAGTCAACAGGCAAAGTAAAGTCGTACTGGGGACCAAAGGCCGCATCTCTGCCCTACATATCTGTACCGCCAGGTTGTGACTGCAAGGAGTGGAAGACACAACAGGTACTTTCGGCTATTGATATGTACGTCAAAATGGGTATCAACTACTGCCATCATCACATACCAGGATGGACGCCTCCTGCCGAATTCCGTATATCGGGCACCTGTAGTTCGAAAAATACCACGGATAATGGAACTATGTTGTGGCAAGGGGTGGATTGTTCCAACTTCACCTCATGGTACTACAATATTGCACTGGGGGTAGCAAAGGGTAGCAAATCACTCAACAGTGACATAGCTACCCAGGCATGTGAAGCTAACGACAACACATCGCCTGTGAAAGACCCTAACAACACAAGCTGCTATATAGACGGCGCTCCAGGAGTGGTACTTAACTACAATAATCAAAACTTCGATAACATAAGCAGCAAACTTCAAGCTGGCGACCTCCTTTACATCATGGGAGGTAGTGGCAGCGACAAGATCACACACGTCATCACCTGGACGGGAAAGAAAGTAGGCACTGGCGCCAATGAGATACCAGAGTCATCGCTGGCACCGGATGCTAAGAGTTATCTCGGAACTGGACAGAAGCTTGCCGGCTCATGGGTCATTGCCGACAGCCACTACGCAGGCCCCGGCTACAGGCCCTTTGTTGGTTGGTACCGCAACAGTCTCTCGCACATCCGCCGCATCATCGGCCAGGCTAACGTACCGGCGGCGGATATTATCGATCCATCGAAAAGTACAGATTTCGTCTATCTGTATGGGGGCACAGATAATGCGACTTGTTGGCGCAAGTCGTTCAATTGAAATGACAGCGCGTTGATAGTTCATAGGGGAGGTGGCGTCTGCCCCCTCCCTTGGCTACCGCCTCCGGTGTATTGTCCATATTAGCGGTGCTCCATTTAATGCGTAGCGTTTAGTTATATCCATAGGCCATCTTTCCAAAGTGGACGCCGACTTTCGATGTCGGGTCTGAATGGTCGAAGTCCCATACCATGTCGTAGGCTATCCGGAAGAAACCGCTCTCGCCCCAGTCAGTTCCCCAGCTGTTTTTGACGATAAAATACTGGCCGTCGTTGTTATATCCTACGACCAGGACATAGTGCCCACCCTCCATGGTTGCTGAACTGACTCTTGAGTATATTCCGCTTTTGTAATGCAGAAGGTCTGAATAAACCCTCATCCAAATCACAATGGGGCCGGTCTTGGCTATGGCTGATTTCATGCCACCGCATCTTGAGTTGGCATCGCAGTTTGTTACCGTAGTATTGTCTCCTATGACGTAGAAGCTATTAAAGCGAGCCCTCTGTACGTTGTTTTGAAACCAATCGGGGCAGGCCTGTGAACAGGGCAGCTGTTGAGCCTGGTATTGAAAGCAATATGCCCCAAGAGTACCGTTGTCTCTAAGAAACTTTGAGGTCTTATATATGTCGCCACCTTTGCTGCAGTTTCCGGCCCCGCTGCATGATACCACTATCTGTTCAGACAGATTGATATTTGACCCTGGGGAGTTAGTTTTAATCTGCACCTGGGACTCAAGGGCTGCGGTAGTGGAAAACGCCCAGCATGAGCCGCAGCGAGATAAATTATCTCCCATCAGGTAGTTCCACGCCTGGTTCTTTACGGGCGTAACATAGTTGGCGCCGTTATTGTTTCGCCAGTCGAAGGAGGCGGCTAAGTTGGTATTATCCTGTGTAAAGACCATCGTAGCGTTGTCATGTGCAGGCTCCTCGCCACCGAGATAATACTGCCTTTCCTCCTTAGAAAGTACTGATAGCGTTGTGGTACCGGCCACCCAGTTCTTCCCCTCTGAGGCAATAGCCTGTTGGATATGCTCAAGTTCGGACAATGTACGCGCGTTTATCGCAGTCGAAGTGTATAAGGCAGCAGGAGTGCCCGTATATGCGGGGGTGTTGGAGTTAGAGGAGTTGCCTGAACCCCCGCATGAATAGAGGGTAACTACAAGTGAAGCCATCACAATGATACCAATAACTACGAGAATCCCCACAATTTTTTTCATCTCAAACTCTCCCTGCTCCAGTGATTAAAGGTAACTATTAATTCTTCGCGCAATTATACCAGAACGCCTTTATATTGGCAATAAGTGAATGTCACCCATTACGCCGGTACCACATCATTCAAGGTTAGCCAGGTCTGCCAAATCCCCTGGCCGCCCTGCCGCGCGTTTATTGGCTTTCAGACATTCTAAGCCAATGATGTTCAACTCAATGCCGCTATCCATGGTTGTTATGCGCTGTTGGTAGCAATCAGCGAATTCCACACCGTCCACTGTCGTCAGGATATCTATACGTACCGGCGGGAACCCTAATTGAATGATATTTCCCGGAGTTAAGAAATCTTCCAATCGTAATCCAAAGGAGGAAAAGCCAAAATCATCCACTACACAGATCATCTTTTCAGCGTTTTCTTCAGTGGCCCTTATCCAAATATCCAAATCACCAGTATAACGGGGGTGGCCATGGAAACCTACCGCATAGCCGCCAACAATAAGGTATTCAACCTCTTTGCCGATTAATAATCCGACAAACTCTCTGAAGTCCGGGTGTAATATCGCCATGGTATTGGTTACGGAGCATCTCAATAGCCTGAAGGCGTTCGCTCATCGGCCTGCTTCGCCAATACTGGCAATCGGAAGCCGCTTCGCCCAAAGGGACAACCTTCACATGTTTTTTTATTCTCTCCATCTCCATTATTATGACACGAAAGCGGTCCTTTTTGCCAGATAGGAAACTATGGGACATATTTATTTATTGTTCAGTTGCTGATGTTTACTCAGGCCGGAATAATTTCACCGTAGTAAGTTTAATAGCGCATAAGACAGCGGGCCGTGTGTTTTGTTATAATTGCGGTGTGGCTGAAAAAAACATCGCAAAGAGGAAACGAAAGACAAAGTCCGGTAAATATTCTATCCTGCTGCCCCTGATAGTGATAGTTGTGGCCGTGTCGCTGGGGTTTCTTAGCGGATATCTGTTCTGGATGTTTTCCGATTTACCAAAGATTAAGCTGCTTGAGCAGTACTCCCCACTGGAGTCTTCCCTTGTCTACTCCTCAGATAACGAGCTGCTGGCCGAGTTGTTTGTGGAGCGGCGTACGTTTGTCCCCTATTTCAGCATCCCGCAGCACGTCAAAAACGCCTTTATCGCTGTTGAGGACGCGCGTTTTTACAAGCACAGAGGGATAGATTTCGTTCGGATAATCGGCGCTATGATCGAAGACATTAAGGCCGGAGGGTTTGTCCAGGGTGGAAGCACTATTACTCAACAGCTTGCCAAGATGCTTTTCCTAAAGCCGGAGCGTAGTATCAACAGAAAAATCAAAGAGGCAATACTCTCTATCCAGATTGAAAGGCACTACACAAAGGACGAGATAATCGGGCTTTACCTGAATCAGGCATATTTTGGCACGCGTGCCTATGGTATAGAGGCGGCGTCATACACGTATTTTGGAAAAACTACGAGCAACCTGTCCGTTGCCGAGGCAGCACTCCTGGCCGCCATGCCCAAGGCGCCATCGACCTATTCGCCATTTAAAAACCCCCAAAAGGCCCTGAACCGCAGAAACTATGCAATAAGAAGGATGCTCGAAAATGGTTTTATCGACGATCGGCAGTTCGAAGCAGCACTGAAAGACCCCTTACCCACAAAGGCCAATACGCGAAGATACAAGTCCCCATATTTCATAGACTACGTCAAAGGCAACCTCGAAGATGACTACGACGAAAAACTATACACGGCGGGGCTTAAGATATATACTACACTGGATTATAAAATGCAAAAGGCGGCAGAGAGTGCCGTCGAGTTTGGCGTAGATGCCATGGCCCAGCGCGGCAGGAAACATATTCAGGCAGCCCTCCTGGCAGTCGATCTAAGGACAGGCGCCATAAGGGCAATGGTTGGCGGAACGGATTTCTGGGAGACACAGTTTAACCGCGTAACACAAGCCATAAGACAGCCCGGGTCCTCCTTTAAACCCATCGTCTACTTAACCGCCTTTAACCATACCTTCAGCTCCGAGGACATCATACACGATGGGCCTATAAGTTTCACAGGCAAAAACAAGGCCGACATCTGGGTGCCTCAGAACTACAAACACGAGTATAACGGCGACGTGACCATAAGGTTTGCCCTATCCCGTTCGCTAAATGCAGCAACCGTCTACCTGGCAGACAAGGTTGGAATAAAAAACGTCATAGAGACAGCTAAAATGCTTGGTATAAAGAGTCCAGTCCAGCCCTACATGCCATCGGCCCTTGGGGCATCGGACATGACCCTGATGGAAATGACATATGCCTATGCGGCATTTGCATCGGGCAAACGCTTCGACCATGCGTCTGTAGAGCGCGTAGTCGACAGAGACGGCCTCCTGCTCGAAGAACAAAAGGCCCTGTCGCCAAGGTCAATAATCGACAACGCTGCCATAGAGGAAATGAAAACCGTATTAAGGGCCGTAATAACTGAAGGCACTGGCAGGGCGGCTATGTCGCTGCCCAGGACGGTTTACGGCAAGACAGGCACTACGGACGACTACGCCGACGCATGGTTTGTCGGCTTCGACGACAAGATAGCCGTCGGTGTATGGGTCGGCAGGGACAACCACAAACCCATTGGCGATAAAGAGACCGGCGGACATGCGGCCCTGCCCATTTGGATGGAGTTTATGAAATACCAGTAAGGCTTTTCAAGGTAGTGGCAGGTAGCAGATTGACAGGCGCTTTTAAAGCTCTGTTTTCTCAAGCGAAACCATATTATGTGTCTGTAAAATTATATTAGTCATAGTTTCATCAGCATTATAGGCCTCTACCAACTCATTGACTATCTTGATAATAGCGTCATTTTCCCACGGTTTGGTTATATATTTATTTATGGCGCCTTTGTTGATGGCATCAATGGCCGCATTAATATCCGTATATCCTGTTAAGAGAATTTTCTTGCAATGTGGTTTGATTTTATGGACCTCAGCCAATAGCTCTGTCCCTGTCATAAGCGGCATTCTTTGGTCGGAGATAACAACCGCAATATCCTCATCCTGTAATACCTTCAGGGCATCAGGCGCGTTATTGGCTGTTTTTATATTATAACGATCCCCCAAAGTGTCTTCCATGGTATTCAGTATGTCTTGTTCATCATCGACACATAATATTGTCCTTCGGATTGTATCAGGTATCATTTCACATCACCTCCTAATATGAAGCTTATCTGCAATGGATTACGATATCCTACCGGTACTTGTCGGATTTAGTCAACATGGCCTGTCCGGTTAGCACGAAATCTTCTCTTGACGATATACCATGAATTCCTTTATACTGCATTAAGGCGTATGTGCGCGCTTGTCGTGAACATGCGCTATGAGGGGCATAACATGGTATTAATCATATCAACAGCGAAACCTTTACATAAGGATATTGAGGCTTATATAAAATCAAACTTTACAAGTATTGATATAGATAAGGCTTACGATTACTCAGGCGCTGTCAGTAAAATTGAAGAAAATGTCAAATATGATATGATAATAAGCGATTGGGATAATTTTATAGATGGATATGATTTGCTGCAAAGGGTAAGAAAAAATCCAGATGTAAAGAAAAAGAGTGCGCCGTTTGTAATCATAACCGCAAGACGCGACAACATAAGCGTTGTATCATGCATACAAGCCGCGGTAACAGGATATATAACGAAGCCTCTGATGTCGCAAACGATTGATTATATAACAATTGATGAAAAACTTGGCCCATACTTTGAAAAACTTGCCCGGAGAATCGAAGGTATACCCCTGGTTGGCCTGACCAGCTCACAAGCTACTTAGATTGATTACGCAATCTCAGCCAACAGGCCGCCACTGACAGCCAATATCGTATCCGCGGCGCTTTCAGCAAGGTGCGTGTCATGTGTGGCGAATATTATTGTTGCCTTCAGGGAGTGCTTAATGTTCAGTAGTATACCTTCTATGGCCCTTGAGTTTTCAGCGTCGACTGCCGCCGTCGGTTCATCAAGAATTAGGAGGTCGGGGGATATAACCAATGCCCTTGCCAGCCCCATGCGCTGAGTTTCGCCGCTTGAGAGTGTAAGCGCGCGGTGTTTTGCCTTATCCTCCAGAGAGACCGTCTTTAGGGCCAGCGCTACTTTTTCTTCAATCTCCGGTTTTTTCACTTTTCTGATTCTAAGCCCATATGCCACATTTTCATAAACTGTCGTATTAAATACGCCCACAGTGGGAAGCAACAGGGTAATTCTTCGTGTCAGCGCCGCAGTGTTATCCAATAGCGTGTCTCCGTCCATAAAATCTATTCTACCGGAATCTGGTCTTTCAAGGAGTGCGCACATCCTTAAGAATGTCGATTTCCCGGAGCCGTTTGGCCCCATTATCGCGTATGCCCCGGCGTCCTTAAACGTATATGAGCAGCCGTCAAATACGATTAGCTTACCGTAGGACTTTTTTAGCGTGGATACCTTGAGCGTCAGGCCCAGAGTCGCTCCCCGCCTCCACGGCTTCGTTTGGAGATAATATACAATACGGCGTTGACACAGAGCGAGACACATAGCAACACTATCCCAAGGGCTATTGCCACGGCAAAGTCCCCCTTATCGGTCTCAAGCACAATGGCCGAAGTGATAACCCTCGTCCGCCCGGCAATGTTTCCCCCTACAATCAGTATAGCCCCGACCTCGGCGCTCAGCCGCCCAAAGGCCGCAGCCACTGCCGAGAGGATTCCATAGCGTGCCTCCCTGATTATCGCCACGGTGCATTGAAGCCTTGTGGCCCCAAGCGTTGTGGCGGCCTGGCTGATTATTGCCGGCACACCGTTTATGGCCGCGTAACTGAGAGAGGCCACTATCGGGAAGGCCAGAATGCTCTGGGCTATTACCATGGCCGAAGGTGTGTAGAGAAGCCCTAAAAATCCAAGCGGACCGCTTCTTGACAGCATTAAATATAAAAACAGCCCGGCCACCACAGGCGGAATCCCCATTGATGTGTTCATGATATTTAAGACCAGGTGCTTTAACGGAACCTTTTTGAGGCTTACCAATGCCCCAACCGGCACACCGGCCGCCGTACCTATCAAGAGGGCTGTCAGTGATACCTTAAGGGACAGGAATACTATCTCCATCAATTCAGGATTTAAACTATAGATCAGCAAAAAGGCCTTCTTAAAGCCTTCCACTATTAAGTCCATTCTATGTTATGGTGCGGGTGCATTTGGTATGAACAGGCTGTTACCGTTTTTGTCTTTAAAGGAGGCTATACTCTCCTGGCCCTCCTTTGACGTAAGCCATTGTATAAACACCATTGCCTCTTTATGTTTGGCGTGTTTATGTATTGCCGGGTTTACGGCCATTACGCCGTATTGATTAAAGAGAATGGGGTCGCCTTCGATGAGAATCTGGAGTTCCAATTTATCTTTTTTTGCAAGCCATGTGCCGCGGTCTGTAAGTGTATATGCGCGGTGTTCGTCCGCGATGCGCTGGGTCCTCTCCATGCCCTGTCCTGCCTCCATGTACCAGCCCTTGCCTTTTGGCTCGATGCCGGCCTCTTTCCATATAATAAGTTCCTTGGTGTGCGTACCGGATTTATCGCCACGCGAGACGAAGGGCGTTTCTTTTTGGGCAATGTTTTTGAGTGCCGCAACGGCACTTTTCATACCCTTCACACCGGCTGGGTCTTGTGGGCTGCCTACCAGCACGAAGTCGTTATACATTACGTCTCTGCGGTTTACGAACAACCCCTCTTGCACAGCCTTCATCTCCTCGTCCTTTGCGTGGACGAACACGACATCTATGTCCCCCCTTTTTCCTATCTCAATAGCCGCCCCTGTGCCAACAGCAACTACATCTACCTTAATGCCGGACTTTTTTTGAAATATAGGCAGGATATAGTCGAAAAGCCCGGAGTTTTGCGTACTCGTCGTCGAGGCACAGCGTATAGAGGCATCGGCAAAGGCCATCTGAGAAGCAGGTATGGTTAAAGCAAGGGCAATCACCGGCGCCATTATAAATTTGCCTATGAACTTATGGACATTTGTAGTTGTCGGGAGCATTTAATATCTCCTTTTAATTTAATTTATTGGCGGGTTTTGGTGAAACCTTTGCCATGCGGGATTTAGAGATCTCGATGCGCATCTGGGCGACGTAAGACTTAAAGGCCTCCTTGTGTTTAGCGGGGATGGGGCTAGTTGGCAGCTTCATTTTAAGTGGGTCTATGGCCTTTCCATCAAGCTTGACCCTGTAGTCGAGGTGTGGTCCGGTAGAGTATCCGGTTGAGCCTACATAGCCGATGATTTCACCCTGATTGACCTTGGCACCGTTGTTTATGCCTTTGGCAAATGCCGACAGATGTCCGTAGCCGGTAACATAGCCGCCAGAGTGCCTGATAAATATTTGATTGCCATACTGGCGCGTCCGTCCGGCGTTAAAGACTATGCCATCACCGGCCGCTGAGATGGGAGTGCCTTTTGGGGCGGCGTAATCGACCCCAAGATGGGGTCGGCGAATTCTTAATATGGGATGAAATCTGTTCTTAGCGAAGAACGAACTGATGTGCCTGTACCGTAGCGGTGCCCTCATAAGGGTCTTTTTTATTGAATTGCCGTCGGGGCGAAAATATTCCTCCTTGCCGTTAAGTTCATATCTGAATGCCTCATAGCGCTCTCCATCGTTTGTGAATCTGGCATAGAGAATTTTTCCATATCCCTTAAATATGTTATCCCTGTATAGTTCCTCCAGTACCACCTCAAACGTATCGCCCTTTCGAAGGTCAGACGTGAAATCTATGTCATAGGCAAATATGTCCGCCAACTCATAGGCCACATTGATGTGTTCCCTTGTACTGCCTATGGATTCGATTAGATTGTGCCTTATTGTGCCGGCAATTGTGCCGGTTCTCTTTTGATACGCCAGAGACACCATCTCGGCCTGAAAGCCATCGTCTCCGTTATCGTTTGTAATGGGCCTTTTAACTGATAAAAAGGACGAATCGTCTATGGCATAGTCAAGCTCGACGATGTCGTTGCGTTTAGTGTCGACGATTATCTTATAGGACATCTTTGGCTGCAGGTTCCTCAGGTTATGCAGGTCCTTAGAGACCCTGGAGATGTCCATCAGGTCGTCCGCCTTGAGGTTGTATTTTTCACCGATTTCCGACAAAGTCTCACCCTTTTTTATGAAACCGGTGATAACCTTAACGGGAGGGGTGGTCTCACCCTTATTTTCTGGAGTTGTCACGGAAGGCCCCGAGGCTAAGGTCTTTGCCGGATATAGAGAGAAGTGGGTCACAGACAGAAATATAACGAATATGAAGCCGAAAAAAATGATAGGGCGTTTATCCTGGCTAAAGACAGAGGATTCTTTAACCCTCGATATTAAGTTTCTTATGTAGCTAATCAACACGGCATGACACCTCTGTTATAGATATGGGTACCGCCCAATTGTTGAACTTCAGGCCCAATTGTTGAGCTGCGGACTTCTAACGGCGATTTAATAGTATGGAAAAAGCGGAGTGACTCCGCTTTATATTCCATCTATTTGAAACCTGAAAAACGGCTATAATACTAAATAAATAACGTAATGTCGGCATCAAGGGCAAAGTTTAAAAACTCTGCCGCTCCGGCAACCGTAACTCCTTCAATGAGGTCTTCCTTCTTAACATTGGTCATCTCAAGGGTTGGTGTGCAGGCGATCATCTTGACGTCTATTTCACGGCATGCGTCGATTAGCTCCGGGATAGTCGGCCAGTTTATCTTCTTTATCATGCCCTTCATCATCGATGTTGCCATAGGGGTCATCCCTGGGAGCATTCCTATTATATTGGGCATAGGAACAGGTGAGGGCATTGCCGGATTGCCTATCGGCGAGACCTGCAGGTTGCGATATTTTTTCTTGTTTATTATGTCTACTCCATAAAGTGTGAAAAATATTTGCACATCACAATCCATAGCGGCTGCGGTCGACGCTAGAATCAATGGCGGATATGCCATATCAAGCGTCCCTTTGCTGGCTATTACAGCCATTCTCTTCCTTTTAGCTGACATATTATAGTACCTCCGTGTTTTTTTAAAGTAGCGTATTAAATCATAACTATGTGTATAATGTCAATAGTTTATCGTCGATTCCCATGATTATGCTTATTTTAGTAGAGGAAGGACACTATTGGCCGACATATACACAAAACTTCTTCAATAGCATCATCATAGAGAAGGCAGCCAGAGGATTCTGTGCTTGTCCCAGCCGAATCCATGAGAAACATTTTATAGTTATAATCGCTGTCAGGATTATTGTATAATAGCGGCCTGTACGCTTATTGAAAATAAAAAAACAAGACTGGCTAATTATTCTCAGGAATCTGGAGCAAATCGGAACACTGGACGGCGGACAGGATAGCAATAAGGGTAGGGACTAAAGAAAATGGAGACAAATTGATCATCGCTATTCCGACAAAGATAATGCTGCCTGTTGCAGAAGATGCGATAGAGCGGCAGAGGTGTTTCCGGCTCATTGATGCCGCTCTCAGTACAAGGCCTGTAGTATGGATAAGTGCTCCGTCAGGGGCAAGGCAGACAGCGATTCGCTAAATATGGACAATGTATCGGTGCGTAAGATAACGAAACCGCTCATGAGTAGGGTCTACTATAGGGAGCGACTTGGTGATAGGCTCTCTGAGGGGTTGATGCGTAAGGTGCTATGGGTCAGCGGCCCGGGAGGCTCCGGCAAGACAACGCTGGTTGCGAGCTTCATAGAGCGTATGAAGATTCCATGCCTCTGGTATCGCGTAGACAGTTATGACGACGACATCGCCTCGTTTTTTTATAGCATGGGGTTTGCCGCACAAATGGCCGCACCGGGAAATAACACCCGCCTGCCTCTGCTTACACCGGAGTATCTTGGCGGCCTCTCCAGATTTACTGAAAACTATTTTGAGGCGCTCCATAGGCTGCTGCCTACCCCCTCTGCCATCGTCTTTGATGATTACCAGTCCGTGCCGCGCGACTCAAAACTCCATAGCGTACTTTACACGGGTCTATCTGTGCTGCCCGAAGCTGCGGGAGTAATCATTATAAGCAGAGAGGCCCCATTGCCGGCCTATTCGCCCTTGAGAATGAGAAACGAGCTATACGCCATTGGCTGGGAAGACATAAAGTTTACGTATCAGGAGAGCGCGGAGCTGCTTCAGTTTATTCATGGTACGGTTTCCCGTGATGAGGTTGACAGACTGTACGATTTATCGGACGGCTGGGTCTCTGCACTGGTAGTAAGGCATGAGAAACACAAACCTGGAGAGCATACATCGTGGCTTTCCTCAAACAGAGAGACGCTGTTTAATTATTTCACATCCGAAATCTTTGACATTTTAGAAAAAGATATTCAGGAGTTCCTCATTAAAACGGCATTCTTTAAGCAGATGACGGTTAAAATGGCTAAGGCACTGACCGGTTGTGAAGAGGCAGATAAGATGCTGGACTACATTGTAAAGAAGAATTACTATACGGAAAAATACGACTTAAAAGAAACAGCATACGGCTACAACCCGCTGTTTCGATTGTTTCTGCAGGAGAACGCGATTTTATTTTTCTCCCGCGCCGAATTGGCTGGTGTAAGAAACAAGGCAGCAGAGATTCTCCTGGAACACCACCTTACGGAAGACGCGGTAGAGCTTTGCATCGACAGCTCCAACTGGGAAACCCTTTCGGTGATAATCATGTCAAACGCAGAGCATCTGCTAAAACAGGGACGAACGGACACCTTGCTGAGGTGGTTAAATGCCCTGCCTGAGAAACTCATAGAAAGTAGTCCCTGGTTTTTATATTTCAAAGGATGGGCTACAGCATTTTCCAACCCTGCCGAGGGGCTTGCCTTGCTTGAAAAGGCCTTTAACAGCTTTACGGCAGTTGGCGACATGCCGGCTAGTCTGCTTTCGTGGTCGGGTTGTGTTGATGTCATTATTATGCTCAGAGGGCCTTTCTCCAGGCTCGACAGGCTGATTGACTGGATAAACGCCGCAATCGGTAAGGATTTTCGAGAATTCCCGTCTCTCGCTATCGAGACAAGTGTGGTAAACTCAATCGTTGGCATCTTGATCTTCAGAAGGGCAGATATGGAGTCCGCCGAGGATTGGCTTAACAGGGCATTGGAATTAATAGACAGCGATATTGACATTAACAGCAGATTGGGGCTGGCAGCAATGTTGCACATATATTTCATGTACATGGGGAATTTCACGGCCTGTGCTGGAATTATAAAGAACATGGCCCCTTTATCAAAAAGCCAGTCCGCTGCGCCGCTTGCTCTGCTTGCGTGGTCATTACAGGAGGCCATACATTATCATATTATCGAAACAAATATCGAGAAATGTACGGCCACTGTAAAAAAAGGAGTTTCCTTATCAGCCGAAAGTGGCATTATCGTGTATGAAGCTGTAATTCCTATGATAGGGGCCTATGGATTGTTGTCTGATGGAAGATTTGACGAGGCAGATGAGCTTATAGATTTTGCCGCATCTAAAATACATCACAATGCCTATTTTGACCTGGCAAACCTTCATAACGTCATGCTCTACAGGGATTTACTCCTTGAGAATTACGCAAGCGCGGTAAAATACGGTGAGATGACGCTGTATTTTACTCAATCGACTGAGGCACAGTTTCTCCTGATGTACGCCCATTTGGGATTATCGCAAGCATATTTCGAGGTTAAACGATATGACGATGCCTTTACTCACATGGAGCTGTCCCGCCGGTGTGTCAAGGGTATCAAACGGTTTGAGAAGGAATTTGATTTCCTGTATCCGGAGGCATATTATTATCTTACGCTGGGAGAAAGAGACCGTGGCTTGACATTGCTGAAGGAGGCACTTAAGCAGAGTGCCAGATTTAATTTTACAAATATCGTATTTTGGCGGCCTAAGATGATGAGAAAACTCTTTGCCGAGGCGCTGAAGGCGGATATGGAGAGCGAGTATGTAAAGAGTGTTATACGCGCCAGGTCGATGTTGCCCGAAGGGCCATTTTATGAACTTACCGGCTGGCCCTTCCAGTTCAGATTCCATACGCTTGGGCGGTTTCAGGTCGTCAAGAATGGTGAGCCGGTTGTGTTTAAGGGGAAGGCCCAGAAAAACGCGATGGCCCTGCTTAAGGCCCTGATAGCCTCTGGTACCTCAGGGGTCTCTGAATCCTATATCTCCGACATACTCTGGCCCGATGCCGACGGTGACGAGGCATACATCTCCCTTAAGACCACGCTGCACAGGCTCAGGCAATTCTTAGGCTCCAATGAGGCGATTATTTTTTCCGGCCATAAGATTACCCTGGATTTCAGATTATGCTATACCGATGTATTCCTGCTTGAGGAGATTCACAAAAAGATAGATACCATGAGGGACTGCCTGTCGGATAAAAGCGAATTAAACGACGACAGGGCCGGCCTCATAAGACGGCTTGCACACACGGCAGTGGATCTCTATAACGGCGAATTCTTGCCTGGTGATGAAAACTATCCCTGGGTTGCACCGGCAAGGGAAGCCCTGAGGAATCGCTTCATAGACATACTGTCGGCGTCGGTTTCCTGCGCGCTCAGGAAAGAACAATGGCGCGATGCGGAGCGCCTCTGCCTGCGGGGCATTGAGGTGGATGCCCTTGCCGAGAACCTCTACAGGTCTTTGATAATTTGCTATGGCAAGATGGACCTCCCCATAGAGGCCCATAGGACTTATAACAGGTTTTGCGACGTGTTACAATCAAGACTAGGCATTAAACCCAGCTTTAAAATAGACGCCGTAAAATAATTTTCTGAATAGTTATCCGATACGTAACCCCTGTCAGGTTATCTTCATAAGGAACGAGGGCAATGGAAGGAAATATGGAATCATTAGAGCTGTTTTTCAGGAACAACATGGACTATGTGTTTTTAGTCTACGGCTTTGCCTTTATCTTTATGGGGGTTTCAATTGCGATTCAACCCAGGAGCGACAGCCAGCTCACATTGGCAAGGAATATCTGGCTGCTGTCCATGTTTGCCTTTCTGCACGGGATAAATGAATGGATAGACATGATGGTATTTACACATCCTTTACAAGATGGCCTGAAGACCGCGAGTTTCATTTTTTGTATAACGTCGTTTTGTTTCCTGTTTGAATTTGGCAGAAACTCTGTGAAGTCATGCGCAGGCGCATCAATAGGCAGGTATTTTCGATATCTGGGTTGGTGGCTGATGCCGTTGGTTTTGGTGCTTGTCCTCATATTTGCCTTTAGTTCGGGGCAGTGGCTAAGGACGGGGCAGATATTATCAAGGTATTTCCTGGCATTTCCCGGGGCAGTTATGACCGCTGCCGGTCTGCTGCTCTATCGCAGGGAAACGAATATAGTAGAAAGCTCAAGGCATGATAAATATGATAAATACTTTGTAGCAGCCGCCACCTTATTCCTGCTATATGGCTTCTTTGCCGGTGTGGTCGTGCCAAAGGGCGGCATATTCCCATCGAACATTATCAATGCCGAGAACTTTCTGTCATTAGTCCATATCCCCGTCCAGGTATTCAGGGCAATTGCGGCCCTGGTTATTGCCTTTTCCATACTGGGCATAATCAAGTTGTTTAATTATGAGGCAAGGGGCAAGCTGGAGGTGACGATTCAGCAACTGTACAAAAGAGAGGCCTGC
>PEAC01000005.1:0-68161 GCA_002753305.1 Nitrospirae bacterium MYbin6
TATCTATAAGGGCTGAACTGGTATTGGGCGGGTTTGACTTCATCTCATTGGCAACGGTTTGTATATCTCCGGCCAGATTCTCTATGCCGGCATCTGCTGCCGGTGGTTGTTTAGTTTCCGGGGCCGATATAATGTCCGTGGTCTCCTTCATGGCCTCGCCCATTGCTGAGACGATGGTGTTGAATTCGTTTTCGGGCATATCGGGGAAGATCATCCTCATCATGTCTCTCATTGAGGAGATATCGCCGGACTTAGCCGTATCCCTGACGGCCTTGACGAAGAGGTCGGGATTGGTGTTTGCGAAATCCACGACGGTCTTCTTGATTGAATCAATGTCGAGCCTTTGGGCCGCGGCATTTCCGGTGTTGAACTTAATCCCTAATGAATCGAATATATTGTCAGACATAGTTCTTATCACCTCGAAGATGGAAATCTGCGCCTTTGCTATGATGGCGTTCAGGGCAGCCGCGCTGTTGTTAATGCCATTGTCCAATGGTTTCAGATTTTTCAGGTCCGCCGTTGTCGGAGTTGCCGAAGGGTTTGGCATACCGGAGTTGTCGGCCCGTGAAGAGGCAGGCGCGTCGTCAAGCATACTCAGTGAACCTGGCTCAATACCGGCGCGCTTGAGGCTGGCCGCAGCCTCGGCGGTCTCAATGGCCTGCATCGCCTTAGCCACCTTTGCCGCTCTATCGGGGCTATGCCCCGATATTTCTTCTATAATCATTTTATGTTATTACGCTATAAAGTTCTTATTTTTGGCAAATGCTTCCGCATTAATCTTCTCAAGCTTATCAAGAGAGTCCCTGACGGTCTTAAGCCCCGCGCCGATATCTTTGACAAATGACTCCGAGAGCCGCGGGTTTTTCAGGTGTTGCTCACACTTGTCAAACTCACCCTTAAAAGATGAGATTACCCTAACGTAATTCGGTATTTCAGGATTTTTCCCTACCGAAGACAACCTTATCCTCTCAACCATCGCCTCGATTTTCTCCTCGACACCCTTTAGTTGGCCTTCGTAAACGTCTCTCATGCTGTTTTGTATTTGCATGAACTGGGTCAGCGAAATAGATGAATTGTGTGATACGTTATGGAAAAAAATAACCATCACCTGCATGAAATTCTCATCGAACGGAGGCATTGGCGGCACAGGCGGCGGCCCGGGGTTGACATTGGGCGACGACCCGGTTGAAGGGCTGTCTGAGGGAACACCCGTGCTTGACTGCGTACCGGTGGAGTCTGTTGGCTTGGTATCTACGTCGGTGGAGACACCTGGCAGTTGTGACATTTGGTTTAACAGTTTTGTGGTCGCATCCGACAATGGCTTGTCTACGGTTGACAGGTCTTTTAAATCGGCAGATGCCGGAGTTGTCCTGATATCTGAAGTGTCCGAGGTATCTACCCGCGGGGGCTTGACCGTACCCTGGGACAGGCCGTCTATGGTGGTGGTATCGGTTGAAACCGTCTCAACGCCTTGTGTGGTCCCTGTTGCCCCGGAGATGCCGTTTACCGAATTGTCCATTTACTCGTCCTCCATTATACCTTGCCTTAGTTTCTATCTTCGCAATCACTGTTTGTCGGCATATTTAGTTTGTTTCTTAAGTGGCCGTTATACCATCATCCGTTCGTTAACGGGAATTGACAGGCCGGTTGCGGCGGGGCCGTCCTGCTGTGAGAATGATGCGTCACTCAGGCGTTTTTTCCATTCGAGCGCCAGTTCCAGGAAATTCCCGAAGAGGTTCTTAAATGACAACTCATCCAGATACTCAACAGACTGGTTGAGGCAGAGTACGATGGTGTTTTCCTGTGCATCGAATGACAACGTAGCGCCCTTGGTCTCCTGGCAGAGAAAGTTTGCCTTCAGGAGTTCCTCATAGAGAAGCCTCCTTGCGTCGCTCTTGGGGTCTGAGTCCAGGCGCAGTACCGGGCTGTATAGGTACATGTTAACGCCGGTTGGCGGTACCTCCAGAAACACATCCACCGTGTCTTTGTATTTCAGGCCGCAGATACCGCTGTCGTTAAGGCCTGCATTGAGGCCCGCGGCCAGCGAGATTTCTTTCAGCCAGCCGTTGACGCTGTCTCTTGCTATCATACCGAATCACCTCACCGTTGGTTATGATTGGAGTAACGATGCCCTGGCCTGTTCGTGCATCTGGAGCATGTCGGAAATTTTGGATATTATCTCAGACTGTAGCTGAGCTGTGGAGTTGGCCTGCTGCTGGTCGTTCGATACGGCCGTCTGCTGGGTCTGTTGCTGGCCTTGTTCTATGGCCGCGTCGGCATTTAAACTTGAAATAGCAGGCTGAAAGGCGGCCGATGCCAGTTGGCTAAACGTGCTGGGCATCATGGCTGTCACTTGATTCAGTGTATTCCAGATCTTGGCGGTCTTTGCGGATGCCTTAAACTTTGCCCTTGCATCGTCAACGGCGTCTTTTTTTGCGCTTACATCGTCTGCCGCATCTTTAACACCTGCCTGTTTCTCTGTTAGATTCTTCTGGGCTTCTTCCATTTTTGACTTTGCCGAGTAGACATCTGCGTCATCTTCTTCACCGCCGGCGTTTTTTAACTCGGTTTTGTAGTTTTCCCTAGCTTTGCCTAAGTTTTCCTCTGCTTCACTTATTTCGGTCTTTGAATCTTTCACTGTCTCACTAAGCGTCTCTTTGCTGGAGTTGAGTTCAAACTTGGCGTCTTCAAGGTTTGACCCTGCCTCTTCCGACAGGGAATCCATGTTGGCCGACTTTACGGTCATCCCTATGGCGACGGCGCTTACGGCAAGGCTGACGACTGCCCCAACGATTGCCGCAACCATTTGGTCTTCGCCCTGTTCTTTGATGTCTGAGGCCTGAGACTGTGCGGCAGTCTGGGCCGCTTTCTCATCCATCTGTGCGTCCATGTTCTGTGAGCTGGACAACTGGGAGGCAACCGCGTCTATCATGATCATCATCTCAAGCAGGACGCTGTTTTGGTCTACAACCGTGTTGGAAGCGTTTTGCAGGTCTTGAGAGGAGGCGTTGGGCTGCGTGAGATTATGGTCTAACTGGGTTTTTGTATCTGCCCCTTTTGGCGTTTGAACTGATGAGGCGTCCCCGGTGCCCTGTGCCTTTGAGGTCCCGGTTGCCTTGCCGGTATCCTGTACCCCGGATGGGGTTATCTGTTGTGGAACCGTATTTGAGTTTACGCTGTCTATCGGCATATGTTTATCTCCTTTAATTCATTAAATCGACTTGGCCGAGGCGTCCTTGGCTGAGTACATTGCCTGAATCATGCCCTGGATTGTGTGCATGTTGCCCACCTGGCCCTGCATGATGTTCTTCATCAGGTTGGTCTGCTGCCCGATCATATCCTGAAGTGCCTGAACCTGTCCCTGGTTAAGGGTTGCCAGCGCCTTGTAACCGGCCTCGTCTTTGGCCGCGACTCCTTCGGCTATGCTTAATCCGGCTTGTACCATCTGCGGGATCAACTGGACTAAGGTCTGCGCAAATTTTACGGCATATTTTGCTGCCTTGCCGGTTACGGCGCCCTTTCTGGCCGCATCTGCTTCCTCGATGGCCTTGTCTACCTTGTCAGCCGTATCTTTATCAATCCTCTTTTCGAGTTTTTGCTCGGATTTCTCAGCAGGCGATTCGTCTTCCTGGGTCTCAGTGGAATCAGTAACTTGCGTCTCATCTTCTCCCTGGACTTCGTCAGTCTTGTCTGTGTCGGTTGCGTCGTCGGTCTTCGTGGTATCCGTGGCGTCGCTCTCAAGAGACTCTGAGTCTTCGGCTATGTCCTCTCCTACATTTGTAGCGAGTTCAGGGGCCTCTTCAGCTACTGCTTCCGGTGCGCCCAAACCGGCTGTTGCCACTACCGTTGCCGCTATGACTATTACCGCAACCATGACGTTAGCTATGATGTCGGCGTCTTTTTTCGGTACGCCCATGTCCTGTAACAGGCTGCTGAAGCCATTGACAATGTCGCCCATTACTCCGGTTTGCTGAAGGACATCCATGGCAAGGCCGATGACGCCCCCTACAATCAGAGCCGTGCCAAGCGCGGCCCCAACGCCCGTTGCGTCGAGTACGGCTCCAACTACAATCATGAATACCGACGCTATGGCGCCGAATATCCCGCCCGCCTTGTGGTCTTTTTGCTGTTGAGCCGCCTGGGCCTGGGCCTTTGCCAGGTCCTGAAGGGACTGCTGGTCGAGAGACTTGATGCTGTCCTCCATTGTCTGTATCATCGTAGAGGCAGTCTGCAGGCGATTGCTCGTCATCTGTTCGTTTATTTTTGCCAGAGACAGGATTAATGCCCCAAGGTCGATGTTCGATGTTGTCGTTGTTGGAGGTTGGAGCTGAGGGGCGCCGGGTTTTCCCTGCTGCTGCGTGGTGTAGTTCTTATTTACGTCTCCTACCGGTACGTCCTGGTCGCCAGCTGGTGGTTTCTGTTGGCCCTGAACCTGTGAAGTACCTGTTGCCTCCACATCGGGTAACGGTGTTGTTTGACTTCCCAAAGGTTTTATATCGTCAGGCATTTATGGTCATCCTCCGTTTCTGTATTTATCTGATAACATAAAATAATATTAAGCCCCTTTACCCGTACGCAAGCTGGAAATTAATGCGTCTATCCGTTGGCAGACATGATCGTTGTCCTTGGTCTCAACGGCGTTTTCCTTAGACAGGGCAAGTATCTTCAGCGCCTGCTCCTTTTGTCCCAACGATGCGCAGCACTCAGCGGCATAGAGATATGGAGCCGGGTTTTCTGCGTCGGCAACAGCGCTAAACATAAACGCCCTGAAGGCCTCTGCGTAACGCTTCAACGACTGCAGCGCGGCCCCAAGCCCCAACAGATATTTTGCTTCCATCGGCTTCATCAGCGTCAGCCAACTGAATATCTTTATCGCGTCTATGTACTTTCTCGACGCGTAGTAGTTATAGCCCATCGCATAGATGGCCTCCAGTTGGGGGGTAGTCAGTCCGGCAAGGCCGCTTATCGTATCTTCGCCCTTTAGTATCTTCATTACGCATTCCATCTTTTGCTCTTTGGTCATATCCTTAAGCGTAGGTTTCATATAATCGCGTACCTCCCGTTGGTTATTTCTTTTTATCAATTGTTGAAAGAAGTGCCTGTGCCCGTGTTGCAATGTGTTCATAGGCGGGGTTGGCAGCGCTTTTTTCAATGGCAGTCTTAAGCGTGCTTATTGATTCTTCCTTTCTGCCCAATGCAATCGTACATTCACTCAGGTGCAGATACACCTCTGGGTCTTTCACGTCAAGTGAGCCTGCCGTTGTGTAGGCGTATACCGCGGGGCAGTATTTCTTGCTCATCTGCAATGAAGCACCCATACCCTTCCAGTACTTGGGGAGAAATGGATTATTGATGGCAAGCACCAAAAACACCTTCACGGCCTCGTCATACTTGCCGGACTGATAGAGATTGTAGGCTATCGCGTACATTGCCTCCATCTGGTCGTCGGACATGCCGTTTTTTTGTTGAAACGTCGTTACGCCGGGAAACAGCGCGTTAATGCTGCGCAGCGTTGTTTCTACCTGCTTTAGCTTACCTTTCAGCTCTGCCTTTTCTGCCATAGCCCAGTTCTCCTTTTGAATTATTTGGTAAATATGTTATATCTTCATCACATTTGCCATGATATCTGCTATTGTTGCCTCTTTTTTGGGCACCTTCTTATGGGGGTCGGGGATCTCCACACCCATCTTCTCCATAACCTCTTTCCTTTTCTCGTTGAAATAGTCCTTGCCCTTTAATCTTAGCTGTTCCTTGTACCATCTCCAGGCAAACGGGGTTATTTTTATGGCGCTCAGCGTCTCCTGCCGGTTCCGCCGGAACATATCGAGAGATTCTTTGATGTTCCGGTATTTTGCCTTCGCTTCGGCACAGTGCTGCTCAGGGTAACCGTTTTTTTCCCATTCCTCTCTCTTGGCCTTTATTTTGGCCTGTATCTTTTCCATTCTTGCTTCCAGTTCTTCTTGAGTCTCCATGTCCTCTCCTCAGAAATATTTCAGATTAAAATATTAAATCGCACCGATAGCCGAAGTCACGGACGTGTCGGCGGTGGAGCCTTGCTGAATTATCGTAGAGACCATCTGCATGGCGTTGCTTTGCTGGTCCATGGTGTTTTGCACGAAGTCCATCTGCTCATTTATCTGGGTCGTTTGGTCCTGGATAAGATTCTGTATGCTTGTCTGATCGGCGGCCCACTGCCCGCCGCCTCCGCCTGAGCCTTTAACATGCGCTGTCGTAACATAATTCCATTTACCGGTTGTAGTATTGTAGTATGACTGACCAGGTAATTGATTAATTACCGATTGAGGAAGGGTTCCGTTATTTACGCAGGAATTAATAAATTGCAAAAATGATGCCGGCGCCGTATATGCCTGTGAGGGCTTTAGGGTTGTGCCGTTTTTGCATACCTGAAGGTACTTGTTATACTGGCTTAGGGCCTTATTTTCTTTCGATATGGAGGCAAGCCTGTTTGTAAGGCTTTTATTCATCTGGCTTATGGCGTAGTTAGAAATAAGCACGGCCTGTTCCATCAGGGGAAGATGAGAGAAGTTCGCAGGAAGCCCCTTAAGAAGGTATTGCGTTGACTTCTGTGCCTCGTTTACCTGGGCCTGTATGGGCGCGAGGGCTTTATTTAAGTCTGCAGCCGTATTGTTTGCAAGTGTTGTGGCGTACTGGTTTACAGTATTTGATATACTTGGTACCATCTCATATTGAATGAAGCTTAAGTCGGCTGAGAGACTTTCCTTGTACGAAGAGTTACCAGGGGAATTTTGCGTATCTTGATATACTGATGCTAACAGGCCAATCTGACTATACATAATGTTACAGCCATTACTTATCGCGTCGGCAAACCCCTGCATGTCTTCGATCGATTGATCACTGTTTGGAGGCGATTTTGCGTCTGCTACTTTTGATTTTATGTCGTTAACGCTGCTTTGCATTGAGGCCTCAGCTGTTTGTATGGCAGTCAGGTTGGCTTGCGAAAACGTATTCGGATTGCTCGTATTGGAATTAATAATGCCTAACTGAGTGGTGATATTGTTTATGTCAGTAGAAAAATCCGGTACGCCGTTTTGTACCTCCTCAAGTTCACTCAATAATTGGTTAATCTGGTTGATTTCCTGCGTGTCGGCTGCCGCATGGCTGGGATTTGCCTTTTCATCTTGCTGAAGCTGCGCAAGTGTCGTTTGCATACTCTGAATATCCGTATTTATTGCATCTGCTGCCATTCACCCCTCCTGTATTGATTGTTGTGCATAGCTCCGGCAACTTCACTTGCTACGGCCCGTAATCGATTCCTCCAACACTCACAGAGATTAAAGCACAAATTGTTGCAATGTGTCAATATGATTGTGTTTAAACCGCTCCTATAGCCGAGGTAACGGAGGTGTCGGCGGTGGAGCCTTGCTGAATTATAGTAGAGACCATCTGCATGGCGTTGCTTTGCTGGTCCATCGTATTTTGCACGAAGTCCATCTGCTCGTTTATGCTGGTCGTCTGGTCCTGGATAAGGTTCTGTATGGATGTCTGTTCAGCGGCCCACTGGCCGCCGCCGCCACCTGACCCTATAGTTGTCCATGTTGAATTATAATTCAATTTACCTGTTGTAGGATTGTAGTATGTCAGCCCGGGCAATTGATTAAGTACCGATTGATTAAGGGTACCGTTATTTATACAGGAATTAATAAATCTTAAAAACGATGCCGGGGCTGTGTATGTTTGTGAGGGTTTTAGGGTTGTACCGTTTTTGCATACCTGAAGGTACTTGTTATACGTGCTTAACTGCTTGTTTTCCTGAGATATCTGCGTAAGCCTGTTCGTAAGGCTTGTATTCATCTGGCTTATGGAGTAGTTAGAAATAAGCACGGCCTGTTCCATCAGGGGAAGATGTGAAAAGTTTACAGGAAGCCCCTTGAGAAGTGCTCCCACCGATTGCTTTGCACTGTCTATCTGAGACTGCAAGGTTGCGACGGCATTTTGTACTTCAGTTGACGCATCGTTGTAAAGTGTCTGGGAAAACGGTGTTACAACACTGGAGATGCCACTTGTTGCCTGTGTGCTGAGTGATTGTATGTCGCCTTCGAGGTTTGCGTTTGGAAGTGTAATCCCAATAATCTTTATAGGGTTATTAAAGTCAGTGTTTAAAGTGTTAGCCGTAGTGTTTAATCCCTGCCAGAAGCTGTTTGTGGTAAAGTTTTCAATATCGGTTTTTGCTTGACCGGTTGCGGTTGCCGCTATTTTCGATAAGTCGGCAAGGCTTGCATTTATCGATGTAACTGCACCTTGTATGGCATTTAGGTTGTCTTGAGAAAAGTTTTCCGCGGACATGTTTGAATTGGACGTTATAATGTTTAATTGGGAGACGATATTATTAATGTCCGCGTTACAATTTGGCGCGGCTTTATGTATCGCCTCAAGCTTATCTAATAGTTGTTGTATCTCTGCCTCTTCCTGTTTGTCGTGAGCTACATCATTAGGATTTCTTGTTTCGTCCTGCTTGAGTTTCGCAATTGCATTTTGCATGTACTGTATGTCGTTGTTCAGTAAATCGGGCATTTATCCCTCCTTGTTTGCTTCTGGATCAGGTCGTGTTCATAAATTAAACTGCCCCGATGGCTGACGTAACGGAGGTGTCGGCGGTGGAGCCTTGCTGAATTATAGTAGAGACCATCTGCATGGCGTTACTTTGCTGGTCCATGGTATTTTGCACGAAGTCCATCTGTTCGTTTATCTGGGTCGTCTGGTCCTGGATGAGATTCTGTATGCTTGTCTGGTCGGCGGCCCACTGCCCGCCGCCTCCGCCGGAGCCTTTGGTAGTATATGTTGTAACATATATGATTTTATGTGTTGTTGGATCAAAGGTAGGCATCCCAGGTAATTGATTTATTACTGATTGGGGAAGAACATTGTTTATTATACAGGAATTAATAAATTGCAGAAATGACGCCGGAGCCGTGTAAGTTTGCGATGGCTTCAGGGTCGTACCGTTTTTGCATACCTGAAGGTACTTATTATACTTGCTTAGGGCCTTATTTTCTTTCGATATAGAGGTAAGCCTCTTCGTAAGGCTTGTATTCATCTGGCTTATGGCGTAATTGGCGATAAGCACGGCCTGCTCCATAAGGGGAAGTCTGGAGAAATTAGCTGGAAGCCCGTCAAGAAGGTCTTCTGCCGATTTCTGCGCCTCGGTTATTTGTGGCTGTAGCGGGTTGATGGCATTATTTATATCTGTTGCCTCATCATTTTCTATAGGAGTCGAATACTGTTTTACGGTAGCGGTAATTTTGGGTATGTATGTACTTTGAAGCCCTGTCAGGTCGTTTCCAAGCTGTTGTGTATAATAGGCCGTTTCACCGGTTACCTGAAGCATACTTTGGTAGTCATCGTTTATTACGTAGAACTGATCCTGTAGTTCAGCCATGTTTTCATTGGCCTGGTTGCAGAAGTTTTTCATGTCGATGATCGTTTGTTCACTGGTAGGGGACTTTGAGTTCTCGTATTTTGTAAATATGTCGTTAAGGCTGCCGTTTATCGAGTTAATGGCATTTTGCATATTAGTCAGGTTTGCTTGCGTAAATGAGGCCGGGTTGGACATGTTTGAATTGGACGTGATAATGCCTAATTGTGTGTTGATATTACTAATATCCGTGGAACAATCCGGCTCACCATCTTGTATCGCGTCAAGATCATTCAATAGCTGCTGAACCTGGTTCGCTTCCTGCGTGACTGCCGCATCGTTTTTGGGATTTGTTGCTTCGTCCTTGTTAAGCTGCGTAAGTGTATTTTGCATCTCCTGGATATCGGCATTCAGATCTTCAGCCATACACACCTCCTTGTGTCAGAGTACCCTGTAATATTGTAACTCTCCCAACGCTTACTGAAATTTAATCATAGATTGCAGTAAGATGTCAATATTGATTTCAACGTGCTGCCATTGCGCGGGGATTTATAATTGTTCTTGACAAATATCTTTAGCACACATATCATATAACACTATGGATACATATAAGCTGCCAGATCCGTTTTATCTGATGGTTGTGTTGACGCTGCTGTCGCTGGCGCCATTTTTTGCAGTTATGATAACCTCGTTTATTAAGATTACCGTAGTGCTGTCTATCGTAAAGAACAGCCTCGGGCTTCAGCAGGTACCTCAGACTATGGTAGTCAACGGCCTGGCGGTGATTCTGACGTTTTACATTATGTACCCGGTTGCCGACGACATGTATGAAAAGGCGCGAAAGGTTGATACGTCCGATAAAAGCCTGGCAACGATTGAACGGGTCTTTGTCGAATGCCGCGGCCCTCTGAGAGACTTCCTCTACAAGCACGCCCACACCGCAGAGAAACACTTCTTTTACAAGACCACTCAGTTACTCTGGCCCAAACACAAGGCCGACCAACTCAAGCCCGATGACCTTGTCGTCCTTATCCCCGCGTTTTCCATCAGTGAACTTACCGAAGCGTTTCAGATTGGCTTCCTTTTATATTTGCCATTTATAGCAATAGACCTGATCGTCTCAAATATATTAATGGCAATGGGTATGATGATGCTCTCCCCTACGACCATATCGCTGCCATTTAAGCTCCTGCTCTTTGTCTTCCTTGACGGATGGTCAAGGATAATACACGGGCTTGTTATGACCTACAAGTAGGGCGTATGGAACTATCACAGCTTACATCACTGATGACGCGGACGATACTGCTTGTCATAGCGCTGTCGTTTCCTCCGATTATTGTGGCCTCGGTTGTGGGCGTTGTGGTGAGCCTTGTCCAGGCCCTGACGCAGGTACAGGAGCAGACGGTGTCTTTTGCCCTAAAGCTCATAGCCGTTATATTCACTACGTTTTTGATAAGCGGCTGGATGGGTGAGCAGATGATGAATTTTTCCTTATATCTGTTTGACCAATTCCCTATTATCGTACAGTGAGACGCCGATGAATGACACTGAGATAATCACAAGGTTTCTTCTCGTATTTGGGATAAGCATGGCGCGGTTCACGCTGTTTTTCACTATAATACCGTTTCTTGGGGCGGGGATTATATCTAACACCGCAAGGATTGGGGTTATTACCTCGCTTGCCCTTATAGTATATCCGATACTGGAGCCTCTGGCGCCAAAGGATATAGACACGTTTCAGTTTATGGGCCTGTTTGCGAAGGAGGCCATCTTAGGCTTTTTGATGGCGTACGCGATATCCGTACCGTTTTGGATAATGGAGGGGGTTGGGTTTGTGACGGACAATCAGCGCGGCGTCTCTCAGGCCTCCATCTATGACCCGTTGTTTGGCTATACGACCTCACCCTTGGGGAGCTTTTTGCTTCAGTCAGCCGTGGTGTTTTTTCTGAGCACGGGGGGATTTCTGCTTATTTTGGGGGGCGTGTTTGAGTCGTATATATTTTGGCCCGTGTTTGACTTCTATCCGAAATTCACCGGGACCTTTTACAACTACTTCATCTACCTAAGCGCAAGCGTCCTCAAGTACACGGCCATGATAGCTGCCCCGATGCTGGTGGTGTTTTTCATTATCAATCTTGGCCTTGGGCTTATAAACCGGATAACCCCACAGCTCAATGTATTTTTCATCGCGATGCCTGTTAACAGCGCCGCGGCCTTTATAATCCTGTATTTATACATTTATATTATGTTTGATTTCTTTAAGGACAAGCAGGTAATTTACCGCGATATATTCAAAGTCCTCAAAGGCGGTATCTGAGTGGGTGACGGCGACAAGACAGAAAAACCCACGCAAAAACGCATGCAGGACCTTAGGAAAAAGGGCCAGATTCCTAAGAGCAAAGACGTTAGCTCAACCACCATCGTAGTTGGCATGTTTATGATTCTATCCTTTGCCGGGGCCTCTATCTTCAGCAGACTTGGCGCGCTAATGCTCTATCCGGTAAACTATTTTGACAACCCATCACCAGAAATTGCCGTCAAGTTATTAAAAGATACAGCTGCAGTGTTTGTCATAATCACCATCCCCATGATGATGGCCATTGTTATATTTTCCACTCTTGTTGATTTTTTTCAGATAGGGCCGGTCTTCTCCACGGAGGCAGTAAAGCCCGACATAAAAAAGATAAACCCATTCAATACGCTTAAAAATCTGTTCTCGCTGAAAAACGTCATGGAGCTGGTCAAAAACATAATTAAGATAACGTTTCTGTCCATCCTTGTCTATACCGTGCTGAAGGACTCTCTGCCGACACTTTTATACATAACCTATGGCAATGTGGACGAATTGACAGACACCATAAAATCTATTACTAAAATCCTGATTATTTATGTGTCAATAGGTTATATTATAATAGCAGCGGTGGACTTCTTTTTTCAGAAGTACATGTTTATGAAGCAGAACAAGATGACAAAGGAAGAGGTAAAACAGGAATATAAGGAGATGGAGGGAGACCCGCAGATAAAAAGCAAGCGGAGGCAGATGCACCAGGAGATGGCTACGTCAAATATGCTGAACAACGTCAGAAAGGCAACCGTCCTGATAACCAACCCCGACCACCTTGCCATCGCCCTCTACTACGACAAAAACGGCAACAAGCTGCCCGCGATAATAGCAAAAGGCGACGGCTATGTTGCCCAACGAATGATAGATGTAGCAAAGGAAGAGGGCATTCCCATTATGCAAAATGTCCCACTCGCGCACGACCTCTACGACCAGTGCAGGATGTACGACTACATCCCCCCTGACCTGGTAGAGCCGATTGCCGAGGTGCTGCGCTGGGTATACCAGCAGGAGGCTGAACGGGCTTCATGAAGGTATTACAATTTACAGGCGGGCTGCAACAGCAGCAGGTTACATGGGACGACTTTCACGCAAAGTCCAACCTTCCCGATATTGCCACTATTATCAGGGGAGACAAGGACTCAAACACCCCATCTGAAGGCGCATCGGGGAGTTCACCGAATATCGACGACTTCATGGCCTACACCCTTGCCCCGCAGTTGTCCCACAAGGAGATTCTCACGCCACGGCACTATAACGCCCTTGTCGACAATACCCACGACACACTGGCCTCAATTGTCAAAGAACTCGAAGGTGAAGGCGGCACACCCAACGATAAACAAAAAAACAAGAAGGATAAGCTGAAAAAGGTATTAACACTCCTTGAGGAAGAAAAGCAGCTCCACGCGCTTTTACACGCCTATAAATCGCTTATCCTGCAGGGATGAAGGAATCCGCAAAACACATATGGACGTACAAGATAAAAACATAGAGTACCTGAAACTCCTCGGCTATATCTACATGCGATACGGCAAGTGGGAAAAGGCAAAGATAATCTTTGAGGCCATAAAGGAGCTGGCCCCCCCGGATATATACACCTCTAAGGCGCTGGCCTATACGTACCTCAAGACAGGCGACTTCGCACTATCAGCAGCGGAGGCAGAGACGATTATAAACGACGGAGGGGAATCCTCCTATGAGCTGGGTCTCTATTTTAAGGGAAAGGCGCTCCTGGCCCTGGGTAACGAGGCCGAATCAAAAACAATAATCGAGCGCATACTTCAAAGAAGGTCAACATAACATATGGCTGGTGAGGCAACAATAGGGATGGCAGGCGAGGCGACAAGCATACTGAACAGGGCAGTCACAATTCTGACACAACGCATGGACCTTATACTGGCCCTGCTTATTGTGATGATCATATCGCTGATTATCTTCCCCCTGCCCACCATAATGCTGGACACGCTGATTGCCGTAAACCTGGCCATATCGGTCATGCTTCTGATTCTCTCCCTGTACATATCCTCGGCGCTGAGCCTGTCAGTGTTTCCGTCGCTGCTCCTGATAACTACGTTATTTCGGCTGTCGCTTGAGATCTCGGCAACGAGGCTGATACTGCTCAAGGCAGATGCCGGAGACATAATCTACACGTTCGGGCACTTCGTCGTAGCCGGGAACTTTGTCGTCGGTGTAGTCATATTTTTAATCATAATCATAGTGCAGTTTATAGTTATCACCAAAGGCTCTGAGAGGGTGGCCGAGGTAGCGGCGCGCTTTACGCTGGACGCAATGCCCGGTAAACAAATGAGCATAGACGCGGACATGAGGGCCGGGACAATCGACGCCGACACCGCCAAGAAAAGGCGCAGAGACGTAGAGAAGGAAAGCCAGCTCTTTGGCGCGATGGACGGTGCGATGAAATTCGTCAAAGGCGACGCCATCGCCATGCTCATAACGGCGGCCATAAACATTGTTGGAGGGCTTGTAATCGGGGTACTTCAAAAGGGTATGCCTATTGAGAAGGCACTGCAGGTCTATTCGATCCTGACAATAGGGGACGGCCTTGTATCACAGATACCCAGCCTGTTTATATCGATAACCGCTGGGTTTGTCGTGACGAAGGTATCGTCGGACATTGATGACGACAGCCTTGGGGCGGAAATCGGCAGGCAGATGCTGGCAAAACCGAAGGCCCTGCTGATATCCGGGGGGCTGGTACTGGCCCTGGGCCTTGTACCGGGGTTTCCAAAGCCGGTCTTCTTCTCACTCGGCACGATTATAACGCTGATTGGTTACGCGCTTCATGCCTCACCTAAGATGCGCCAGTCTCTGGAGGCAAAACCTACGGTAAAAAAGAAAGAGGGTGTCCCTGATGACGCGCTCTTTGCCCTTATCGTGCCCGTCCTTATAGACGTCAACCAGTTGCTTGAGAAGGACATCTCTGCCGAGCTTTTTGAACAGGAACTTGGCAAGCTCAGAAAGACCCTGTACTTTGACCTTGGCATCCCGTTCCCATCAATACATCTGAGGTTTAATGAAAATCTCCCGGAAAATGTCTACGTCATCCTGCTTAAGGAGGTCCCCGTGGCAAGGGGAAAGATCTATAGCGATAAACTCCTGGTAAGGGACACGGAGGACAACATAAAGCTATTCGGGTTTGAGTACACAAAGGACGAGCAGTTCATACCCAATATACAGACCATATGGGTAGACGCGGCATTAAAGGAAAACCTCACAAAGGCGCAACTGCCCTTTATGACCCCTGTGGATATTGTCATCTACCACCTGTCAGACATACTAAGGAGACACGCGGAGGAGTTCCTCGGCCTCCAGGAGACAAAGACCCTTCTGGATAACATGGAGGCACGCTCCCCTGAGATTGTCAAAGAGGTGTTAAGGACACTGACGTCACAGAAACTGACCGAAATCCTGAAGCGCGTGGTGCAGGAAAACGTGTCCATAAGGGATCTCTCTACCATCCTGCAGTGCCTTATCGAATGGGGACAAAAGGAGAAAGACCCCGTGCTCCTGACCGAATACGTAAGGGGCAGCCTGAAGCGCTACATCAGTTATAAATACAGCAGCGGACAGAACATGCTGCCGGTATATCTGCTTGACCCCACGGTGGAAGATACTATTCGCAAGGCAATAAGGCAGACCTCAACGGGAAGTTATATTGCCCTTGAGCCTGCGGTAAATAAAAAGCTGATTGAAAACATCAAGGCCCAGCTTGGCGACATAAGCTCACAGACGAGAATCCCGGTGCTCCTGGCCTCGATGGACATTCGCCGGTACCTGCGAAAACTTATTGAGATGGACTTATACGAAATCCCCGTGCTGTCGTACCAGGAGCTAACCCCTGAGATAAGCATCCAGCCGCTTGGGCGGATCACGCTTTAAGAAGCGGCTGCCTGCGTAGTTTATTGCACTTTATATCCCGCCCCTGTGATTGCCTGTTCGACTGTCTTCTGACTTGTCTTTGCGTCGTTTATTGTCACCGAGGCGCTGCCTACGTCTACGGTTGACGCCTCAACTCCGTCAATTGCGTCTATGGCCTTTTTTACCCTCTTAACACAGTGCTGGCAGCTCATTCCTTCGATGGTTAACTTTATTTCAGACATGTCGGCCTCCTTATTATAATTATATATTATACAATTATGTCGTGCAGTTCATCCAACGTATCGATTTGTCTGACGCCTGGGATTGATAGTTTATGTTTTTTCGTCCTCATAAAAATAGGCGTTGCCCCAACGGCCAGTGCCGTCTCCATGTCGACGTCTTTATCGCCTACGAATACGGAATTCTTTAAGTCTATGGCGTGCTCAGCCCTTGCCCTCAGGAGCATCCCCGGCGAGGGTTTTCTGCACGCGCAGTTATCCCCCGGGACGTGGCGGCAGTAGTAGAAATCGTCAAATCCATATTTGTCAATAAACACCTGATGGAGCGCCTGTACGAATTCCTCATCGACAATCCCGCGTCCGATGCCAGACTGGTTGGATATTCCGATTAAAAGAAAACCCTTGTCGCTGAGTGCCCTGAGCCTGTCAAGCCCGGCGTATGGGCGGAAGCCATCGAAACTATTCAGATAGTGCGCGTCATCACAGAGTGTGCCGTCCCTGTCGAAAAAGACCGCCTTTCTCTGCCCCAGGAGGATATCTGTCTCGTTGAACACCTCATCGGCAGATATATCCATCATGCACCGTAGATGTCCATATGGGCATGTTCGCTTAAAGCATGGGGAGCAGATGAGGTTTTTTCTGAGCACCCGGTGCCGGTACGCAAATTCAGAGTGTACGGGAATCTCCGGCGGGCCGGTCAGCCACGGCGCGGTAGAGCCGAATATGGCAAGCACTGCCGTTGCAACCGCGTACCCTATGTGCATGGGGCCGGAGTCGTTTGTAATCATAAGATCACAGGCGGCGATACTGGCGCACAGGTCTCTGACGCCGGTCTTGCCGGTTAAATCTAAAAACGTGTCGGCTGCTAACAGTTCCGGGTCGATAAGGCCGCAAATTGCGGCGGATATTTCGATGTCCTTTGGGGAGCCAAACAAGACGGCGCTGCCGCCTTTTTCTCTGATAATCCGCTCAATCAACCGTGCAAATCTCTCCGGCGCCCAGCGCTTTGCCGAACCGAAGGCCGCCCCGGGGTTAATGCCAATTACGGGCCGTTTCAGATGAGCCTGTCTCCCCAGGGCCGCGGCCCTCTCACCGGCAGTAAGATAAATCCACGGCAGACGGTATGGGGCGGTAAATCCAGCCAAATTGAGCATGTTTAAATAATAGCGCACATGGTGAAGCCGGAGGGTTTCTCCGGTTATGGGAATGCCCTTTGTCAGGAGGATTCCCCTGCCGTCTCTCTTGTAGCCAATACGCTTGTCAATCCTGGCAAGCCACGCTATTAAGGCCGCGTCGAAGGCGTTTTGAAGCAGAACAGCCGTGGTGAAGTTCTCACTTTTCAGCCTGGCGGCAAGCCGCAGCCTGCCGGACAGAGTCCTGAATGTCTGTGAATATTCGATTAACGCCGCAATGTGCGGGTCTTTCTCAAAAAGCGGGGCAACCACAGGATTCACCAACAGCGTCAAGTCCGCATCGGGAAAGGCCCTCTTAACCGCCCAAAGCGCCGGAGCCGACATCACGGCATCCCCAATCCAGTTCACACCCCTGACAAGTATTTTTTTCTGCTCAACCATATCAGCCATGCGTGTATAATAACATTTCATTTTCCAACTTATGCAGAGAGTTTAACAGGGCAACCGCACCCCACGCACATTGACTTAGTCCTGATTAAAGGCTTACAATAATTACCATGGCTGTATTGACAAACCTGATGCACGGCGATTGCAGGGAAGAATTAGCTGAGATACAGGATAATTCCGTAGATTTAATATTCACATCGCCGCCATACGCAGACAGCAGAAAGGCCACCTACGGCGGTATCAGCCCGGATAGATACGTAGAATGGTTCTTACCAATTGCTACCCAGTTGTTAAGGGTCTTAAAACCAGACGGGACATTTATTTTGAATATCAAAGAGCGGGCAGCAGAGGGTGAAAGGCATACATACGTTATCGAGACAATATTGGAGATGCGCAAACAGGGATGGCTGTGGACGGAGGAATTCATTTGGCATAAGAAGAACTGTTATCCCGGCAGATGGCCGAATCGTTTCCGGGACGCTTGGGAGAGGTTATTGCAGTTCAATAAAAACAGAAAATTCAACATGTATCAGGATGAAGTAATGGTTCCCGTCGGCGACTGGGCCAGGGACAGATTGAGAAACCTAAGCGACACGGACAAGGTGAGGGATTTATCCAAAAGTGGAAGCAACTTTGGTAAAAACATCTCCAATTGGTTAAACAGGGATAAGGTATATCCCACTAATGTTATACATCTGGCAACGGAATGTAACAACAGAGACCACAGCGCGGCATTCCCGGAGGCGTTGCCTGAGTGGTTCATAAAATTATTCACAAAGGCAGGAGATACGGTTCTTGATCCTTTTATGGGTTCGGGGACAACGGTCATTGTTGCGCAGCGAATGATGAGAAACTCGATTGGTATTGAAATTATGGCTGAGTATTATGAAATGGTAAAAGAAAAGATTGCCCCGGTAAAGTATTGCTTATTTTAATCGATGAAAGAGCTAAATGTTGATATAATAAGAACCTATGTAGAATATAACATTGGTGTTTTTCATGAGAAAAGGATATATAGCCTTGCAAAACTAAAGTTGAATCAAATATTGATGAGAAAAAACCCTTACCTGTTCAAAGCAAAAAACATCCTGACCGCTCAGGATTTAGTCAAAACGCTCCTTGATGCCTATCTATCTTCACAGGAAGAGACTATTTTTGGCGAATTTCTGGAAGGATTGGCTGTTTTCATATGTGCGGAGGTCTATGGTGGTAAGAAATCAGCCGCCGAGGGAATCGACCTTGAATTCGATAAGGATGATATTAAGTATATTGTCACAATTAAATCAGGTCCGAATTGGGGCAACAGCAGCCAGATTAATAAAATGAAAGATAATTTCAAAAAGGCGAAGAAGATCCTGAGTACAAACACATCGAAGACAAACATAGTCTCAGTGAACGGTTGTTGCTATGGCAGGGACAGCAAGCCCGATAAGGGAGATTATCTAAAGCTCTGTGGTCAGAGATTCTGGGAATTCATTTCAGGGAACAATCTTCTATATATAACAATAATTGAACCACTAGGATATAAGGCAAAAGTAAAGAACGACGAGTTCTATGAATCATACGCCAGATTAATTAACGAGTTTACGTTCGAGTTCGGAAGGTCTTTTTGCTCGGAAGGTAAGATTAATTGGGAAGCCCTGCTAAAGTTTAATTCGTCGGCATTGCAGTAAATTAAGAGGTGTTGTCAACGGCCCTGCCTTGTCTGTCTAGTTACGTAATTGCCTGACCTGTCTTACAGTGCAGGTGGGAGTTTTATAACCACTGTACAATTAAATGTAGTTCATTACAACTAAAGATGGCTATAATACAGACATCCAGGCTAAACCCTTAAGTCTAAAAATTCTCTTGGGCTTAAAATCTTCACGCCCTTATATTCATCGAAAGGAAAATGTTTTTTGTTGCCAGTAATAATTACATCAGCTTTAGCCGATAGAGCGGTGGCAAGATAAATTTCATCGTCATGGTCGGTTAATTTAAAATAACTCTCTAATGGCTCAACTATTGTAGCCACTTCTAAAATTGCGGGAACGGTTTCACCAAATATTTTAGTTGCCATTGGATTTAGCTCAAATCGTTTAATAACCCTTTCATATTCTGCAATAATACTATGAGAAAGAAATAACTGATGCTTTAAAATAACCTCATCAATTAAATCACGGCAAGTACCTGCATTAAGTCCGGCGGAAATAAGAACATTGCAATCAAGAATAACCCTCATCGAAAATATTCAGGAAATGGATTGAACCTTTGTTTCGGCTTCTCTGACTTCTCTTATTTTTTCATTGACGATTTCCATAACTTCATCTTCCGGCAAATCAGCATAAGGATTATCGGAAAGTTTCTCATAAATAACGTGCAGCTTCTTAAGCGCCTGCTTTCTTTTAAGCTCTATGTCTACAGGCCGGAACATAACGCCTTCCTCGCTTTCGACTACCTCTAATAAATCCCCCGCGTGTACATCAAACCTCCTCCTGAACTCTGCCGGCAGGGTTATCTGGAAGTTTCCGTTTACCTTCCGCAGCATGTGGCAGCCTCCTATGTAATATTGTAATTTACAATATTTAGTATAGCAGGTGGTCTTTTAAAATGGCAAGAGTACAGCGACAGGGATATACACAAAGCGCCCGCGTGAACCTGAATGCAGCACCCCGGCAAAGTCTTATTCTATCGACCCTGTCAACAACTTCCATGCCGGACAGTATTGGGATACATCCTGTTTATTATGTTGTCAACGGCCCTGCCTTGTCTATCTGGCTGGCTGACTGAAAGACCTTCACCATTGCGGCGCCGAAATTCTCCCAGCGAAGGTTGTCTCTTATATATAACTTTCCGTAGGTGGCAGTGTCTTTATACTTTCTGAGGCTGCGATATACCTCTCTGAGCGCTGCGGCGTAATCGTTCGTTACGATGCCTATCCCCTCGTCTTCTATTATGCCAGAGGCGGCCATCTCTTTTGAGACAATAACCGGCGTGCCGCTTGACAGGGCCTCAAACGGCGTCAGCCATCCGCCTTGCGGCCTTATCGGGTGCAGAAGGACATCAGCGCGGTGATAAAACACCCTCAGGCGCTCCCTGTTTACGTGCCCGCTGAACAGGACATGCTCCTGCAGGCCCTCCTCCAGGACATAGCTTTTCAGTTCGTTTACGTATGCTCCTTCACCGTATCCGGCAAGGACGAGCCTTATGCCGGGTATCTCTTTTTTCAATACTTTAACACATCTAAGGCTCTCTTTCTGATTCTTAAACTCCGTCAGCCGCCCCACGTGCAGGACTATGAACTCACCACCTCGTTTGACATAAAAATCCTCCGGCACAGTCGAAAAGAAATCATAGTCAACACCATAGTGAATAACATGAGGCTCCATAGAATAGATTTCGGCAAATCGCCGCGCGTTGAATTTGTCGGAGACGACAACCTGCTTTACGTAACGTTTAACTATCTGTTTGCCGGTGGCATAAAAGACCTTTTGAGCAAACATGATCGGCATCTCGTTGTCCCCGGCCAATGAGCCGAGAGATACTTCGGGCGGCTCGTTACACAACCAGACGGCCGGCCTGGATGTTGAGAAAAATGCTGGGAAATTCGCCGGAAAAACGGAAAACTCCGCGGGACAGTTATGAATATTTATAACGTCATACTTTTTGCCGTGGCGCCTGACGGCGTTATTCAGCAGCCACATGTCTTTGAGCGCATCAAGCTGCCAATTATCTGAGCGCTTATACGGGGATTTAAAAATCGTCGTGCGGCACAGGTCTTTCTCTATTTCCGGCAGGATGTTTGTCGTAACGAGGGCGTGCTCTATGCCCGTATTTGCCAGATACTCGGCCAACTTTACGATGACGAGTTCCGCCCCTCCATAGATGTTCATCGACGGCTGTACGATTAATACCCTCATCGCCATTTATTTAAGAAACCCCTCCGCTTCGCTAAGGTCGACAAATGAATTAATATTGGCGTACCGGTCACAAATGTCAAACGATTTCACCGTCTTGCCGTCGTCTATGGCGCACTGAATCAGATCCGGCAGCTCTTTCTCTTTTCTCTGGTGGTGGATGGGTGTTACGGCGGCATACTCGAATATCTCGTTTTTGAAGACGCAGCTACCCGTACCCATGTAATTATTCAGCGGAGTCCTGGGTTTCTCTACCAGGCGGTATATGCGCCCCGTGCCGTCTTTAATCATTGTATATGTTCGTTTTATCAAATCAGTGTTCTCAACCCATAAGATACCGCAGACGCCAAACACCCCGCTTGAGTTAAACTCCTCTATCATCTGCCGATGCCGTGGGTTAACCATAAGCTCATCACCAAGTAACAAGAGGAAATCCTCACCGGCTATCGTGTCCCTGGCGCATTCCATCGCGTGTACCAGGCCCTTTTGCTCCCACTGAATGACATACTTTATAGGTGTGCCCTTGTATATATTTCCGTAGGCGTTGATTATCTCCTCGGCCTTGTACCCGACAACGAGAACTATTTCATCTACTTCCGTATCAACGGCACGTTCAAGGGCATACTCGATAACGGGCCTGCCGCCTATGTTAATCATACACTTGTTATGGGCGGCTGATAGTTCGTTTATCCTGTTGCCACGGCCTCCAGCTAAAAGCAGCGCCTTCATTGGACTGCCTTATCGATAAAGAACAGGCCTGTGTTTTTTATCCAGTCAACCAGCGCTGTGATGCCCTCTTCGGGCATCACAGTAGGGGACCAGCCGAGGTCGCACCGCGCCTTTTCTATATCGCAGATGAAGTATCTGAGGTCGCCGTGCCTGTCCGGCCCAAAGCGCACCTCTGGCCGCGCCCCGTTTATCTTCGTAAGGATTTCGATACATTTCAAAAGGGAGATGGCGGTCCTTCTGCCGCCTCCGATGTTGTATATACCCGGCTTTCTGGTCTTATAAAAGGCGTGGAAGGCCTCGCACACGTCCGTGGCGTAGACAATGTCTCTGACCTGCTTGCCCGTGCCGAATATCGTTATGGGACGCCCAAGGATGCTTCTGATGGCGAAGTTTGCTACCCAGCCATGGTCCTCACCGCCAAACTGCCTTGTGCCGTATATCCCCGTAAGGCGAAAGCTGGCCGCGTCAATCTTATAGGTCTCAATATAGGTGCGAACATAGACATCAGCGGCCGCCTTTGAGGCATGAAGCGGCGTAAGGGTACCCTCTAATGTGGGGTGTGTCTCGTCGATAGCGGCGGGGTCTCTTTCGTATGCCATAGCGCCCTCTGAAAGGGTCTCGTTTATCTTATTTCCATAGACATGGACTGTGGCGCAGCTTGCGGTGGGGATTTTTAATTGCCTTGCCGCCTCGAGGACATTGAACGTACCAAGCACGTTTGTCGATATATCGAGCCGCGGGTCTTCCCAGCTTATTGTCATAGCGGGCTGGGCCGCTGTGTGAATTATATAATCGCAGCCGCTCGCGTTGTCTGTCAATTCTTCAAAGTTTCTCACATCGGCTGTAACGAGTTTCACGCCCAGGCCCTTCAGGTAGCCAAGATTGAAGTTGCGTGCCTCGTCGGCGGCAAACCCTGTCCGCAGCAACTCATGCTTTGTCATGTTGTCATAGGAAACCACCTCTGCCCCGCTGCGTATATAGAACTCGCACACATGTGAACCCAAAAAACCACACCCGCCAGTTACCAAAACTTTCACCTTATATTCCTCCAGTCATAGTAAACCAAGTATTAAGCTGAATCCTTACAGACGTTGAGTATCCGTTCTGCCGTCAGCCTCCAGGAGAACTTCCTGGCGTGAGCGCGCCCTTTTCTTATCAGTTCGGCCCTCAGACTATCGTCATGTGCAAGGCGTTTCATTGCCCCGGCAATCTCCTCAATGCTCAGTGCGTCCACAATGATGGCGGCTTCCCCTGCAATTTCCGGGAGACTTCCCCTGTTTGACACTATTACTGCCGTCCCGGAGGCCATTGCCTCAAGCGGCGGCAGCCCAAAACCCTCTATCAGCGACACCAGCATGTTGGCGCGGGCACAGTTATACAGCACCGGCAATTCGTCATATGGCACATAGTCAAGGAATCTCACGTTGTTTATCAAACGTTCCCTTACCATCCCCGTAAGGCGCCGCTCATATGCCTCGTCGGGTCTCTTGCCGGCTATAACCAGGGTGTAAGTCTTGTCGACTGAACTAAAGGCCTCTATAAGGGTTTCTATATTCTTGGAGGGCAATACGCTGCCTACGTACAAGAAATACCTGCCCTCAACAAGGGAATACTTGCCAAGCACGGCGGCCTTTTCTGCGGCCGTGGGATGCTTAAAATGTCCCTTGTCGATAGCCCCATGTATGACTTCAATAGCATCGGCTGAGATTCCATATTGCCCGATTATATCTTTTTTTGTATTCTCTGACATAGCTATAAGTCTCTTAGCCCTGCGAAATACTAACGGAAGCCTGTACTTAAAGCTCAGATGCCTCAGGAGAGGGACATTGTCCTTATATAGGAGTGGCGCAATGTCGTATACGGTGACAACCTGAGGCACGGGCGGATGGAGAATTCCCTCTGGTATAGGGGTATAAAACACATCGGCCTTAGACTTTTTTATGAGCGATGGTAGGACAAACTGTGTCCACGCGGCCCGTGCAAGATAGATGTTGCCGCCAAGGGCACGCCGCGAATTTGTGAATATCTTCTTTACCCGTCCTCCGTCAACCTTTAACATGGAGTCTTCAATTGTCCACACGATAAGGTCATCGTGCAATGAGGCCAGTTCGTTGATTATATTTATGGCGGCCATTCCAATGCCGGAGGGGCGCGCATCTTCTAAGATAGTGGCGTCAATCGCTAAACGCATCGCCAGCCCTGCCGGATAGTTTTATCAGCTCCAGATAATGTTATCAGCTCCAGATGGTACATTCCTGATTTTACTCGATTTGTGGATATTTGGTCAAATGGCATCGGCAGGGGATAGTGGGACATTGAAGAAATAATTAAGTTGATTTAATCCTGTTATCCAATGATAATGGTTTTGAGTTACGGATGACTCCATTCTCATCGTCAAGGAATGTTACGCTTTCATAGTAATCCTCAAGGCGAATAAAAGTACCAACATCTTGAGCCCATATTTTCAATCTCGAATTGCAGGTTTTTTCCCACGCGATGATTTCAATTTCCCAACCTTTAACATGCATTCTTTCCAAATCGGCATGAAAACCTACTCCATCGAGAAAACCATGGCCATCCCCTGTTAACATTACAACTATCCCAGGGGTTCCATTATAGTCAAAAGCCTTCCTGAGCATACTGACCTGGAGGGCTTGATCTACAGCTTGCTCTTTATTTGAATCTGAACCTCTTTCATATTTTTCAACATTTATTCCTAATTGCTCCATTTTATTCCAAACTTGACGCAATTCGGGAGGAACGGAACCAACTGCTATTGCATATTCTATTTCGCGTCCAGCACTTGCAAGTTCCAAAATTTTATCAAACTGGAGCCTAAACTGATAATATGCGTTTTTGCCTTCAATTTCAGATGCTACCATTTTTCCGCTTATAAAAATATTTGAGTTATCCCAAAAAATGAATACTTTTTTCATATTCTCTCCTCAAAAAAGGTTTTACTTAATTATACCATACCTGATTTTCTATAGTCAAATACCAAACTGGCCCACTACTCCTCAGGCATTGGCACCGCGGTGCAGTCTTTTATAAGATAAATCGAATCTGCCGTCTCCCGCAGCAGGGCCAGATTATGGGACACCATTATGATTGAACGGCCTTCTCGTTTCAGCTCCTTTATCTTATCGACGCACTTCTGTTGAAAGGCCTTGTCGCTTACCGAGAGGATCTCGTCAAACAGTAAAACCTCCGCAGAGCTGTTTACGGCTACGGAAAACCCCAGACGAAGGTACATGCCGGAGGAGTACTTCTTTACGGGCATGTCTATAAAACCCTCCAGTTCGGAAAACCCTACGATACTGTCCATCTTTGCCTTAATCTCCTTTATCTGCATACCGATTATTGTGCCGTTTACGTAGATGTTTTCCCTGCCGGAGAGATCAGGGTGAAACCCTGCGCCAACTTCGATAAGCGGCGCAACTGTGCCGTTTACGGTTATGTCTCCTATTGTCGGATACGTAATTGAGGAGACGACCTTGAGAATCGTGGTCTTCCCCGCGCCATTGGCGCCGTATAGCCCGATGGCCTCACCCCTTTTTAATCTCAGATTAACGTCCTTAAGCGCCCAGAACTCGTCTTTGCTTAGAGAAGTGCCGTCCTTTTTCCATTTGAAAAGGCCAACTACTTCTTCGCGGATTGACTTGTGAAAAAACTCGGTCTTTGAGTATTTTTTCCACACGCCGTCAAGCTGCAAGGCGTACTCAGATGACATCGGCAAAGGCCCTCTCTATTTTTATGAAAAACCTGCACAATACTACGTAAAATATGCCTATCACCACACACACAAAAAGCATCTGCCAGGGCACTATGCCCCTGCCCTCAAGCAGCACCCTGCGCATGTTTTCGATAATAAACGTAAGGGGATTAAGGAATAACAGCATCTTCATCTTCGTCCCCAGCGAGTCAACCGAGTACATGACGGGAGACATAAAAAACCACAGCTGAATGAGAAAATTAGAGGCAAGCCTGACATCCCTGTAGTACACATTAAGGCCGGCCAAAAACAACGACACGCTCGTGGTGAACACAATAAGCAGTACAATCAGCGGAAATATCCATAAGGCATTCCACGTAAGCGGGATTCTGAAAATAAGTATAAACACAAACAGTATCACGGCACATATGATGAAATCCACCAAGGCCACAATAATGCTTGACAGTGGGAGCAGTTCGCGTGGAAAATATATCTTAGTTATCAGTTGGTAATGGTTTGTCAGAGAAGGAATGGATGAGTTAAGGGAATGCGCAAAAAAGGTCCACGGTATCAGCCCCGCGAAGTAGAAAATAAAGGACGGATAGCTGGAGACCTGTAACTTCATGATATATGTAAAAATAAACGTAAACAGGAGCATCATCGAAAGCGGCTGTAACCCGGCCCACATGATGCCGATTATAGTATAGCGGTACCTTACGGCAAACTCCCTCCATACGAGTACGATAAACAGTTGCCTGTATTTTATTATCCTTTTTATAATATCCACTTTATAATATTCACAGGCGCACACGACGCTTATTTCAGAATTAACCGGTACGGGTTACGGTATTCGTCAGGCCATTCATCTAGTACACTATATGAATGCCTGTTTTGTCAAGGTTTGAGTGCCCCAAAAAGGTGGGGATACACTGGCCGCAGTTGGGATAACTTGCCGGTGGCCAGGACAGTTGATAAATTTCCCGTATTTTGGTAGAATGCCTGCGAGGCTTCAGAATAATTTACAGGGAGCGTGTTCGATGGGCGAGTTTCCCCTTATCAGCGTCATTATACCGGCTTATAACCACGAGAAGTATGTTGAGGAGACTATTCGCAGCATCTGGGGACAGGACTATCCCAATATCGAAATCATCGTCGTTGACGATGCCTCAACAGATAAGACACCGGAGATTCTGGCTCGCCTTAGTGACATTTCGCCCATCCCTATGAAGGTTTCCTTTAATGAAAAAAATCTTGGCGTCAGCAAGACCGTCAATAAGGCCTTCAGGCTCTCAACCGGCGCCCTGATTGCCCCGTTTTCATCCGATAATGTGTTTCTGCCTGGCCGCTTTGACTCTCAGGCGCGGCTCTTCATCGACGACCCCGATATGGTAATCGTCTACGGCAACGGCTACTCCTTTTGCGATGGGGAAATCATCTCGGAACTCTTTGATGAGAATAAAAAACTTCTTATATCAAGGCCGGCTGCTCAAATCCTTGAGTATCTCTATACAAACACCGATGGCTTCCATACCGTTGGCGCCCTGATTAGACGTGAATTCATTGAAGGCATTGGCGCGTGGGACGAAGACCTCCTGGGCGACGACCTCGTCATCAACCTCAAGGCCTTCCAAAGGATTAATAATTCGGGCGGACATTTCGCCTACGTTGACAAACCCCTCGTAAAATACCGGCTCCACAAGGCAAACCTCCACAACGACTACCGCCAGATGCGAAGGCTGAGATTCGGATACATCAATAAATTCACACCCCCACATCTGAAGACAAAGGCCTACGCCAATGCCTGTTTCGATCTGTTCCTATCTCTTGCTGAGGACAGACACTGGACGCTTGCTGTTTATTACTTCATAAAAAGCCAGTTGACCGCGTTTGACCCCGCTAAAATCCGATTCGCCATGTATCGGACCGGGTATATGCTAAAACGAGTAATCAAAAAATAAGCCGCGCGGGTTAAAATCATCCGGCGTAATCGTTAAGTGCCATTACGACCCTTTCGGCCTCGTCTTCTCTTAAGACCGGACTTATGGGCAGGCTTAACACCTCGGAGTGGATTTGCTCCGTAACGGGAAGGGACAGCACGTTGCACTGTGGGAATGCCTTTTGTTTATGTGGCGGTATCGGGTAGTGTATCAGTACATGGATGCCCCTGCCTCTGAGAAAATCGATCAGGGAATCACGCTTTTTCGTCCTTATGACGAACAGATGCCAGACATGCGAGGATTCGCCATCGACAGACGGGATAATTATTTCTTTATTTGTGATGTGTTTCCTGTAATATGCGGCTATCCGCCTTCTTGCCTCGTTATCGGCGTCGAGACGGCAGAGTTTTACTCTCAACATGGCTGCATGGAGTTCGTCAAGGCGGCTGTTCGTACCCTTTATCATATTTACATATTTTATTTCCGAACCGTAATTTCTGAGGGCGGCTACGGTGTGGTACAGCGCTTCGTCGTTTGTGGTAACACATCCGCCGTCCCCAAGGGCTCCCAGGTTTTTGCCCGGGTAAAAGCTGAACCCCGCGGCATCTCCAAGCGCCCCGGTTCGCCTCCCCATGTATAGCGCCCCATGTGCCTGGGCGGCGTCTTCTATGATTTTCAGGCCGTGCCGGGCCGCTATCTCGTAAATTGTGGCAAGCTCCACGCACCTGCCATAGAGGTGTACGGGCATCACGGCCCTTGTCCTCGCGGTCAGATTCTTTTTTATCTTTATCGGGTCGATGTTGTATGTATTAATGTCAGGCTCGACTAAAACGGGTACAAGCCCTGTGTTGGCTATAGCTATGATGGTTGCGATAAAGGTATTTGCGGGGACTATGACCTCGTCGCCCTGTTTAAAAATCCCTAAGGTGAGATAACCCATGAGAATCAGCTCAAGGGCGTCAAGGCCGGTTCCCACTCCGGCACAGTACGTTACACCGCAGTACGCGGCAAACTCGCGTTCAAACGCCTCCAGTTGAGGTCCAAGTATATAGTGCCCACTTTTGAATATGTCGTCTATGGCGCGTTCAAACCCCTCGTAATACTGAAAATTGACGGCCTTCAGATCAAGAAAGCTGACATCCCCGACCGTAGGTACCATGTTACAGGCATCCTCCGGGCTTATGGCAATGTTGGAGAGCCTCAGGAATTCTCTGTTTTCGGTTACCACCAGAGCGGATATGGTGGCGGCGGACAGCGATACCAGGTACGCGCCCATGTCGGCCTTGGCCAGTGGGTCGTCAAGGTCCACATAGGGTGGGGTCTTGATGATTTTTATAGATTTGAGAGTATCTCTATATTGATTGTAATATGGTAAATCGTTTTTAAACACCTGCCCAATCACCGGTAGCGAACTTGAGGAAACGGCACAGGTGTGCAATTGCGTTAAACGGTAAAAATAGCCTATAGCATCATAGTCTCTGACGCACCTGATGAAAAAACCCTCGTCAAGGACAAATATCATAGCCGTTTCAGCCTTATAAATTCGTCGTAGTTTCTGATGTACTCGGATTCGTCATATTTATCGGACGCCAGGACGAGGCATATTGCGCCCGAAGAAAAATCTACGAGTTCTCTCCATATCATATTGGGCATGTAAATCCCATAATATGCCCTGCTCAGAGTGAAATGCCTTTTTCTCTGGCCGTCATCTGCTACTACGGTAAACGAGCCCATCGCGGAGACGATAAGCTGCCGGAGCGCTTTGTGGGCGTGTCCGCCGCGGTTGGCCCCACCCGGTACGTCATAGAGGTAGTACACGCGCGCTATGTCAAACGGTATGTGCAATGAGCCATAGACCGGCGTGATGCTGCCCTCAGCCCGCTGTATCCTCGTCAGATTAATTATAGAGCAATCGTCGATTGTTGAGTTCACTGCTGTGCCTTTATCTCTTTGAATTGTTCATAGTTGCGAATGTAATCGTCCTCAGAAAATGCCCGTGAGGCAAGGATGAGGCAGAGTGAGTTTGTGGAGAAATTCTCAGGGTGCCGCCAGAGCATCTCAGGCACATAGAGGCCGTAGTAGGAGCGGTTTAATGAAAATATCTTTCTCTCTGACCCATCGTCAACAATTACGTCGAAACTTCCAGACAGAGATACGATAAACTCTGCCATCTCTCTATAAGCGTGCCCGCCTCTGAGTTCACCGCCAGGCACGTCATATATCCAGTACGCGCGGGCAATGGCAAACGGAATATGCCCCTGGCCCTCTATGAAGGTGAGATTTCCTCTGGGGTCAGGTATCTTGGGCAACTTGATTATTCTACAATCGTTAACAGCCGTTTTCATTGTATTGGTTGAGCCTTTTATTTATTTAAATACCTGTGTTAGAATATCCTTAATGTTGCCCATGGGTCAAGGGGTTAGCAACCCCAGGCATTAAGGGTATTTTTTTATTTCGCACGCGCATATGAATAAATTTGAAAACCTTACATATGAATCCTTCCGGGCTATGGCGAAAGATGGCCGTCTCTCCTGCTACGAGAAGATCGGGTTCCCTGACAGCTATCGAAAAGGTTCAGAGAAAAACATCTTTGACGATATTGTAAGCAAGGTACACGCGCTGAGAGGCAAGGGTAAGGTCATCGCCGACATAGGACCGGGGTGTAGTGAACTACCCCATATGCTCATAGATTTATGTGAGAGGAACCAATCCACGTTGATTCTATGTGATTCAGATGAGATGCTCTCTCATCTGCCGGACAGGCATTTCATAGAGAAACACCCCGGAAAATTCCCTGACTCCATTGCCGCCATAGATAGGCATATCGGCAAGGTAGACGCCGTCATTGTCTATAGCGTAATGCAGCACGTATTCCTTGATATGAATCCATTTATATTCACAGACAGCGCCGTATCCCTCCTGAGAGATGGTGGGGGTGAGCTTTTCCTTGGGGACATTCCCAATATTACAAAAAGAAAGAGGTTTTTCTCGTCTAAGGCCGGCATAGAGATGCATAAGCAGTTCACTGGCCGGGATGAGACACCGGTAGTGCGCTTTATGGAATTGGACGAGGGGAAAATTGACGACGCCATTGTATTGTCTATCCTGCAACGCTATAGAAACGCTGGATGTGAGTCATATGTGATGCCCCAGGGGAGACACCTCCCTCTTGCCACAAGGAGAGAGGATATTTTAATCGTAAAACACTAGGTTTCAACATGGCACAAGAGAAAAAACTGATAATAGTTGGTACGAGTGCCTTCGCGGAGGTGGCGTATGAGTATTTTACGCATGATTCGCCGTATGATGTCGTAGCGTTCAGTGTCGAGAGGAATTTTATTCAGGCTGATGAGATGTTTGGGGTGCCGGTTGTCCCGTTTGAAGAGCTTCAGATAAGGTACAACGCGGACGAGCATTATGTCTTTGCCGCTATATCGTATACCAGGCGCAACAAGCTGCGGACAAGACTGTATCGGGAGGCCAAAGCCAAGGGGTTTTTAATCGCCTCGTACATTAGCTCACGGGCCTTTGTCTGGAGAAATGCCGCAATTGGGGAGCATTGTTTTATCTTTGAAGACAATACTATCCAGCCGTTTGTCAAAATAGGGGACAACGTAATCATATGGAGCGGCAATCACATAGGGCACCACTCCGTTATAGGGGACAACTGCTTTATAAGTTCTCACGTAGTCATCTCAGGGTTTTGCAACGTCGGTGAGAGTTGTTTTTTTGGCGTAAACAGTACCATAGCGAATAACATAAATATCGCGGAGGACTGCATCATCGGGGCGGGAACGACAATCCTGCAGGATACCGCTAAAGGTGATGTGTATAAGGCCAACGCCTCGACATTGTTGACCCGGAAAGAGTAGGGTGCGCCGTTTATGAAATGGATAAAGAAGGGCCTGATATTCTGCCCGGACGGCAGTCTCCACTGGGCAAAGACACATGCCATGGTCCCGGTACCGGAGCTTCTGACGCCAGATATACTACGTATCTATTTAACCTTTTGTGATGATAAGGGTATTGGGAGATTAGGGTATATTGATGTATCGGCAAATGATGTATCACAGGTCATCTCAATTTCCAATGAACCTTTGCTTGACATAGGGGCGCCGGGGACGTTTGACGAAAATGGCGCGTTAACATGCTCAGTCGTCACATTGCCTGATAAAACAAAGATGGCATACTATGCGGGGTTTGAACTTGGCCACAGGATAAGATACAGGCTTCTAACAGGTGTTGCGTTAAGCAGCGGCGGCAAGTTTCAGAGGCTCAGACAAGTGCCCATTCTGGAGCGTAGCGACAAGGAGCTGTACTTCAGAGGCGGGCCGTTCGTTGTTTATGAAGGCGATTATTTTAAAATGTGGTATGTTGCCGGCAGCGGCTGGATTGACATAGATGGCAAGCCCATGCCTGTTTACACAATTAACTATATTGAGTCCAAAGACGGCATAAACTGGCCACCGGAGGGGAAGATTTGTATAGACATAGGCAGCGAAGAGGAGCACGGCTTTGGCCGCCCATATGTGATACACGAAAACGGCATATATAAAATGTTTTACTCTATAAGAATAAAGCACAAGGGTTACAGAATCGGCTATGCCGAATCATCTGACGGTGTTTTGTGGAGCAGAAAAGACGATGAAGCGGGGATAGACGTCTCAGGCAGCGGCTGGGATTCTGAGACGGTATGCTACGCGGCGGTGATTACAGTAAAAGGGACGGCATATATGTTTTACAACGGCAACGATTTTGGTAGGACAGGGGTAGGTTATGCAGTCCTCGGATAACCGTGTCGAAATCGTAAGATATGGCAAAAAAGACGAGACTAAGTGGAATGAGTTTGTCGCGTCGTCTAAGAACGGGCTGTTCCTTTTCAATAGAAACTACATGGATTACCACTCAGACAGGTTCATTGACCATTCCCTGATGTTTTATTACAAGGACAGACTGATAGGCCTGCTGCCGGCCCATGTCAATGATAACACGATGGGCAGCCACGGGGGATTGACCTTTGGGGGGATAATCTCCGGTTTTGACATGACTACGCCTTTGATGCTTGAGGTCTTTGATAGATTGATAGAATACCTGCGTGAGGTTAAAATCGGGAAACTCTTATATAAAACAGTCCCGTATATCTATCATATAGTGCCGTCGGAGGAGGACAGATACGCGTTGTTTATTAATAACGCAGTCCTGGCAAGGCGTGACGTGACAACTACGATATCTATGCCCAATAAAGTCAATTTTCAGGAAAGGCGCCGCCGCGGCATTAAAAAAGCAGTAAAGGCCGGCCTGGCAGTTGCCCAAAGCGAAGACTACGATACGTTCATGTCCATAGTAAACAATACCCTGAGAGACAAGTACAACACGTCGGCCGTCCATACGCCGGGCGAACTGAAGATGCTTGCCGATAGGTTTAAAGAAAATATAAAGCTGTTTGTTGCCACAAGCAGCGGTAACTGTATCCTGGGAGGTGTCATTGTCTATGAAAACAGGACCGTTGCACATGCACAGTATATATCAAGTACAGAAGAAGGGAAAGCTCAAGGGGCACTTGATTTGATATTTGACTTTCTTATCAACGGCTATTATAAAGAGAAGCGTTACTTTGACTTTGGCATATCGAACGAAAGGGAAGGCCGGTACTTAAATAAAGAGCTTATTGAGCAGAAAGAGGGGTTTGGCGCAAGGGCGGTAGTGCATGATGCGTATGAACTAAGTGTGAGAAAGTCTGTGGCGAAGAAACTGCTCAGGCTGTAGCGTGTACCTCGTTTGAGTCTAATACGCCGCTAAGTGCGGCAAAGTAGTCTTTTGCCTCATCAAGGGCCTGCTTGACTGCCTTCTTGCCGTAAAACCCAACGGCCGCGTGAAAGAAGTCGAGCCTTGCCGCATGTTTGGCTATGTATTTCCACGAATAAAAACGTCCCATCGCCTTAAATGTCTCCATGTGCAGGGTCTGCGGCTTCATCAGCGTCGGCATGTAGTTTACGTGATGGGCGTCGTACTTGCTCCAGTCCGTGTGCAGGAGTCTGCCAGATTGCTGCATCTCCACAAAGAATGGTGTCCCCGGCAGGGGAGTAAGTATCATAAACTGAACCGTGTCTATGCCGAGGTTTATCGCGAAATCCGCTGTCTTTCTTATCGTATCCACATCGTCGGTGTCAGCGCCCAGGACGAACATCCCGTGTATCTCTATGCCGTGGGCCTGGACTGTCTTTATACATCTGACGATTTCATCGAGGTTTTGTCCCTTGTTATAGTTCTGCAACGTAATGGGATTGATGGACTCAAACCCGATATATAGCATGTGGCAGCCGGAATCGGCAAACAACCGGAGCAACTCCTCGTCTTTTGCCACGTCCGTACGCACCTGAGCCGACCAATAGGGTTTGATTTTCTCCGCTATGACGGCCCTGAGAAGTTCCTTCGTGTGTTTTTTATTTGCCGAGAAATTATCGTCTACAAAGAATATGTTGTCCTTGGAATTGGAACAGGCGTGCTTTATTTCCCTGAGTGAATGCTCGACGGAGTTATATCTGTATTGCCTTCCGAATACCTTGATAACGGAGCAGAATTTACAGCTAAACGGGCAGCCCCTCGACGTGGAGATTGGGTATATTTTTATCTTGTCCCACTCCTGTACCAGTCTGACGTCCGGGATGGGCAGTGAGTCTAACTCCATAAACCGGCCGCTGTCCGTATTGTGGTGAAAGTTTCCCGATGTGTCCTTATATGAAAGCCCCTCAATCGTGTCTATCGAGGGTTTGGCATGCTCAAGGTAATCAAAGAGCTTGGTGATGGACAGGTCTGCCTCGCCGCGCAGGATATAATCTGCATACGCGAGGGCCTCCTCCGGGACAAACGTGGTATGAGCACCGCCCATAACTACCGGTATCCCCTTGGCCTTAATCCTTTCGGCTATCCTGTATGCCCTTGGCGCCGTGGAGGTTATCGTCGAGATACATACAACATCGGAGCTTTCTATGAATGTCCAGTCGGGGCGGCCCACATCTTCGATAAACGTCTTTACTTCGTATCCTCTGTCCCTTAGAATAGTCGAAAGGAGTATTGAACCAACTCTGGGTATAGGAAACTTGCTGAATATGTGGTTTCCCGGCGATTTTGCCTCTATGAACGAAATACGTTTTATTTCCACTTGACCACTCTTACATGTATCATACAACATAAATATAAATAATGCAAGCTATATTTTAATTAATATATTTTTTTAGCCCTTTCTATGAAATGCCTGAGCTTTGCGTGGTCTTTTTTTCCTTTGGAGGCCTCAACACCTGAGCTTACGTCAACCGCGTAGGGGGAGACCTTTCTGACGGCGGCCTCAATATTGTCGGGGTTTAACCCCCCTGAGAGGATAACATGCCCGAACTGGCGCGCCACCATGGCGATTTCCCAGTTGAAGAGCTTGCCCGTGCCGCCAAAGGTGTCCTCAGAGTAAGCGTCCAGGAGATATGCCGATACCCTGAACTCTGCAAGCGGCCTCAGGTCTGTGAAATCCCTCACCCTGAATGCCTTTATAACCTGTGGCCAGAGTGTGGCCATCTCAGGTGTTTCGTTGCCGTGGAGCTGGACAACGCCAATACCTGCAATTTCCCTGGTTTGGTTTATCACAGTCTCTTGCTCGTTTACGAACACCCCGACTGTGGTAACAAATGGCGGAAGCCCCCTGATTATCCCGGCTGCCGTCTCAGGGGTAACATGCCGGGGACTTTTCTCATAGAACACGAATCCAAGAGCGTCGGCGCCAAAGCCCACCGCTGCCGTGGCATCTTCCATGTTTGTTATACCGCAGATCTTTACCCTTATCATACGTGCCTCTCATATGTGCCGCTTTTACCGCCGGTTTTTTTTATCAGCATGATGCCGGTTATTGACATATCCTTATCGACGGCCTTGCACATGTCGTAAACAGTGAGTAAAGCGGTGGAGACGGCGGTGAGTGCCTCCATCTCAACACCCGTTACGCCTACTGTCTTTACGGTGGCCGCTGCCTCTATTGCGTGTTTCTCGTTGTTGATTTGAAAGTCAATCGTTACGGAGGTAATATTAATGGGGTGGCACATGGGGATAAGCGCTGAGGTATGTTTTGCCCCCATGATGCCGGCAATGCGCGCCGTTGAGAGGACGTCTCCCTTTGGCAGGTTGCCACCTTTTACGAGGGCCAGGGTTGCCGGGGCCATTGTTATCGAACCCACGGCAATTGCCTCTCTGCGGGTTGCAGCCTTCTCTGTAACATCCACCATCTTTGCATTTCCCAATTCGTCGATGTGTGTAAGGGAATTCATTTTGATAACTCCTCAAGCCTTCGCGTCAGGTCGGCCTTAAGTTCCTGCAGGCGTCCCTCGCTAACGGCAGTGACAGAGGCGCTACTTCCGGCCAATCTTAACAGTGCGGCCTTTTTTGATTTATCTTTTATTGTAGCGATTGCCTGTTTTCTGAATCTCTTTAAGAAGGACAGGTATGATGCGAAATCCCTGCCTAGCTTTCGCCGCAGATGTATCCCTATTGTCCTTGCAAGGGCAGGGCTGATGCCGGAGGTTGATACGGCAACGGTGAGCTGTCCGCGTGTTACCGTAGATGGGACGATAAAGTCGCACTTATCGGGTTCGTCTGCTGCGTTGACAAGGCAGCCGTCTGAGACGATTTTATCGTTTAATCCTGCGGCGCCGGCCGCGGAGACGGCCAGAAATGCACCCTTGAGGTCGCCATCTTCGTATTGCCTTGCGATGTGTGTGATTCTGCCGCGGCCTTTGAGTTCGATGAGCCTTGGCGTTAGTTCGGGGCTGGCCACCGTAACTGCGGCACCGGCCTTAAGAAGGGATAATACCTTACGCTCTGCCACCTTTCCCCCGCCTATTACGACGCACCTCTTCTTTGTAAGGTTAAGAAAAACCGGATAGTATCTCAATACTTGAGTTTAGACAACTCCTTGTCGATCTTTTTTAAGAGGGCCGTGTCCTTGGTGTTTTCTTTGGCCTTTTCGATAAATTCCCTTGTCTTAGCGGAGTCCTTCAGGCCCTTATAGGAAAGCCCCATGTGGAAGTATACCTTGCCCATATCAGGGTATTCGGGATATTTGTTTAATATGTTGTTGAATCGTCTCAGAGCGGCCTCGTATGCCTCTTTTTTATAATAAAATTCACCTACATAGAATTCATGCTCGGCAAGGACATTGCGGCTTTTCTCGATTCTCAATGGGACGATGTCCTTGTAGGGGTTTCTTGGGTACTGCTCGTTGAGGCTCTGGAATTCTTTTATGGCGGTATAGGCTGCCCTGTAGCCCCTGTCAGGGCCTTCGATGTTATTGAAAGTCAACGTGGCAACCTGGTACTTGGCATAAGAGGAGTATTTATTGTCCGGGTAGTTCTTGAGAAATTTCTTGTATTCCTCCAAGGCAACCTCGAACTCTTCTTCTTTTATATAGGACTCGGCAATCTTAAGCTGGGCAAGTGGGGCATAATCCGTGGCCGTATCCCTGTTGGTAATCTCTGTGAGGAGTTCTCGTCCGGCCTCGTACTCCTTGTCATCAATAAGCTGTCCGGCCTTTGCGTAGGCCGCTTTTGGGCCTTCGTAAGCGGGTTTTACGGTCTTTTTTGTACACGCCGCGCATACCATAAGGCTTAACACAATGGCTGACAATATCCTGATTCCATACATAGCCCTTCTATTAAATATCTTATTGCGCACATAAGTCAATATTTTTTTATACATTTCTTATGTTAGCATATTGGGCATGGTTTTTATCTGCCGATATTAAAAGGAGAAAGTGTTATAATCGGAGTATGGAAGCATCATGTAGCAAGGCACTGGCCATCTTATATGTAGAGGACGACGAAGCTGCGAGGAAGGCATTAATGCGGTTCCTGTCAAAAAACGCGAGGGAAGTCTTCACCGCCTCAGACGGTAAAGAAGGGTTAATGCTCTACAAACGGCACATGCCGGAGATAGTCATAACAGATTTGCGAATGCCGGTGATGGACGGCCTGAAGATGTCAAAGGCGATAAAGGACGTAAACCCGGACGCCTTTATAATTGTCACAACATCACACAAGGACGTAGAATTTCTGTTGTCGGCCATAGACATAGGTATAGACAAGTACATAGTGAAACCTATAAAGCTGGAGAATCTGAAAAAAATGCTTGCCATGTGTGCCGAGTCGATATCCCGGCAGAGAGAGATAATAAAACTCAACAAGGCATTGATGGCCTCGTTAACGGAAAAAGAGGTGCTGCTTCGGGAAATCCACCACAGGGTAAAAAACAACATGCAGGTGATATCGAGCCTTCTGAGGCTTCAGGCCAGATATGTCAAGGACAATAAGCTCTCTGCGATGTTCAAGGACAGTGAGCACCGGATTCGCTCGATGGCGCTGATACACGAGAAACTCTATAACTCGAAGGACCTGTCACGGATTGACTTCGGAGACTACGTCAAAAATCTATGTTTGGGGCTGTTCAGTTCGTATGGGGTCAATACGAAGGAGATTAAGTTTACAGTGGACACGGCCGGCATATCAATGGGCATAGACACGGCGATTCCATGCGGGTTGGTGATAAACGAGCTAATCTCAAACTCGTTAAAGTACGCCTTTAAAAAGGGGCAAAAGGGGGAAATCTTCGTGCGGATAAGAGAGTTGGGCGGCAATAAATACGAGCTGGCAGTAGGCGATACAGGAATTGGCCTGGACATGGCAATAGACTTCAGGACGACGGAATCCCTGGGCTTACAGCTTGTGACAAGCATCGCGGAGTCGCAGCTTCATGGGGAAGTCACACTTGACAGGGCAAAAGGGACTGTGTTCAGAATAGTATTTGACGAGTTAAAGTACGCAAACCGTATTTAAAGGGCATAAGGGCCGAAGCCTAAAGCCACCACCGCGAACTTAGCGCCCCCTAGGCATTCTAACCATAACGGCAGACCTTGCCGGTATGGCGTATCTTCCATAACACCTCAGGAGATATTATACTTTTTAATCTTTGTTAGAAGGGTTTTATAGTCTACGTCAAGAACTATGGCGGCAGCGGTTTTTTTGCCTTTTGCAAGTTTAAGTGCTCTGGTAATAGCCATAATTTCGACATCAGCGACAGCCTTCTCTCGTAATTCCTTAAGTGTTTTCATAAGCCCTTATTGTTAACATAATGATATGTTTACATTTACAATAACCTCAGCAATGGAAACTACACTGTCATAAATATGATATATTAAGTGAGAAAGTAAAGTAAATAAAAAATTATATCATAAAGGATTACGCTGCGGGAAGACATAAAAAAACAAAAAGCGGTATCCTGGCAATCGGCATATTTGAGGCTTGCAGGCATCGCCGGAATTATGTTAACATGTTCAGCAGTAGCGCCTGTAGCTCAGCAGGACAGAGCAACTGCCTTCTAAGCAGTAGGTTGGGGGTTCGAGTCCCTCCAGGCGCGTCTTTAAAATCAAGCACTTATACAGGTTTGTGGATTGTTTTAACATCTTGACAAAAATTTCAAAGTAGTACATGATACTATCATGGATGATGCTTTAGAATGCCCTGACGAGTCACTGAGGATTGCCGTCCAAAGGATATCGAAACTGCCTACCATTCCTGATGTGGCCCAGAAGATTATGGGCATGATAAACGATGATATCACCACGATAGACAAACTTGAGGATGTAATAACCAGAGACCCCATAATATCGGCCAAGATATTGAGCTATGCAAACTCGGCGTTTTTCGGTATGGACCAGCCTACCACTGTTGTGTCCAAGGCCATAAGCCGCATAGGCACCAATAATGTAAAAAACATCGCCTTGGGGATTTCCCTGATGACCATGTTTGACTCCCCGTCCATGACAAAAATCCTTGACATTGAGCGCTTATTCAATCATTCGCTGGCCGTGGGTATGATTGCGGAATTTATCATGCGCCGCGTTTACCCAAACTCCGGCGAAGAAGTCTTCATCTACGGCATACTTCACGACATTGGCCTGATCGCCTTAAACAGGTATTTCCCTGAACAATTCTCGAAGGTTATCATTGAAAACAAAGCTGGTACACCGTTTATCGATGCCGAAATACAAATTATGGGATTTACGCACGCACACATTGGCATGTGGTTGATTGACAAGTGGAATCTGCCCAATGGTATATCCTATACCTTGCTCAACCACCACACGCCTGCCCTTGCAAATACCGAACGGGAAAAGACTGCTGTCATTCACTTGGCCGATTACATTATATCTGAGAGATTTTTCCCCATAACGAAGTCTCCGGGTTATCGCCTGGACCCTGTGGCGCTTGACATCATGGGGCTTTCGCCGAAGGGTCTGGAAGAGCTAACCGCCAAAGTGGTCGCACACATGATTTCAAAGGGTTTCGACATGTGCAACCCAAAAATACGATGACCGAACGAAAACTCATGGATTGGCTGGGAACCGTGTTTACCGGCGAAGGATTAAAACTCCAACACCCCAATGGACTTGAGGGAGAGGATGCCGCATTGGCCCTCAGAATATACTCGGAGTGCGGTAAGATTGATACCTACACCAAACTTTACATGCAGACACTAAACAGTATGGAAAAGTACTGCGAGATGTCTATCAGGGCACTTTCTGCTATGATAAAGATAGGTGCCTATACCAGTGTAAGAGACATCAACGCCCTCTGCCGCTACACGATGGAGATATTTTCACGGGAACTGGAGATAGAGAACTGTTCAATAATGATGTTGGATGATGAAGGCAAGAGCCTGAGGCTCGTGGCCGGCTGTGGCAAGGGCGACAGGTATGTGGGCGGCGGCAGACAAAAAAAAGACGTAAAGATAAGCATCGGCGACGGCATCGCAGGGAAGGTGGCCGAAACAGGGATATATATCAGCTCCCCCAATGTCTCCACGGATCCCTTATTTTCCAGCTATAATAACAGTGTTGACGTATCTTCGCTCCTGTGCGTGCCGATAAAGAGCGATGAAAAGATTATCGGCGTACTGAACTTCAGCCACCCGATGGTTGAGGCATTCGATAAAAACACAATCAATCTCATGGTACTTCTCAGCAACTTCGTCGGACAGATGATAACCATAGCCACGCTCCATAATGAGATATCCGCTTGGAATGAAAAACTTCAGGTCGAGGTCGATAGAAAGACGATCCAACTCAGTGAAAAAAACCTTGAACTCAACAATCTCAACAGAAATCTCGATGAGAGGGTGCGGGTGGCCGTAGAAAATCTGAGACAGCAGGAATATATGCTCATCCAGCAATCTAAAATGGCAGCTATGGGTGAGATGATAGGATTAATAGCGCATCAATGGAGACAGCCTCTAAATGCTATAGGTTTAAATGTGCAGGATTTAAGAGATGCCTATGCATGCGGCGAACTTAATGATAAATATATGGAAAGGGCTGTTGATATAACAATGAATCAAGTATCATTTATGTCAAAGACGATAGACGATTTCAGAAACTTTTTCATGCCGTCAAAAAAGAAAGTCCGGTTCAATGTAAAGTCTGCCGTAGAGGAATTAACCTCAATGATTGTGCAAATATTTAAGAATAACGATATAGATGTTTCAATCAAAGCCGAGCGGGATACAACGCTATTTACTGAAGGATATCCGAATGAATTTAAGCATGTGATACTCAATATTCTGAACAACTCAAGAGATGCCATTACTTCTAAAAGAGATACCGGCACTACACCAATACAGGGGCAAATAGAAATAAACATCGGTAATAACAGAGAAGGAGATAAAATAATAATTTCGATGAGAGACAACGGTGGCGGCATTCCAGAACACATAATAGATAAAATCTTTGAACCCTACTATACGACAAAGGGAAAAGAAGGCACAGGGATTGGACTTTACATGTCAAAAACCATAATAGAGACGAATATGGGCGGTACATTGACAGTAAGAAATGCGGATGGAGGTGCGGAGTTGTTAATAAGTTTGGGTGTAATCAGGGCAGAGAGTGGAGACATAGAACAATTGAAATTGAGGGTATGAATGACAATCACAGTGGGAAGGATGTTTATTGCCATTTTGAGTCCATTTGCAGCCCTTTTGGTGCAGTGGTTTTTATGGTCGTTTATCACGCCTTATGTCTGGTTTTGTTTCTTTCCAGCTGTTTTTTTCAGTGCCCGTATCGGTGGGTTTTGGGGTGGTATCACCAGTACTTTTCTTTCTACTGCCATTGTCTGGTATTTTTTCATCCCCCCCCAGCTTTCATGGAGTGTGGCCAGGCCAGAAAACCTTTACTCAGTAGGAATGTTTCTGCTCATGGGTTATCTATTCAGTGATTCCCATGAACGGTTGAATAAGGCTAACAAGATGTTAGCTGAAGCCTTGTCGGAATCAAAGTCCGCCAAAGATGAAATCATGAGGCTTTACGAGCAGACTCGTGAACTTGATAAACTCAAGTCCCATTTTTTTGCCAATGTGAGCCATGAGTTGCGGACTCCACTTACGTTGATTCTTGGTCCGGTGCACACCATTATTGAAAATAATGAATTACCTGATAATATAAGGCAATCTCTGAAGGTGGTAGAGCGAAATGCCCGTTTTCTTTACCGTCATGTTGTCGATTTATTGGATATCTCCAAGTTAGAATCTAATAAGATGATTCTTCAATATGCTGAGGTAGACATTGCTCATTTGACCAATGTGATAGTTTCACAATTCGAGATATTGGCTCAGAGCCGACACATCCGTCTTTCTGTGCACATTCCTGATAAGATTCCTGCCCAGGCAGATGGAGAGAAGGTACAACGCATTTTACTGAACCTGCTCTCAAATGCCTTCAAATTTACCCCGGACGGGGGTGAAATCCAACTTAAAGTGGAAGTCGTTGACAATCAGGCAATGTTATGTATCCAAGACAACGGCATCGGCATTCCACCGGATCTATATACAATTATTTTCGAGCGTTTTCGTCAAGTGCAGAGCGATGCCGCACGGAGCTATGGAGGTACTGGTCTGGGATTATCCATTGTCAAGGAATTCACCGAATTGCACAAAGGGACTATCGAGGTTGGCGAATCTCCCGGGGGCGGGGCATTGTTCGTGGTCAGACTTCCCCTGAAAGCCCCCGAGGGAACGAATATCATGTCAGAACCTGGTATATTGGATAAGGAAGTCGGCGCACAAGCTATAGATGAACTACGCATGGATAAAGAACGACCTGAAAACGCGTTTTTTGTTTCCAATAGAAGTAATGCACCACTAATACTGGTGGTGGAAGATAATCCGGATATGAACAAATACATAGTTTCATTGCTTTCAGGGGACTACCATGTTGCCACTGCCTTCGATGGGCAGGAAGGTGTGCTCAAGGCTCGAAATCTCCAGCCGGATTTGATTCTGTCTGATATTATGATGCCCAAGATGAGTGGGGACAAAATGGTGATGGAGCTGCGTGAGCATCAGGATACTGCCAGCATTCCCATTCTGTTGCTGAGTGCCAAGTACGACGATGATTTGCGGCTGCTCATGTTAAAGACAGGAGTCAAGGATTACATCGTAAAACCCTTTTTTAATGAGGAACTATTGGTTCGTATAGATAGGCTGATAGTCGACCAACTCCAGTATAGAAATACCCAAGCCAAACTGGATGCTATTGTTGAGTCATCAGAAGATGCTATCATTGGTTTAACCAATAATGGAATAGTCATCAGCTGGAACCAGGGAGCCCAAAGACTTTTTGGATATTCCTCCGACGAGAAAACAGGAACATCTATTCTGGAGATTTTCTCATTATATCAGCAGGATGAATACAAACAGGCTCTATATCGTATCGATTCAGGTAATATAATGGCGAACTTTGAGACCGTTTTCAACAGAGGAGAAAAAGGAAGCCTTTTTGCATCGATATTTATTTTCTATGTACGGGATTTCCGTAAACGTATTACCGGGATTTCCATGATCATCAGGGATATTACGAAACAAAAGATAATAGAAGGGCAAAATAAAACAATTTTAGCTATCTCTGTCGACGGTTTTTGGATGCTTGATATGGAAGGAAAGATAGTGCAAGTCAATGAATCATATTGTAATATGATAGGATATACACAAGCAGAATTATTAAATATGAGAATAAACGATATTGAAGCATTAGAATCACCTGATGATACAAAAAAACGCATAAAGAGGGTGATGGAGTCGGGTGGAGATCTCTTTGAATCTAAGCATAAGTGTAAGAACGGCAGGATAATCGATGTTGAAGTCAGTGCTAATTTTATTACAAGCGATAACTTGATTTTTTCATTTATACGAAACATAACTGAGCGCAAGCTGATAGAAGAAGAAATAAAGAATATTAATCAGGATTTGCAAAAGAGAGTAGAAGAAGAGCTTGCCAAAAACCGCATCAAGGATCAACTTATGTACGAACAGTCCCGGCATATATCGATGGGTGAGTTACTTGTCAATATATCTCACCATTGGAGGCAGCCGCTCTGTGCAATCGCCCTTTCGGTACAGGACATAAGGGATGCATACACGCATAATGAGTTAGATGAGACATACCTGGATAACAATATAGAACTCGCCATGTCCGAGCTGAAGACGTTATCGGACATCATAGATAATTTTAGAAACTTCTACTACGAGAAAGAACAACGGGAGTTTAACATATCAGATGAGATAAACAAGGCCAATGCCCTTATCTCAGGATATGTTCAAGAGAAGGCTATTGTTATCGAAAAGGAATTAGACGAGAGTTTGACGACTCAAGGGCGTCCGAGTGAGTTTGCACAGGTGATTTTAAATATTTTAACAAATGCCAAGGATAATTTTGAAAGAATAAATCTTACAGGTGGTATAATCAAGATACATTTATATAAGGATGCCTCAACAGGCAGGAAAATTATAAGTATTACGGATAACGGAGGCGGTGTTCCAGAAGATATAATAGATAAGGTGTTTGATCCATATTTTACTACCAAGGACAAGTCAAGAGGCACTGGAATGGGGTTATATATGGCAAAGATAATAATCGAGAAAAATATGAACGGCACTATATCGATAAGCAATATCGATGGGCTGTGTGAACTGAGGATAGAACTATGATGGATGAGTCCATATTAAAAACAGTAACCGTACTCTACGTAGAAGATGATGCATATATAAGAACACTGACTGCCAGGTTTCTAAAAAGAAGAGTAGCTAATCTTTATGAGGCTTGTAATGGCAAGGAGGGTTTGGATATGTATACGTTAAACAAAACAGATATTAATATTGTGATAACAGATATAGAAATGCCGTTTATGAGCGGAATGGAGATGATTGAAGAGATATTGACAATGGATGAATCACAGCCAATTATTATAACCACCGGCTATAAAGATGAATTTCATACAAGCGGCAAGGTATGCAAAAATATAATAAAACCTATAGACTGTAAAAAGCTACTTGAAAGTATTTTACATTGCATAGGCATGAAGGATAATGTATCTCATAATGAGAATGCCTGGTAATCATAATATGAGAGATAATATACTAAAGAAACCGCAACTTAATAATAATAAGGTAAGAATAGTTATCATTATAATTATGCTTCTTATCAGTATTCTAATATTAGGAATTACTGTCTTGTGGACAAAATCAAAGGTATTAACAAAGATACAAGAAGATATACATGGTCAGATTGATATATATAATACATATATAAGTACTAAGCTAAGTAATTATTCAATGTATCCTGCCATTTTAGCAGAAAATGAATTAATTCTAAGCTATTTCAATAACCCTAACGACACAAATGATATTAATAACTATCTCTCACGTTTTAATTCAACAATAGGAGCAGCGGTAACATATTTAATCGATAAGAACGGCAAGGCGATTGCGTCGAGCAATTGGAATGCCCCTGATTCTTTTTTAGGTAAGAATTATTCTTTCAGGCAATATTTCATAAATGCAATGAAAGGTAACCCTGATAAATACATTGCCTTGGGAGTAGTTTCAAAAAAATTGGGATATTATGTTTCACATCCTGTTAGAAAAGGAAATGACATCATAGGTATTGCTGTAATCAAATATGATTTCAGTATTTTGAAACTCAGTTCATTTGAACTCAAAGGCAAGTTGTTTATTGCCGACAAAAATAATATTATATTTGCCTCTAATGATGATAATTATTTATATTATAGTATGTATGATTTACCAGAATCAACGCTAACGTCGATTAATAAAAGCAAACAGTATGAGGGTGTTAATATAGTTACGCTTCCGATAATAAGTGAAACCACATATAATAATATGCAAATTGTGACGTTAGGAAATATATCTGATAAGAAAACACAGAATAGCAGAGCTGCCAATAAGATTAAATATATAAAAGAATCATTCAGAGTAAGTGAAACAGGCTGGAATGTTTATATGTTTGTAGAAATTACCGGCGTGAACAAAGAGATCATAATGAATCTCTCTATAGTATCTTTCTTGATTGCAGTTTTATTTAGCTTTCTGTTATTGATTGCTAACATCAGACTAAGACGCAGACATGTGGAATTATTTAAAAGGGGTGATGAGCTTGAGCATTTAGTACAGGAACGCACGGAAGAATTAATAGAAGCAAAGGAAAAGGCATTAGGCGCTTCGATGGAAAAAAGCAGGTTTCTTGCAAGTATGAGCCACGAGATACGCACACCTCTTCATGCTATCCTTGCCATGGCAGAACTCCTGCAGGAGACTGATTTGTCTGATATGCAGAGAGATTATGTCAACATATTCCAATCGAGCGGTGAAAATTTACTTTATCTGATAAATGATATCATTGACGTGTCTAAAGCCGAAGCGGGCAGGATAGATCTTGAAAGCGTTGATTTTAATCTTATTGAGCTAAAAGAAAGTATATGTGACTTAATGGGGATAAAGGCTCAGGAGAAGGGCATTGAACTTGTCGGGTATATCGATTCGAATGTACCTGAGATGGTTACAGGCGATTCTGTGAGACTGCGTCAAGTACTTGTTAATCTTATAGGAAATGCCATTAAATTCACAGATAAAGGTGAAGTCATCCTGAAATGTTATACACTATCCGATTATTTAACCCAGGGCGGCGTATGTAAAGAAATTATTCCGGCAGAAATCAACGATGGAGATTCTTTAAGGCTGATATTCCTTGTTATAGATTCAGGGATAGGTATAGCAGAAGACAAACATAATGTAATATTTGACTGTTTTACTCAAGCGGACTCGTCTACCACCCGTAAGTATGGCGGAACCGGCCTCGGTTTAAATATATCGAAAAAGCTTGTACAGCTAATGAATGGAGATATATGGGTAACCAGTGAGGGTAAAGGCAGCACGTTTTATTTTACCGCCGCATTTGGATTACCTGATGAAGTTAATGCCAGTATTCAGCATGAACCTCTGCTAAAAGATAACGCTGTTTTAATAATCGACGACAATGATACAAATCGTCTATTACTAAAAAATGTACTTAAGGGATTCGATGCTTCCATATATGAAGCGGTCGATGGTGAACGCGGGCTTTACGAAATAAATAATAAAATATTTAATATGGTTTTTATTGATTGTGATTTGCCTGATATAGATGGATTTACAATTGCCGAGAAGATTAAACTGGAATATCCCTTAATTAAAATTGTAATGATGTTCACTACGTATAATAAAGGACAGCTGATTGAGATGGCTACAACGATAGGAATTGATACGTACATTACAAAACCAATTAAGCGTAAGGATATCTATAAAGCATTAAATTATATCACATGTAAATATGATAATATTGGGAAATCATCGGATGTGTGTACTATAGATAATATTCCTCCAATAAAAATACTCTTGGTGGAAGATTATAAGCTTAATCGTTACATAATTAAGCATTTTTTCAAAAATACCTCCGTTCGTATCGATGAAGCTGAAAATGGAGCCATTGGTGTTGACAAATATAGCTCAGGTACATATGATATTGTTCTAATGGATATACAAATGCCGGTAATGGATGGATATACTGCAGCTAAAGAGATAAGAAAATATGAACGTGAACAAGGGAAGATGGAAACACCTATAATAGCCCTGACAGCGTCGACAATGAAAGAAGACATCCAGAAATGTATAGACGCAGGATGTAATGAGCACTTATCAAAGCCCTTAAAAAAGAATACTCTAATAGAAAACATATTGAGATTTATAAAAAGTGATTTTATATCATTGAATGATAATATTTATGATGACGAAGTTCAATTGGTAAACGATAATAATAACTCTACGATTATCGTAGATGCGGAACTTGCGGATGTTATCCCCGAATTTATTTCTAGCATAAACGATGATCTAATAACTATAAATAACTCTCTCAAAGAGAATGATTACGAGACGACAAGGAGGTTAGCACATAGTATAAAAGGCGCCGGAGGCATATATGGTTTTGATATCGTTACCGAACAGGCTGCCTTGTTAGAAATATTAATTAAGGAAAATAATCAGGAAGAAGCAATAGTTATTTTAAATAAGATATCTTCCTACATTAAAAATGTACAGATAGTATATGAATAGTTAAGGAGATAGAACACATGGTCGAGGAGTTTAACAAAATAAAGGTGTTAATAGTCGAAGACGATGTAAGAATACAAAAGATCTATGAAATAGCCCTGTCTGAGCAAATATTTAAAAAGCGTATAATTGGAGAAGGAAGTGCAGCCGTAGATATTTACTTAGAATGGTCGCCAGATATTATCATATTAGATATAATGTTGCCTGATATTACCGGCTATTCAATATTGAGCGGGATTAGAACAGTTGACAAATCTACTACGATCATCATGGCTACGGCAATAGGAGATAAAAGTGCTGTTAATGATTGTATTTTGGTAGGAATACAAGGATATATTGTTAAACCTTTTAAAATGAAAGAATTAAATGAAAAGATATTGGGATTTTATTCAACGCTAAATGAAGCAAAAGCAATGGCCTCAATACAATTATTGAATGAATCAACGATAAAAACAAAAATAACGCTTGACAAGCAAGCTATGCAAGCTACTCAATATAATTCACCGTTTGATATAAGAAAATCAGTAGAAGAAATATACTCATCATTTTCATCAACATTAAAGATAGCTAATATTATATTAAGCACTAATAGTAATAACGAGGAAATAATTGTAATAGGCAATATGAATGATTTTAATCAGGTACTCATTAATCTAGTAAAAAACTCAAGAGCGGCAATATTAGCAAACCGAAAAAAAACCGGACAGCAAGCCAATACAACAGATAGAATTGACGTAACCATTACAAAGGAGAACGAAGGGGTATTTATCACAGTAAGCGATACTGGTGGTGGTATTGCTGAGAATATAGTTGGTATGATTTTTGATCCTTATTTTACATCTGGTGTCGGCCTGAACACTTCAAAGAAACTTTTAGAAAAAATGGGATGGAAAATCACCGCAAAGAATATTGAACATGGAGCTGAGTTTCGGATAGATATATGATAAAAGGAAAGAGACATCTGATTGTTATACACTGATGAATCTATATGTGATATATATTGGTATCAGTGGCTGAAGTATCGTGAAATCCAGCATTAAAAATGTCAATTATGTGTATTGGTATGAGGGATGGGATTAACATTGCTTACAGGCAATATAAATTTATTTTTGACGGCTCTAATGAAATCTTTGAGGATAATATGATTAAGTAAAGCATCCATGGACATCATAATATTAACTGCCTCTTCAGTAGTTTTTGCTTCTCTATAAACCGATTTAGTGGTAATGGCACAGTATGTTTCCACAATTGCTGCCAAGTGTGCTTCATCACATATTTGATCACCCTTAATACCATAGGGATAACCACTGCCATCAATTCTTTCGTGGTGGAATTTGCATATTAATTTTATCACGTCCGGCATATCCGGCGTTTTATCCATAATATCAATACCATATTGTACGTGTAATTTAACCTCATCGTATTCATTTGGATCAAGGTTGCCTGGCTTAAATATAATTTTATCAGGGATTTTAGCGCTTCCGATGTTTTGAAGAAATCCAGCAATAGACATATCAATAATATCTTCTTTTTTATATCCGTTATATTTGGTATACAACATAATATTGACGCATATGAGTAGTGAACGTAAAAACAATGTAGAATTATATCCATCAACTGCCCTAAGAATGGGAGCGATGTTTTTATTGTCAAGAGTAAGATACAATATTTCACAAGCGGTTCTGATGGTAGATAGTGGCAGCGGATTTGATTTAATAATGTTTTCAACGGATTCATTCATAGCGACTTTCAATAAACGAAGCGCCTTTCCTATGTCATCAGGGAGTTCGCTCCATTGGCATTCCATTCTTGAATGCTGCCACCCTACGATCTTGCCAATTAACACACCGATGTCAAAGGGTTTTACAACGTAGTCGTTAGCGCCTTTTTTAAATGCGTTTATAATGCTTTCTCTATCTTTGTGCGGCGAGACTATTACAACCGGACAGTCCTTAAACTGCTCATAAGTGCGAAATTCCCTTAAGATATCATAACCACTCATTCCTGCCATGTCAAGATCAAGAAGTACTAAATCTGGAATGTATTTTATAGCCTTGCTTACTGCCGTAGCGCCAGCCGCAACAGCCACATCACACCCTATTTTTCTTAAGTGATGCCTTAGAATTTTCCTTATCGTCTCATTGTCGTCAATTACAAGTATCTTGTACATAATAGCCTCCTGTGTAATAAGCTAATATGATTACAAGCAAGCCTCCGAGGTCATCCTCCTGTTTAAAGTTTACTACATTGCCTCCATTTTTGTAAATAGTACAACTACATCCTGAATCGTTTGAATGATGCCCTACGTAATGCTCGTAATATTGATTCATCAACATACATAGTGAGTAGACTATAAACTATCTATTACATTATTGTCAAGCTATAAATGAAATATATTGTATATATTAGTGGCTACAAATATTGGGAAAGGGCAAAGGATTAAAGGATAACTCTCAAAGACTATGCCTTTTCAGTCAAACCCCGTTTGATTTTCTACCCACTTTCTTTATAACCAACGTAAGGCATTTTATAAGCATCCCAAACTATATATTCGCATTTATCAAGCACTTAGTTTCTCATGTCTTAAATCAACCTTCATAGGCCAACCCCCTGAGATGGCCTGCCCTGGAACAGGCTTATAAACTGAAACGTATCGGAATCGAACAGGCCCTTGTCACTGAGTTTAAGGTGGGGAATCACCAGCAGGGCCATAAAGGACAGTGCCATAAACGGCGCCCGAAGCGTTGAGCCAAGCCCCTTGGCCAGTTCGTTTAGCTCCGAATAGGTCTTTGCGACCTCAAAGCCGTCAGCCGTGCTCATTAATCCGGCAACGGGTAGTGGCAGGATCTTCTTTGAGCCTCTGGTTACGGCGCAAATCCCTCCCCCGTTAGCTATTATCAGATTTATCGCCTCACTGAGATATTCATCCGTCACGCCGACGGCCACAATGTTGTGGGAATCGTGTGAGATGGATGAGGCTATGGCTCCGTCTCTCAGGCCGAATTTATGAATGAACCCCAGTGCGGGCGGTGCATTTTCATAACGATTGACAACCGCGATTTTCAGTATGTCGTCCTCAATGTTAGATACGAGATTGCCGTTTGAGGCCTTCGCCTGTCCGTGCCACTTATAGGTGGCAACTTGTCCATCTACGGCGCCGATTACGTTTAGTATGCCGTCCTTGTGTGGGATGTAAAACTCATCGGGACTCTTAGGCGCGGCCCTAAAATTATTCAGCGCCTTGTATGGCACGCGCTCAATCAGTGGCATTGCGTTTTCAGAGACAAGCCGGCCATTGATGTACGTCTGGAGGATATTGAAGCCCCGCAAATCGTCAACTACGGCGAAGTCGGCCGGGTCGCCAACCCGCAAAAGCCCTGCGTCAAGACCATAGTGAAGCACGGGATTCACACACGCACAGTGCAGCGCCTTCATTATATCGTGCCCGGCGCCCAGTGCCCGTTTGACCATTAGATTTATCTGGCCCTTTATGAGGCTGTCCGGGTGGATGTCGTCGGTACAAAACATGGCGCTCTGCCAGTGCTCACTAATCAGCGGCGATAGTGTGTCGAAATTCCTTGCCGCCGAGCCTTCTCTTATCAGAATTTTCATGCCGTAGGAGATTTTCTCCAGTGCCTCGTCAAGGGAGATGCACTCGTGGTCGGTGTTTATCCCTGCCTTTATGTATTGTTCGCATGCGCTGCCTCTGAGGTTTGGGGCATGGCCGTCGATGGGTTTTCCATATTTTTGAGCAGCCCGGATTTTGGCCATTACGTCGGGGTCGCCGTTAATAACGCCCGGGTAGTTCATCATCTCACTCAGGTATTTTATGTCGTCCCGCATTAAGAGCGCGTCAATTTGAGCGGCGTCGATAGCTGCCCCTGCCGTCTCAAACGTGGTTGCCGGGACGCACGACGATGCCCCGAAGTAGAATTTAAAGGGAACTGTCCTGGCATTTTCTATCATATACTCAATGCCTTCAACCCCAAGGACATTGGCAATCTCGTGAGGGTCGCTCACCGCGGCCACCGTGCCGTGCATAGTTGAGAGCCGCGCAAACTCTGATGGTATCAGCATGGAGCTTTCCACATGGACATGGGCGTCAATTAGGCCGGGGATTATAAATACGCTATAAGGACTGTTTTTTTTAGTTATTGAGGTGATTTTCCCATCTGAGACCTCGATTTCTGCGGCATATATTGTGGAGTTCAGGACATCTACGATGTTACCCGCAACTCGCCTACTCTCCATGCCTGTTGTCCCTTACCACTACGGTGTTCTTGCCAATCCATTTGGCCTCATAGAGGGCGCTGTCGGCCTTGGCCAGAAGTTCCTGGGATGAAACGTCGGCGTCTTTCTTATAATCGGCAAGTCCCACGCTGATGGTCATTTTAATGGACAGGCCGTCCTGAGCGAAGACCGCATTCTCAATGTTCTTTCTGATTCTCTCGGCCACTATGCGGCCTACGGATACATTGGTGTCCGGCAGGATAACCGCGAACTCCTCACCGCCATATCTGAATGCAATGTCGTTTTCCCGAATGGAGTCCTTTATGCACTGCGCCACGCTCTCAAGCACGAAGTCACCGACTATGTGGCCATAGCTGTCGTTTACGTTTTTGAAATCATCCAGGTCTATCATCAGAAGGGAAAGGCCTTTTCCGGTCTTATCGGCGCTTACCAGTCCCTTCTCAATGGTGTATCTGAAATGCCGCTTTGTGTATAAGTGTGTGAGTTCGTCCGTTATGGCCAGCGCGTAGAGGTGCGAGTTCTCAAAGGCAATGGCAATGTGCCCGGATAGTGCTTCCAATAGCTCGACCCGCTTGATTTGAAAAGGGGCTGAGTGCTTCTTTGCGTTAATCAGCGTGAGTGGTTCGCCGGACTTCGAGATGTTCATGTATATGTCTCTCTTGTCCCTGGATATGGTAAAACTGTTCAGCTTCCCTTCAATCCACAGGTTTATCATACCCATAAGCGGGTCATCGGCCTCGACCTTTCTTCGGACGATCTCATCGGTTGACATTGGTTTGGTATATACGCTGTATTTGCCGCTTCGCTTGGGCATGACGATTGATATCTCCTCAGCCTTCAGGCAATCGATGAAAATATCTGCGACGATGGCCTTTAGCTCTTCGATGTTAATGGTCTTGCTGAGTTTTTCGACCATGGCATAGAGGAGATTTATCTCTTCGTTTTGATTGATGATCTCAGAGATATATCTATTGATTTTCATTGAGAGCAGCGGAATAAGCAGCAAGATACAAAACAGGCCGGAGCCTATGATGATTAGCACCATTTTTAATGTGAGAGCGGATGAGCGTGCTTGTGTGCGGTCAACGATGAGCTTGCCGTTTGTTCGTGCCGTGCCGTGGCAGCTGCGGCACTGCGGTTCGTTATAGATGACTGAGACATGCCTGAGGACTTTTTCCCCCTGATTGTTTTTTATCTCAGTTGTTTGCCGTGGAAGAAGGCTGCCTCCGGCTTTGTGGCAACCGAGGCAAAAGACTTCCTTTTTATTGTCGTATACACGTCTTTCTTCTCCCTGGCTGGTTGAATACGCGACCTCGCCCTTGTTATTTAAGATGATGATAGAGGAGATGGTGTCCTTGTTGTTTACAATTTGTTCGATTGCCTGCTTAAGATATGGAGAGCGTGTCAGCATGAAGTGTTTCAGGCTTGACTCAATAACGGTACTTAACTCCTGAACACCACCTTTTATTTCGTCATAGCAGGTATTTTTTGCGAAAAAGACTACTATAGATGTCAATATGATAAAATAAACACCAAGCAACCCTAAAAGTCCGAAGAGTATTTTCTTTTTCAGGCTATAGACCCATGCGGATTCTATTTTGTTATGTGTCTCTTCCAATATTCCATTATCTCACGCGCCCAACGAGCTTACCTTACAGTAAGCAATCATTAAGAAAGCTGCATTATACATTTTCACACTATACATGGGGTTGCGGCCAGTCTGCCATATGTGGTAGGAGCGGCGGGAAAACAAGCGCTCCCGCACGACCCATGCCTGCACACAACCACTTTCCTGTACGACCAGCCCCTGCTCGACCCACGCCCGCACAAGCGGCTGTATTATATCTTAAACAGTGGCGGACTCGGCCAGTCCTTTAATCAAATTGGCGACCCTGGAGTTGTTAAACGTAAGGGCGCCGATGGCATTATTGGGGTTTTGCGTGATTTTCTGCTTGGCCTGGGTTGCGAAATCCAATGCCTCGTTTTCCCCTTTTATTGTCGTCAAACTGTTCGAATCAGGCCTTTTGGCGCTGCTTATTCCTAACGTGTAGGCATCAGTTGCGGCCTTTTCGGCCTTTGCATTTTCAGATGGTTTTGAGTCGCCTTTCGCTGCCTTGCGGTTAGCGTTTAAGCTCTCCACTGCGGCATTTATCGGGACGCCTGCCGGATTTTGTCCAATCTTCATAACAATACCCCCTTTATTAAACATTAACTCTACACCTGTAATATAACATAATAAAAAAAAATAATCAATATGGGAATTCACTACGGATGGTGAAAAATATCGAAGATGCTATTTATAGCTAACGTATACGCCGTCAAGCCGCGAATAACTCATCATAATTATAGCGCAGTGCAAATGCCAGGAACTCTTCGACCAGGTGGGAGCAGGTGTTTTTCTTACTGTAGGCCAATGAGATGTCCTGAGTGATTTTGTTTTTCTTTATTCTCAGTGCCCTGAAGTGGCCGTCCTGAATTTCCTTTTTTACCGCGAGCTTTGATAGAAAGGCAACGCCCAGCCCGTCGCGTATGGCATTTTTTATTGCCTCAAGGCTCTCTGAGACCATGAAGATTTTCAGGCCCTGCATCTTTATGTCGTGTTTGCCAAAGAAATCCTCTATTAATCTGCCGTTACTTGATGCGTCCTCTCTGATTATGAATGACTCTTTAAGTGCCTTTTCGATTGTTATTTCATCGTACCTGGCCAACGGGTGCGAAGCCGGTACGACAAGAAACAATTCATCTGTGTATATTTTTTCTATGGCTATCTTATGGCCCACGGCCCTGCCTTCGACAAAACCTATGTCGATAGTGGCAGAGTTCATCATCTCTATGACCCTTCTAGAGTTTCCGATGTGCAGGGAGATCTTCAGCTTTGGGTTGATCTTTCTGAAATCGGATAGCAGCGTGGTAAGCATGTAGTGTCCGGCCAAAGAGGTGGCGCCGATTTTAATGCAACCCTTAACCAGCCCTGTTAGTTTACAGATTGTTTTTTCGGCGTCTGCGTAGAGCGATAAAATATTTTTCGCATATTTGTAGAGAATTTCGCCGGGGGGGGTCAGGATTACGCTGCTTGTGGTGCGCTCGAAGAGTTTAGTGTTATAAAACTCCTCCAATACCTGTATCTGGGCGCTGACTGCCGGTTGTGTAAGATGGATTACCTCAGATGCCTTTGAGAAACTCTTCAGCTCGGCAACCGTGCAAAATACCTTTAATTTATAGTCATCCACCGTCCATACACCTGCCCTGAAAGGCGTTCATGCCTTGAGAATTCACTGTAGACAGACCCATGAAAGGTATTGTACCACAAAAAATATTAATAAGTTAATAAAAAAAATAAATAAGAGCAGGCCGTAAGCCGAGTTCTGTGTTGCGCGGCCATTCATCTGAGGCAGAGGTTGCCCGCTGCCTTTTGCGGTTGGAACCCGTCTCGCCTCCTTGCTGTGTGAACGCAAGGCATCGGGCGGGCAACCCGACAAGCGAGCCCTATTCAACCTTTCTCCGGACGGGGTTTACCTGCCTCTTGTGTTGCCGCAGGAGGCGGTGAGCTCTTACCTCACCATTTCACCCTTACCGAAAGACTTCGGCGGTGTAATTTCTGTTGCACTGTCCCTGGGGTTGCCCCCGGCTGCCGTTAGCAGCCGTCCTGCCCATATGGAGCTCGGACTTTCCTCCCCGATGGCGTCTCATCATTGAAGCCGCGGGGCGGCCGCATGGCCTGCTCTTACTCTTAGTTTTCCTGTTGATATCTTAAATTAGTCTTTTTTTCGGGTTGCCGATGGCATCAGATATCTCAAACTCTCGGCGAACTGGCCATAATTGTGTCTCAACGTGTCGAAGGTTATCGTCAATGTCTTTTTATAGCTGTCAACCATCATCGAGTTGATGTTGTGGAAGTTATTGTTAAGCACTTCTTGTATTTGCATCAGGGCAGAGAGGTTGTCCACAAAGAGCGTAAAGGTGCAGCCACCTGCGTTGTTAAAAACCGGAGGGGTAACCCTGACGCTGGTGGCAATGACGGCAGATTCCTCTATAGGTGTTTCTCTTGATTTCTCTATAGGTTCAGGGACTATGCGGGGTTTTATGATTTTCCCGGCCTCCCGCGCGATGGCCGGCGCGTCAGGCTGAGTCCTTGTCTGGGTCGGCACGGAAGGATTTAAGGCGCTTAATTTATCTATAATCTGCTGTTTCTTAGGCATTTGTTATCTCCTCTATCAGGGAATTGAAATCCGCAGCGGCAGGCCCCCTTTTATTATAATCAAATATGCTCTTTTGAGCTATTTGAGCGCGTACGATGTCAATGTTCAGGTGAATGCAGGTCTTAAATAATTTATCGGGGAAACTCTGTTTCAGTGTCTCATAAATCTGCGCGGAAAGGGATGTCCTGCGGTCATATTTACTGGCAAGTACGCCAAGGATCTCCAGGCTGGGATTTAATTCTCTTTTAAAATGTTCTATTTCCTCAAGGAGTTGCTTTAAGCCCAATAGTGAGAAATATCCAACGTCTGTCGGGATAACTATCTCACTTGAGGCCTTGAGGCCGTTCTTTGTAAAGACGTTTATGCTTGGCGGGCAATCTATAATGATATATTCATATTGGCCTGTTAGGGGCGCTATGGCAGTCTTAAGCATGTCGAATTTCCTGTCTTTAAGCAGGATGTCCTCAATGTCTTTCAGAGAGTTATTTGAGGGTATAATCTCTACCGAGTCTATTTTGGATATAAAATCGTGCGGGTTTTGAGGGTTGACGAGGAGGTCTTTAATTGTTTTAACTTCGTTTTCGATGGCCAGGCCAAAGGAGGCGGAGGCGTTCCCTTGTGAGTCGATGTCTATCAGGAGGGTGCGCATACCCTTTTTGTTTAGCCCGGCGGCTAGGTTAACGGAGGCTGTGGTCTTGCCCACACCGCCTTTTTGGTTGGTTATTGCTATTATTTTAGCCGTTTTAGCCGCTTTCATCGAACTGTTCCTTTGGAATACTACAATTATACCGCACACAAAATCAATAAAAATTTTTTGAATGAGAATAATATTACGTGAGTGGTTGATTTTTACAGCCAGGTTATGTTAAAAACTATATTACTTGACGAATAAGTATGGAAAATAAAAAAACAGGAGGGTATCGGGGTATAGATGAACTACTATGAGAACATTGTGATACTGGATGCGGCACTGGAGGACTCTGGTATAGACGCTGCCGAAAAGCGTATAACGGACCTGGTTGAGAAGGCTCAGGGTGAGGTACTGAAGCACGAAAGGTGGGGCAGGAGAAAGCTGTCTTATATAATAAATAAGCACGAAAAGGGCTACTACCTGTTTTTTGTCTTTAAATCACCGCCAGCGGCGATAAAGCTGCTTGAGGAGTTGTACAAGGTTTTTGACCCAGTCTTTAAGTTTATGATAATCAAGTTGAGGAAGAAGGAAATTATAGCGCTGCAAAATTCCTTGCAGGCAAACGAACCGAAACCCGCAGAGGAACCAGCCCCCACTGCCGTCGAAGTCGCCGTCGAGGGAGACGAAGTCCCTTCAGTTGCCGCAACTGGCGCTGCGGAGTGATGCGGGAATAATACAGGAGTAGTAAATATGTATAACAAGGTGATTTTTTTGGGCAACCTGACACGTGACCCCGAGTTGAGATACTCGCCACAGGGCACAGCTGTTGCGAATTTTGCTATTGCGATAAACTCAAGAACCAAGCAAGGTGATGAGTGGAAGGACGAGGTGTTGTTTATGGATGTAGCCGTCTTTGGAAAACAGGCGGAAAATTGTGGTGAGTACTTAAGCAAGGGCAACGGTGTATTGGTAGAGGGAAGGCTAAGAGAGAGGAAGTGGGAAGCGGAGGGGCAAAAGAGGAGTAAATTCGAGGTCATTGCCCAGACGGTAAGATTTCTTCCCAAACGAGGTGAATCGGCAGCTAAAGGTGGACGTGATGGGGATTTCGCACCCCCGGAAGAGGTATCCGACCTGGAGCCGTTCTAATAAAATAACTTTCAGGAGCGTATTCGAATGATACATAAGGGCAAAGGATCTGAGCACGTAAAGTACAAGAGATTTATGAGAAAGAAGTTCTGCCGGTTCTGCGCGGAGAAGACCCCGTTCATAGACTACAAGGACACCAGGACACTGAAATCGTATATAACGGAAAGGGGCAAACAGCTTCCCTCCAGAATGACAGGCACATGCGCGAGGCACCAGAGAGAGCTTACCGAGGCCGTTAAGAGGGCAAGAAATATAGCGCTATTGTCGTTTATGGAAAAATAACCGTGCGGGTTCCGAAATCCTGGATACATTTTATATCGGCCAAGATACTTGATGACTTGGAAAAACACGGCCTGATCAAGACCAATGTGCCGCGTGAGGAGTTGTTCAAAGAGACGGAGCAGGTGATACTCCACGAGATGATGGCCGAAGACAGGCTTAACGATGAAGTGCGAGAGATATTGAGGTCATACGAGGGCGAAATAGAGAAGAAGCGCCTTGATTATAAATCCCTCTTCGATATGACAAAAAGCAAACTTGTCAGAGAGAGAAATATCGTCATATGATGCTCTCTGACGACAAGATTAACCATTTATCCCACATATTGTTAATTGCGCTGAAGGAGAAAAACCTGATAACCACACAGGCGGATGACTCCGTAATACGCAAGGAAATCAAAAAGTCCATAGCCTCGGAGATTAAGGCCGGTGAGGAGATTGATGCCGTTGTAAGGAGGAAACTCTCGTCCTTCAGCAAGAAACTCACCGAGGGCAGTTCGGAATGGGAGATATTGTATAAGAAATTCTATGCCGAAGAGAGTGCGAAAAAAGGCAGATAACTCAGGGGCTGCCGCTATCGCCGCCGTTGATGTTGCAATAGCCTGTATAAGCGAGGCGTTCGTTAAAAGGGAAAAAATGAAGGCACGCCTGTTGCGTCAAACGCAGTGGTGGAAGGCCAAACGTTCAACCGGCGTGTGTTACTATTGTAATAATAATTTCGCGCCGGCAGAGTTGACCATGGACCATATAATCCCTATATCGAGGGGCGGCATGTCGATTAAGTCCAACATAGCCGTGGCATGCAAGGGTTGTAACGACAGGAAGAAGCACACACTCCCTTACATATTGGCTGGGCACATGGACAATACTGTGGAAGATTAACGCAGACTCACACCGTTTAACGATATTCTTGTGTGAAAGATTAAGAGGGAGGTCTATATGCCGGAACACCCAACGATAGAGAAGCTTAAGAGGATAATTGAGCAAAAGGGGGAATTCCCCGCAATGCAAAACACAATCAACCTTGTAAGCAGGCAGACATCCCCAAACAGCGACACGTCGATAACAGAGCTAACCAATACGATACTAAAGGATTTTGCGCTGTCCAATAAGCTGCTCAAGATGGTCAACACGGTATTTTTCGTAAAGTTTCAACTTGACGGGAAGATAAGCACGATATCGAGGGCGATTTATCTGCTCGGCTTTACGCAGGTCAGAAACGCGGCCCTATCCCTTATGCTTTTTGAGCAGCTGGCCAATAAGACACTTGCGGCAGACCTTAGAGACGCACTGTTGGCGTCTTTTATGAGCGGTGTAATAGCACGGGAGCTGACGGGTGAAATAGGGGGGAGCGAGAAGGAGGAGTCATTCATATGCGCGCTGTTTCATGATTTGGGGAAGCTGCTGACGATTTTTTATATGCCGGATGAGTGTATGAAGATGAGGGGCCTTATCCAAAACGAGGATATGTCCGATGAGGAGGCAGCGGCAAGCATATTGGGTGTTTCTTATGAAAACATCGGTATGAGTATAGCAAAGATGTGGCAATTTGCTGAGGACGTTATCTACTGCATGCGTAACACACCACCGTCGGGACAGGTGGGCGCGTCCTCTACGAACGATAAGCTCAGGTGTGTCAGCGTCTTTGCCAACAAGCTCTGCTCGATGATAGACAGAACGAAAGACGACCCCGAGGTGTGGAGCCGTGCGATAAAGGCACTGCTAAACCGCTTTCAGGGCTGCTTTAAGGTCTCGGAAAAACAGGTAAAGGCCATCGTAGAGCTTGCGTTTAAAGAGACATACAACTACAGCAAGACCTTTGGATTCAACCTGAAGGCCAGCCAGTTTATGAAGAAGATAGGAGGCTTTCTGTCCGAGGCTGGCGTAAAAATGCCGGAAATCGAGAATGTTAAAGCAAAAGAAGAGCATTACGAAGACATTGATGGAATGCGAATCCTGGAGATTCCCGTAGCATCACACGATGACCCCGCGGATGAAACCCCGGAGGCGATTATGGCCAAGGGCGTTCAGGAGATAGCCAATGCCCTGCTTGAGGACTACACACTTAACGACATACTTCGCATGATACTTGAGACTATGTTCAGGGGGATGAAATTCGCCAGGGTTATAATATGTATCAAGAACTCCAAGGACATGACAATGGACGCGCGCTTTGGTTTTGGAGACGAAATGGGAAAGATGACGCGCACATTTAAGTTCTCTTTGGACAATAACGCGGATGATGTCTTCAATGTTGCAATCTCAAAGCAAACCGACATACTGATTAGCGACATTAATGACAAAAGGATTCGGCAGCGCATACCGGATTGGTGGTCAAACATATTTAGTAGCAGCAAGACCTTTATCCTGATACCAATAGTAGTGCTGAAAGTGCCGATAGCCTTAATCTACGCGGACAAGGAAAAGGCAAACGCCATAGAGATAACCCCTCAGCAGTTGCGCTTTATCAAGACACTCAGAAACCAGGCCGTCTTGGCAATCAAGCAGAGGATGTAGCGGTTTCCTCAGTGATGATGTTTGTCTATTGGATCTGTTAACTAAACTGTGTCAGGGCCGATTTTAGCCCTTAACATCTAAGTCCAATAGTAACCTCCCTGTGAAGAAGAGTTCAGCCCTTGCAGAAGGTCGGCATCGTGTGTATGTCCAAAGATGACAATAGCGGGATCATTTATTCTTCCCTTTGCTATTTCATCCGCAATGGCCCTAAGCCCTCTGAATAAGCCTACTTACCACTGTTCAGTGTCAAGATACTTTCTCAGATGGTCGACATCCCCGGAACAGATGGTCGCCTTCGCCAATTGGCACGTAAACAAGGCAGAGATGTTTACCATATGACATCTCATAATATTAATCAGACCAGGGTGGTCAATTTTCGGTTAGCGCAGATGGTCAAATTTGGGTTGCTTTTTCCAGTACCTGTTAATTTCCAAAAGAAATACTATAGATTGAATTCAATCAAACCTTGCTTATAGTCATTACTGTCTTTTGAGCTTTACTTGTATAGTCATACCTTGTAAACTGATAGTGCTTTAATATATAATAGAAAAATGGCTAAACAAACTAAAAAATCAAACGGAGCAAATGCCGGATTTGAGGAAACCCTCTGGTCAGCCGCCGACAAGATGCGCAACAATATGGATCCGGCAGAGTACAAGCATGTGGTCCTTGGCCTTATTTTCCTGAAATACATCTCAGACTCTTTCGGAGAGCTATACGACAAAATGAAATCCGACCTTGAATATTACGACGGGCAAGAGGAAGACAAAGACGCATATTTGGCAGAAGGGGTGTTTTGGGTTCCACAAGAGGCGCGTTGGGATTATCTGAAAGCCAACGCAAAGAAACCGAAAATCGGCAAGACTATTGACGATGCCATGATTGCCATCGAGAAAGATAACGCAAGCCTTAAAGGAGTTTTATCAAAAAATTATGACCGGCCCGATCATGATAAAGTCAGGCTTAGAGAGCTATACGTGCGCAAGATGGGGTCGATGGTGAGCCGAAAGAACCGTGAGCTTACAGATGAAGATGTCCAGAAAATATCCTGTGTTAATGAGTGGAAAGATAAGGACGAAAATATAATATGATCTCAAAATTTAATAAAATCAAGAATCTTGGATTGCTTTTGAATAGTTACACTTGGAATTCACACTTGCCTGCGCCTTCTCCACTCTGTAAAATCAATCGTTATAACCTATTCTATGGCTGGAATGGCTCTGGAAAGACTACACTTTCAAGGCTTTTTAGTGCCCTTGAAGGCGGTGTGCTAAATGGTAATCCAGATCTTGAATACGAAGTGGTAGATACAAGCTAAAATGTTTATAAAAACGGTGAAACATTCAATCAGACTATACGAGTATTCAATCATGATTATATAGAAAATAATCTTGAGATCAAGCATGGCAAAGCAAAAGCCATTACCTTGATTTTAGGTGATGCTAGCAAGTCACTCGTTAAACAGATTGAAGAGGACATTAATTCGCTGAAAGAAAAGAAGGATAATCGTAAAATAGCTAAAGAAACGTTGAACTATAAAATAAAAACTAAAGGCGAAACATTTACTGTTATTGCGAGGACTATATCTGCTTTAATAACAGGTGGGGCAGGTATAGCTTATCGAAAGGACTATGCTGAGAAAGATTTTGCTACCATTGCAGAGAAAGAAATATTAGATGCGGCTGAATAAGACAACATCATACTCATAGTAAGACAAAATTCAAAACCAGTAATTGAAAATATTGAGAAAATAGAAATCATATTTGATGGTAAGGAAAGCAAGAAATTATTATCAGCAATTCAAAGCTTAAATTCCTATATTAAAACTCTATTAGGCTAAACGGTAGAATCTCAGATCATTGATAGGTTAAAGGAACATGACGACATTTCAAGCTGGGTAGAAACTGGCATTAATATCCATGAGAAATACAAATCAACTAACTGTGAATTTTGTAATCAGTCTCTACAGGGTAATCTTTTATTCGGCCTTTCAAGACACTTTAATGAAGCAGACAAGAAATTAAAATGAGATATTGATAACTTGATGTCTAACTTAGACCATCTTTACAAATCAATTAATAACATTAAAGGTCCCGACAAGGCACGATTCTATGATGAATTTCAAGATGAATATGAAAATAGTTACACAATATTTAATGCAGCGAAGTATAGCCTTTTGCAGGTAATCGAAGAGGTTAAAAAGACAATTGAATATAAAAAGTTCAAAACTACCGAGTCTGTTATTTTAGACATGACCATTGATCCACAACCTTTTATTGAATCTCTTAATGCTATTGCCAGTTTCATAAAACAGCATAATAAGAAAACATATGATTTCGACAGTGAAAAAAAGGCGGCGATCACAAAACTAAAAAACCATTTCCTAAGCACCATCTTCGACGATGTAAAAACATTAGAAAAAGAGATTCAAGATAATGAAGATAAAATCAATAAGATTGATTACGGTGACGAGGCAAATGGTGACTTAGGAATTAGCGCACTTAAAAAAAGAATTGCAGACAATCAAGCCAAAATATCATCTACACATAAGGCCTGCGGAGATATTAATATCGGATTAGCTACATTTTTAGGCAGAGAGGAACTATTAATTGAACCTCATAGGATAAAAGCTCCAGATGAACATGGAAATCTACAAGAGCTTGATGATGGTTATATAATCAAGAGAAACGGGAAGCCTGCTATGAACTTGAGCGAGGGTGAGAAAACTGCAATTGCTTTTGTGTATTTCACAATCCAATTAAAAGATCAGAATTTTGATTTATCGAAAGGCATTGTTGTCATTGATGACCCAGTCTATAGCTTGGACTCCAACTCTCTATTTCAAGCATTCGCGTTTCTTAAGAATGCCGTTAAGAATGCAGAGCAGAATTTTATTTTCACCCATAACTATGATTTCCTAAGGTTGCTTCTTAATTGGGTAAAACATGATTGGGGTAAAGCTTGCTTTTACATGTTAAAAAATTACTACGACGGAAATCAAAGACATGCCTATCTTGATAATATGGACAAAGAACTGAGCACATATGAAAGTGAATATCATTACTTATTTAAAATACTGATGGCATTCAAATCCGATGGAACAATAGTTCAGGCCTATCCCATTCCCAACATAGCCCGCATGGTATTAGAGACCTTTCTTATGTTTAGGGTTCCTAACAATGACAAGGCATATAAAAAACTTGAAACAATAGGCAAAACAACAACTTTTGATAAAAACAAGCTTACCGCAATATATAAATTCACCAATGACCAATCTCATATAACTGGTGCTGGATTTAACCCTGCTCTTGTTCAAGAAACACAGAAAAATGTTGAATATCTCTTGGAAATGATACAGGAGGTATTCCCTGAACATTATAAAATCTTACAAGAATCAATAATTTAATAAATATAAATAATTATAAGTCACAGACTGGCTGGCGGTTAATCAATTTACAGTTATCGAAAATAACCACAATCTGCGGCCTGACATTGTAATTTTTCTGAATGGCCTCCCGATAGCGGTGTTTGAACTGAAGAACCCGGCGGATGCCAATGCCAATATCCAAAGTGCTTTTAATCAGATTCAAACCTACAAATCAGAGATTCCGTCTTTGTTTGCCTTCAACGAAATTTGCGTTTTGATAGATCACGTTAAGAACGCCTTAGCTGGCACCATTTCGTCCGACACTGACCGTTTCGTCGGCTGGAAAAGCGTTGACGGCAAGAAACTTGCCAAAATAAATGATCTGAAAACTTTGATTGAGGGCATCTTTACAAAGGAAAAGCTCCTGGACATCATCAGAAATTTTATTGTCTTTGAAAGTGAGAAGGATTCTAAAAACAACGTCAACAAAATCCTCAAGAAGCTCGCGGCCTATCATCAGTATTTTGCGGTTAATAACGCCGTGGAAAAGACAAGGACGGCGGCCTCTCTTAATGGGGATCGCCGCGCCGGCGTTGTCTGGCATACCCAAGGCGCCGGCAAATCACTGTCGATGGTTTTTTATGCGAGCAAGATTATTCAGGTCTTGGATAATCCAACCGTGGTTTTGCTTACCGATCGCAATGATTTAGACGGCCAGTTATACAGTGTTTTCTCACATTGCAGCGATATAATCTGCCAGATAACTGAAGCGGCTGTTGAATGACGAAATCCGAATTATGGAAAAAAAGTTTTTAATGAAGTCGCGGTCATTTGCCAAGATGCTGGAAGAGACGATCAATGAGATACCAAAATCAGACGATTGAAACGGCTCAAGTAATCGCCGAGTTGGTGGAACTGGCAAAGACTATCAGAGGTGAAAAGAATCGGGGAGAAAATCTTAATCTTACTGATGATGAGGTGGCGTTTTACGATGCGCTTAGCACTAATGACAGCGCTGTTATGGAACTTGGCGATGAGATATAAAAAGATTGCTAAGGAACTCGTAGCAATGCTTCGTAAGAACACGGCAATTGACTGGACATTAAAGGAGCAGGTCAGGGCAAAGCTTCGCGTGTATGTGAAGAAACTGCTTAATAAGTATAAGTATCCGCCTGACAAGCAGGAAAGCGCGACTAAAACCGTTATCGATCAGGCTGAGGTTTTATGTAAGGATTGGAGCGGAGAGTAACCGAGTGTAGAGTTCAACCAAAGCGGAGTGCTTTCCCCAGGTATTGATAATACCTTAAATACAGGGTGCCGGAGTATTGGATGGTTATGCCGGAGCCTCAGGCTATCGAGATTTTAACCTGTGAAGGCGATAAATATAAGATTCACTCCTTTGCGGCATATGAAGGCGTTGTCACGTCTAAAGCCATTGAAGGGCTTCAAGTCAACCTTAAGGATATTTTCCAGTATTCATAGGCCTGCCGGCGGTACGCTCCGGTTTGGTTTACTATTATTAGTTATTTATTTTAATATTGAAGATGGTCTTATCCATTGAAAATAATTATACTTTACATAAAGAGGATTACAGATGAAAAAACATAGCGGTGTAACATCGGGAGTTCATGTTGTTACGGGGGCATTTGGTTATTCCGGCAAGTATATTGCCAAATCCCTTGTAGACTCCGGCCTTAAAGTTAAGACTATCACGAACTCCCCCAATCGGCCAAACCCATTTGGAGACGCTATTGAGGTGTTCCCCTTTAATTTCGATAAGCTGGGTCTCCTCATTGACACACTGCGCGGCGCGGATGTCTTATATAACACCTACTGGGTGCGCTTTAACCATAAGTTGTTTAACCACTCTGCAGCCGTTGAGAACACGCTTACTCTCTTTGACGCGGCAAGGCAGGCCGGCGTAAAGAGGATTGTCCACGTCAGCATCACAAACCCAAAAGAGGACTCACATTTGGAATATTTCAGCGGCAAGGCAAGGCTTGAACGTGCCCTTATCGACTCCGGCATCTCCTATGCCATCCTTCGCCCAACCGTCCTGTTTGGCAAAGAGGATATTCTAATCAACAACATCGCCTGGGCACTAAGAAGATTCCCCGTGTTTGGCATATTCGGTGACGGCAACTACAGGCTTCAGCCCATATATGTAAACGACCTTGCGGAACTGGCCGTTGACATGGGTAAATTAAGTGAAAAAATAATTATCGACGCCATAGGGCCAGAAACCTTTACGTTTAGGGAACTGGTTGAAACCATCGGCGAAATCATCGGCAGTAAAAGGCCCATTGTATCCATCTCGGATGACTTGGGATATTATTTCGGTATGATTATCAAGGGCATAACCGGTGATGTGCTGATTACGCGGGAAGAGATAGACGGCCTTAAGAGCAATCTGCTTTATGTGAATTCCCAACCCGCCGGGCACACCAGCCTGACCCAGTGGCTGAAAGACCATGCCTCCCAGGTTGGAACCCACTACGCCAGCGAACTTGCCAGAAGAGTGGAAAGAACTGGTTCTTATGATTAGACATCTCAAGAATGTCAGAAACTGCTTATCTGATTAAAATACCCGACATAGAACATGATAATCCGAAACGCGGCATATCCCAGCGCGCACATTGACAGCAAACCGCCAAGCAGACGGGTCGCGTTTCTAATTCTCGTGTTGAGCCTATCCTCTATCACCCTTGAGGCCCCATGAAGTGAGCTGTCCAGGGTGCCGCTAACCTCCCCCGTAATTATCATCTGAGAAAGCGGCTCGGGTACGTCCCGCGCGTGGCGGCGAAAATAGTCGGAGAGCTGGCCGCCGCGCTCCACGGTGGTGATAAGTCCGCTGTGTGCCAGGATAAGCGCCTGATTGCCCATTGCGCCAATGGCATAGCGCACCGCCGTTGCCATATCCATCCCCGCCGTGTATGCCAGATATAACGCGCTGCAAAACCGGCTCCAGGCAAGAAGCCTAACCGTCCCGCCAAGCACCGGCAGCGAAAGCAGTAATCTATCCCGGTGTAAGCGCATAGCGTCATCCCTTCCCATAAATCCGGCAATCCCATAGGCACATATCCCTATTAACAGAAATATGCCCAGCGGCATAGCCACACTGCCTAAGTAGGCGCCAAGTCCCGAGGAAAACAGCGCCCCAAGTGGAGTGAGCACCACGGCAAGCACGAACAAGCCCGCGGCGCCATAGAGACTGCGGGTGATGATTTCTCTGAATATCTGCCTGCGCCTGGCGTCTGCGGCAAGGCCGGACAGGACGCGCACCAGGGTGCCGGTGCCTTCGCCAATCCCAATAATCCCCCGCTCCATGGATTGAATCAACCCCTCGGCATAGAGGGCGTCGCTTAAGAGATCACCTCTGGCAATCCTTCGCCCCACACGGGCAATCGCCACGCGCCGCTGTTCGTTCGCTGCCGTAGCGGCCAGTTCCTCAAGGGCGTTAACTATGGGGATTGCACTACCTAAGAGCACCGACAGCCGGTCATAAAACATGTATGCCTCGGCCGGGAGAAACGGGGCGTGGA
>PEAC01000005.1:68171-71533 GCA_002753305.1 Nitrospirae bacterium MYbin6
CGAAGGATTGTGTTTAACATCGGTTCTGCCATTTTTTATTATAGTGTGAAGGGTTTATTTTAGACAATGGCGTGGAGGGATAAAGCTTATTTATATCGCCGTGGTTCAACTCTCCTTTTTCCAGATTGTCACCCGTATCGGCTCTGAAAATATCTCAGGGGATCTTTTGATTATATTCTGAATATAGGGCATTGCCAGGTGTTTGTCCAGGGCCTCCTTGCTTGCCCATGTCTCGTAAAACATAAAGTCGCCAGCTGTCTCAGTTGACTGGTTAAGGTCATAACCGATGCAGCCGCTTTCCTTGCGGGTGCTTTCAATCAGTGAGAGAAGCTCTCGTTTTACTATATCCACCATCCCTTCTTTTGCCTTTATCAGCGCTATTACTGTTATCTGTCCATCTCTCATGTGCGGGTTCCTCCTTAAAATCTATCAATGTTTACTATTGTCTAACTGCATAAGTATGCGATAGTATATGTGCTGCTTTCCCATTTATAATGCCTTATGCCATGAAGCAGAGCATATATCGCTTGTTTATGTAATTAGACACTATCGTCCTGGTTGAGCCAGGCCTATTTGCCCATCTTTCTCTCGATTTCCTGTACCTTTGGGTTATTGAGCAGGGAAAGAAATTTCGTATTAGCCATTAGTTTTTGCAGGTTGTTACTGTTTATTGCTTTTATTATCTCAGGGTCCTGAAGAACTTTCTGTATTTCCTGGTCATCTTTTAACGCGAGGACTAATTTCATTATTTCCTCGTCGGACATCATTTTTTGTTGCAACCCCTTCACTTGGGAGGCAGTGTCCCGCCCGCTGCCTGCGCTTGTTGGCCCACCCTTAGAGGTAATTGAGTGCACCTTGGCGCCGTTAATTGTTATGGTACCCAGGGCCGCCGACTTTACCGTATAAACACCGTTTGTATAAGAGATTATCTCTCCTGTTATTACGCTTCCGTCATTGAGATGAAATTCCCTTACCTCGGCAGTGCCGCTCACAGGATATGTCAGCAAAACTATTGCCGCAACAAACACTATCGCCGTTAATTTCATTGCCGCTGATTTTTTAATTTTCAGTCTCTCCCTCTAAAAGTTTTAATATTGGCACAAACCATCAATAAGAACAGTTTAACATATTCCCCGGTTATTTTGCCCCAACGATTGCTTTTATGGGCTGTGAGCATATATATTACGATGAACACACACAGAAACGGAACTAAAGTGGAACAGGCAGAACTCTTTAGATTAAAAGAACATAACCACAGGCAGGCCAACTGGAAGAAATGGGGCCCATACCTGAGCGAACGCCAGTGGGGCACCGTCCGCGAAGACTATAGCGAAGACGGCAACGCTTGGGAATACTTCCCCCACGACCATGCCCGAAGCCGCGTCTACCGCTGGGGAGAGGACGGCATCGGCGGTATCTCCGACGACCAGCAAAACCTCTGCTTTGCCATCGCCCTCTGGAACCGTAAAGACCCTATCTTAAAGGAACGCCTATTCGGCCTCAACGGCGTCGAAGGCAATCACGCCGAGGACGTCAAGGAACTCTACTATTATCTCGACAACACACCCACACACTCATATATGAAATACCTGTACAAATACCCTCAGTCCGAGTATCCATATCAACGCCTCCTTGATGAAAACAAATCCCGTACGCGCCATGACCCCGAATTCGAACTATTCGACACCGGCATCTTTGACGGCAACCAATACTTCGATGTCTTTATCGAATACGCCAAGGACGGCACGGACGATATATTAATCAGAATAGTAATTTTCAACCGCTTTGACAAACCGGCCCCGATTACCGTCCTGCCTACTCTATGGTTCAGAGATAAGTGGTCTTTTGGGCGCCTTGACAAAATGCCTGAGATAAAAATTGTAAAACACCCACACACTTGGGACTTACTATCCCTTGAGCACGAAAAACTCGGCATGTATTACTTCCACTGCGACAAGGCAGATAAAATCCTGTTTACCGAAAACCAGACCAACACGCAGCGGATTTTTAACCAACCCAACACCACCCCTTTTGTCAAAGACGCCTTTCACGACGTTATAGTCAACGGCCTCGTGCTCGCGGAGAAGACCTCCGGCACAAAATCATCCCCAGTTTACGAATTTACCATCCCCGGTGGGCAGTCACGGACGATTAACATGCGCCTTACATGTGAAAAACCCCTGAGTAAACCCTTCGGGCCGCTTTATGAAAATATCTTTAGCATGAGACTCAAAGAGGCTGACGAGTTTTACACTATGTTTCAGCCTGTCACGGCCGACCCCGGCTCTGCCGCCATACAGAGGCAGGCCTTTGCCGGGCTGCTCTGGAACAAGCAGTACTATAACTACGAAATCGAGACATGGATGGTTGGAGACCCCGGCCATCCACCGCCTTCACCGAATAGATTGACCGGACGCAACGCCAGTTGGGTCTTCCTGTTTAACCGTGACATTATCTCAATGCCGGACAAGTGGGAATATCCGTGGTTTGCCTCATGGGATTTGGCCTTTCACTGCATACCTCTTGCGATGATTGACCCGGTTATGGCAAAAAAACAGCTGATTCTGATGCTGAGAGAGTGGTACATGCACCCAAACGGGCAGATACCTGCCTATGAGTGGAATTTCAGCGATGTCAACCCGCCGGTTCACGCAATGGCGGCCCTTAAGGTCTATCAAATCGAGAAATTCTTCTATGAATACCAGGACATTGGTTTTATAAAAAGAATACTGCACAAACTTAGCCTGAACTTTACATGGTGGGTCAACAGAAAAGACAAGCACGGAAAGAACTTATTTCAGGGCGGCTTCCTGGGCATGGACAACATCGGGGTCTTTAACCGGAGTGAAGTCCCCGAAGGCTGGGGCATCGAACAGGCCGACGGCACGAGCTGGATGGCCATGTACAGCCTGAACCTCATGGAGATAGCCCTTGAAATCGCGCGCGTTGATAGGTCATATGAGGATATAGCCTCCAAGTTTTTTGAGCATTTCATATTCATCTCGGTAGCCTTAAACAGTTTCTGCAGCAGTTATAAAAATTTGGGCCTATGGGACGAGGAAGACGGTTTTTATCACGATGTCCTCTATATTAACGACGTGCCGCATCCCCTGAAACTCAGGTCGCTCGTAGGACTTACTTCCTTGTTTGCCGTTGCCGTAATAGAAAAAGACATGTTTGAAACGTTTAGCGGTTTTAAAAAACGCTTTGAGTGGTTTATGGACGAGGTAGGGAAACGCCATGAACACATATATGTGGAGAAATCCCCTGACGGCAAGCGTATCTTGTTGTCATTAACCCCTAAGCACCGGATAGTCAGGGTGCTCCAGAAGATGTTCGACGAGACCGAATTCCTCTCCCCA
>PEAC01000092.1 GCA_002753305.1 Nitrospirae bacterium MYbin6
TGGTGCAATGCCAAATCCCATGAGGTATCAGCCGCTGTATTCACTGCGGAAAAATGAGTACGTCGGCGATGGCTGGACTGGGCAGGAGCTATCAAAGATGACGAAATACTATTCCAGGTTAATATACTATGGACACATACCCTATGACGAATTTAATTATGATGAATTTAAGGACGTGCCGAACGGCCAGCAATGCGAGTTGGTTTTTGAGGCATGGTAATCAAGTGCCGGTAAAGACGAAAATCCCCGACAAGGACAAGGCGGTACTCAGTGCCGGGGAGGCCTGCGGGTATCTGGGGTTGTCGTGGAACTCATTAAAGATATTGGTGAGGTCAGGCGAAGTCAGAGCAAAGCGTGTGGGGATGCGTTATATCTTCACAAGGGCTGCCATAGACGATTACCTCAACGAGGAGGACACCCGTGCAAAAATATTTATACAGAATCTAAAAGGCCAGAAATGGTAAAATGCGGCATGAGACTATTTCAGCGTAAGGGCGGTGTCTGGTATGTAGAAATACGTCGCGGGGTGTGGCGGTCATTGCAGACGCGGGACGAGCGAGAGGCTCGGACACGCTACAAGGCAATCGAAAGAGAGGCGCTCAAGGGGAAATTAATATCAATAGATGAACATAAATCGACAACGACTGAGGTGTTTATCGAGGAATATCTATCATGGTCCAAGTTAAACCATGCCGCTACAACAAATATTAGAATCATTCAGATATTAAGAAAATTTGGACGCGTCTTTAAGAACAAACAAATAACAGCTATCAGAAGAAAGGATATAGATGGATATGTAGATTATTGCAAGAAAATACAAAACAAGCCTGCCACAATCAATATCGAAATACGAACACTTAAATCCATGTTCAACAAGGCCGTCCAGTGGAAATATATAAAGGATAGTCCCTTTAACGGCGTATCTCAAATAAAACATCAGAAATCACCACCGCAATTCCTAACAACAGAGCAGATTAAATCAATGTTCGAGGTATTAAAGGGCAACAGAGAATATACGTTGGTATTTGCATTTTATATTTATACTGGTGCGCGTCGAGGTGAAATCAACAATTTAAAATGGAACGACATTAAAGAAGATTCCATTGTATATTAAAAAACCAAGAGCTATAAGACACGACAAATCCCTGTATCGTTAAGACTCAGAGAGATACTCAAAGACTACCCGAAGGGGATAGGTAAGATATTTGCGGCATCAAAAGAGCAGATGGCAAGAACACTAAAGGAATACATGAAGAAGGCCGGACTTGAGCATATGAGGCCGCACGATTTGAGACACACGTTTGCGAGTCAGCTGATCATGTCGGGGGTTTGCACCCAGATTGTACCCACCCCTCATTTACCGACCCACCCCATTTAAACCCGTTGGACCGGCTGCTATGTATCCCAGCTTTGCCATGTGCCATTTTCTCCGTATCTACTATAATCATTCTCTTTTCTCCTTCCGCCCTTCTACTCTAATTTAACGTATGGAAAGTGTCTCACGTATATTGGCACGGAGGGCAACAGATCCATAGCTTACTTTGAATTTATCACTTCAATACCCAAATAGCTCAGTACCTTTATGGCGTCGTTCCAGGTGAATATCTTTTTACTTGGATTTCTCAGAAAATACGATGGATGATAGGTCGGCATTACCTTTATCCCCTTATAATTGCTGAATTCGCCCCTCATCTGCCCTATTGTTTTATCTGTCGATAGCAGCGTCCTGGTAGATACACTTCCCAGGCACATTATGGCGTCCGGGGCTACTGCCTCTATCTGTCTCTCCAGAAATCCCCTGCACGCGCCGATTTCATCATCCTCAGGTTCTCTGTTGCCCGGTGGGCGGCACTTCACTATGTTCGCTATGTATACGTCCTCACGCTGGAAGCCCATCTTATTTATCAGGCTCTCAAGAACCGTCCCTGCCCTGCCCACAAACGGCCTTCCTGTCTCGTCCTCATCGGCCCCGGGGCCTTCCCCTATAAACATCAGCCTTGTGTTGGGGTCCCCTTCGCCAAAGACTATGTTCGTTCTGCCCGTGTGGAGCTTACACCTTGTGCAGTTTCCTATGTCGGCCCTTATGCCGTTTAATATTTTCTCTTTCAGTGAGACCTCCCTTGTGAATTCTTCTTTCTTTGGTTTAGGTATATTCATGTCCTTAATATTAAACGGCGCCCACGGCAAGGCCTCAAAACCCATCTTGCCGTATATCTTTAATAAATCTGTTAAGCTGCCATTTATGTCTGTCACCTCTGCCCCCATTTTAGCTTTTCCCTTAATATCTGAAAATAGTCCCGTTCATATGGTATAACAAGGCTGGTCTTATATGCCGATCTCCTGATTTCTATAACGTCGTTTTCCTCAAGGGGAAAACCCTTCTGTCCATCCAGTGTTAAGTATATGTCCTCGCTGCCGGCCTTTACGGCGGCTTCTATTACCGCGTCGTCGGGGACTACTATTGGTCTGTTAGTAAGTGTGTGGGAACATATCGGGGTGATTACTATGGAGTGCATTGTCGGGTAGAGGATTGGGCCTCCGGCTGAGAGGTTGTATGCCGTTGAGCCTGTAGGGGTTGCAAATATCAGCCCGTCAGCCTTGTATGTAGTCACATATCTGGTGTCGATGGACACCTCTATGTCAAATATCCTTGCCAGTGCCCCATTATGTACCACTATATCGTTAAGGACTGTGAATGCAGGCGCCTTCTGTCCGGCCCTTATCACCGTGGCATCAAGCATTATTCTCTCCTCTATGTCGCATTCCCAGGAGACCACCTTTTCTATTACCTCATATATCTCCGTCTTGCTTACCTCGGTAATGAACCCAAGCCCACCCAGGTTGATTCCAAACAGCGGGATGCCCCTCTCTGCCGCAAGCCTTGAGGCGGCAAGCATTGTCCCATCACCGCCAAGGGCTATTATCAGCCCTACAAACCGGGGCATCTCCTCGCGGAGACATTCCACAAAGTGCGCCTTTACCGAATCTAAGTGCGTGGCCGTGCCCCTGCCCACATATACCTCACAGTCATGCCCGTTAAGCCACGGAATAAGCTCCTTTAATATATCAAGGGCCTCGCCCTTACCCGGCCTGGTTATAATCCCAATTTTTTTCATCTATTCCTTCTATCGTTATTATTCTCTTTTCGTGTTCGCTATATGCCATGTGAATCCTTATGCCACCGTTAATACAGCCGTCAAGTTTCTCCGCCCATTCGATAGCCGCGGCCTTCCCCGGCCCTATGCACTCAAAGACGCCGGCCTCTTCTATTGACCTGATGTCGTCAAGCCTATAGAGGTCGATGTGATAAAAGGGGACAGTACCTTCGTATTCGGCAATTATCGTATATGTAGCGCTTGTGATGTCCCGCGCCGGGATTCCAAATGCCTCTGCGGCCCCTTTTATCAGGGTTGTCTTGCCTGAGCCAAGTTCACCGAAGATAAAGGCAGTCTGCCCCTTGATGAGATGTCTGCCTATGTGTTTGCCTATCTCTGTGGTCTCTTCCGGGGAATCGCTGACGAGGGTCATTTTGTCTATATTCCGTGACGCAGGCCTATGAAGGCCCCCTGGCTTCCCCGCCTGGTACCCTCCTTGCGGTATGAGTGAAAACGCTCGGACTGGCACAACGTACAACTGTCCGAGGTCCAGATGTTCTCTGGCCGGACATCTAACGATAAAGCCTGCGCGGTGTTGGCGTTTGCGAGGTTGACATACGTGCCGCCGTCTTTTGCAATTACATAATCTCCACCGTTGCCGCCGGTAGCTGATATTACGGCCTCAACAACATCCGCCCCTACGATGTAGCAACAGCCGCGTATGGAAGGCCCAATGGCAACCGATAAGTCCTCCGGTCTGGAGCCAAACTCCTTTACACATGAATTGATTGCAGCCTTTAAGATACCCTTGGCCGTGCCGCGCCATCCGGCGTGAACCGCCGCCACTACCCCGGCGTGCGCGTCGTATAACATAATTGGTACGCAGTCTGCCGTGCGCACACCTATGAATACGTCGTCTCTGTCGGTTATGACGGCGTCCCCTTCGCACTCTTGTCCTATGTCAGCGCTTTTTCTGAGAATTATCACAGTTGCGGTGTGTTTTTGTATCGGCATATAGAGGGCCGACTCCGGTGGCAGCGGGAGTTTTGTATTATCGACCCCAACTGTCTTGTCCGTAAAAAAGGCAACCACACCGCCCTTAAATATCTCAGGATATATCAGTCCGTTGTCCATTAGTTTTGCTGACCGTAGCGGCATGCGTGCGCCCCGGGGCCGGTTATTTTTTAACCAGCAGGAATCCCTTTACGAACCCCACAGGGTCGCCTTTTACAATCTTTTCCACCGTAACCGGATGCCCTTCGATTATGTCGTCAAGTACCCTGGCAACACTTGCAAAGCCATAGCTTAACACCGCGTCTACGGGTTTGGTTACAATGCCGGGTATATCGCCTTTTCTGAAGAGATGGTCGAATATGAGTATCTGCCCACCGGGCTTTACAACTCTGACAATCTCGGCGAAGGCCTTTTTCGGGTCGAACACCACCGTAAGAAACAGGCTTAATATTGCCTTGTCAAACGTATTGTCGTCGAAGAATAGTTTCTCGGCGTCCATTTTGTTAAGGGTAACGTTTTTGTCGTTGCCAAAGAGTTTGAGTTTTAGCTTTCCGATTCCCAGCATCACGTCGCTGATGTCAACGCCGTCCACGCGGACATCCTTGGGTAGAGCAGAAAGATCATGCCCGCTTCCTACCCCTGGGACAATTACGCGGTCTCCGCTCTTAAAGTCCAGCATCTTTATTGCCTTCGTGCGCCACGGCCTGATTGGCAGCATCAATGCCGGATAGAAGACCGGGATAAACGTATTAAAAGATAACAGTTTCACTACATTTTTCATGTTAACCTCCTTGTTTTATTCTCGTGTTTATTAATAATCTGCGGCATGTGGTTATAGGAACGTGTACTCTTTGCCGTTATAGACGAACTTGTCTATCTGGTATTCCTTCATTTCCTTTTTCGTGTAACGCGCCAGTATTTCCGATGTTATGAAAAACTCGGTCAGGTCCTTATCGATATGTCTGTCTTTCACCATTAATTCAATAATTTTAATACACTCGGAGAGCTTTTTACCTGGCCGATAGGGCCTGTCTGCTGCTGTCAGGGCCTCAAATATGTCGGCTATTGCCATTATTCTTGACTGTGTGGAGAGTTTCTCCGCCGGGACGCGGTTGGGATACCCTGTGCCGTCAAGTTTCTCATGGTGCTCACTGGCGTAAAGGGGTATGTTTTTCATCTTTTTAGGCCACGGCAGCTGATTCAGCATTTTGAATGTTACAACGACATGGTCCATTATTATCTTACGTTCCTCGTCGGTGAGCGTACCTCTGCGTATACTGAGATTATTCACCTCTTCCTCATTTAATATTGGCTCTGCTTTCCCATCGACTGTAATCTTGTATGAGGCTATTTTTTGGATTCTTTCGATTTTTTCGTCAGAGATAAACTCACCGCCGATGTTGGCCTTTTTCAGGAACTCCATGTCATCGTCCAGTTCCTCCATACGCACGGCAAAGTCCTCGTCAAGTTTTTGTAGTGCGCTCTGGCCGTTTCCTCCGTGTTCGGCCTCAAGTTCGGCCTTCTTCTTCAGATATTTTATCTCTATGTCCCTTTTAAATATCTCAATCTTTGCTATGGCCGTGTTGATACGGTCATAGATGGTCTCCAGCTTTGTGGACTTATCCACTACGTACTCAGGTGTGGTAATTTTCCCTATGTCATGCATCCATGAGGCTATTTTCAGCTCATTCTCCTCATCCGGGTTAAGGCAGAAATTCTCCCATTTCTCGTCATTTGAGTTGCAAAGTTCTCTGGCTATATCCAGCGTCAGCTCCGCAACACGCCTTATATGCCCGCCTGTATATGGGGATTTCTTATCAACCGCCTCCGCAATTACCCTGACAAAGGAATCCAACAGCGCTTTCAGCTCATGGATAAGAGAGGTGTTTGTGATAGCGATTGCCGCCTGCGATGCCAGAGACTCTATCAAAAATTGATAGTCTGGTGAAAACGGTATCACGTTGCCATATCCATCACCGGCATTGATAAGCTGCAGGACGCCGATTATCTCGTGTTCGTGATTTTTCATAGGTGTAACGAGCATTGAACGGGAACGGTAGTTGTTGTGTTTGTCATAGTCCTTAGTCCCCTTAAAGTCAAAGCCCTCCACCTCGTATACGTCGCTAAAGTTGATGGTCTCGCCGGTTAAGGCCACATAGGCAGAGACATTGTTCTTGTTTTTCGAGCCGTCCGCCTTATAGAGCGCCACGGGTAAAAATGGAATATCGTCGCCGCTTGCGCCGCCAATTTTTACGTTTAACGTACGATTTTGGACTATCTTAAAGTGCAAACTCTTCTCGTCATGCGACACTATGTAAAGTGTGCCGCCGTCGGCGTTTGTGAAGTTCATAGCCTCTGAGACAATCATCTCAAGCAGGGCTTCGATGTTTTGTTCGGCCGAGAGGGCAATCCCTATTTGCAGGAGTTTTCTTTTGAGTTTTGCCTGTGTTTCAAAGAAATCTATTACCTCGGAAACCAGGGCCTCCTGGTTGTCTGCCATCGATTCATCACAGTTTTGCTTTCTGAGATACGCTAATATACCCTTGAGTATAGTGTTAAAGTCCTCAAACTCCGTGGCCTTATCAAAATCCATAATCAGACACCCGTTGTTTTAGTAGGTTAATACGCATGTTAAATTAAACATATAATCTGCCGATGCAAACACACCTTGCTCCATTTCCCATGTATATAGAAAATACTAACATAACACAGATGCATAGCGCAAGCAAAAGATTTCAGGCAGTTATGTAAATATTGACAATTTTGCGCAGTATTCCTTAAACTCCAGCGATGGATTACCGCGGCCTTGGCGCACTTGACAAGAAATATGTCTGGCATCCATTTACTCAGATGAAGGAATGGACAGAGGGCGCCACCCTTGTAATCGAAGAGGGACTTGGGTGTTTTATCAAAGACACACGCGGCAGATGGTATCTTGACGGTGTGTCCTCGTTGTGGGTTAATATCTTCGGCCATAGAAAAAAGGAAATCGACGAGGCCGTCAAAAGACAATTAGACCGCATAGCACACAGCACACTTTTGGGCCTTGCAAACGAGCCGTCTGTCCTGCTTGCCGAAAAGCTCGTCAGGCTCCTCCGGGAATCTTTTAAGGGAGAGAAAAGGCATCAGCTTACGAAGGTCTTTTATTCCGACAATGGCTCGACAGCCGTTGAAGTGGCCCTTAAAATGGCCTTTCAGTACTGGATTCATAAGGGTATCACAGGCAGAAATACATTTGTGTCCCTTAACAGGGCCTACCACGGCGACACCATAGGGGCGGTAAGTGCCGGGGGTATAGAGATATTCCACGGTACATTCAGACACCTCCTGTTTAAGACCTTTAAGGCTCCTTCCCCATATTGTTACAGATGTGAGCTGGGGCTTCACAGGACATCGTGCGGCATGGACTGCCTCCATGAGATGGAAAAGATATTGACAGGACATGCAACGGAGATAGCCGCCGTGGTTATAGAGCCGAAGGTTCAGGCAGCAGGTGGGATGATAACTGCCCCTGAGGGTTTTTTGCGCGGGGTACGGCGCTTGTGCGATAAGTATGGGGTTATTCTGATAGCCGATGAGGTTGCCACCGGTTTTGGGCGTACAGGGGAGATGTTTGCCTGTTGTACCGAGGGCGTTGTCCCTGACATCATATGTCTGTCAAAAGGCTTAACGGGCGGTTACCTGCCCCTTGCCGTAACGGTTGCAACCGAAGAAATTTACAACGCCTTCTTAGGGGAATACGGGCAGTTGAAGACTTTTTTCCATGGACACTCCTATACGGGAAACCCCCTGGGATGTGCCGCCGCGCTTGCCGTGATTGACCTGTTTGAAAAAGAAGGCACGCTGCAGCAATTAAAGCCAAAAATCGAGATCCTTCATGAGTGGTTAAAACGAATCCTGCGCTATAGGCATGTTGGCGATACCAGGGGTGCTGGACTAATGGCCGCCGTTGAGATTGTAAAAAATAAGGAAACCAGAGAGCCATACCCATTTGAGGACAAAATCGGCTGGAGGATAGTCCTTGACGTAAGAGGGAAGGGGGTTTTTCTGAGACCACTGGGAGACTGCATCGTGATAATGCCGCCCCTGGCCATATCGCCAGAAAACCTCACTGCGATGTTGAGTCGAACCGAGGAATCAATAGCCGGCATAACGGAGGAGGAAAGGCCTTAAGCGCCGTATCTGCCAGCTGATATGGAAACACTTGACAGCTCTGGCCATTCGATAGTAGTATAAAACTAAGAGATTGTGAATAGAGAAATCATGGAGGTAACAATGAATAGACTCATAGCAGTATTGCTGTTGGCCCTGGCCCTGGCAGGATGTGTCGCCCCGGCGCCGCCACCGCCCATGTATCCGCCGCCGCCACCACCGCTTTATTATCCACCGCCACCGCCGCCTATGTACCCGCCGCCACCACCGCCATATTAAAAAAGGCGTGTACCCCCCCTTCATGAGATGCGACGTTGCCTTGTGCGGGGGGGACTATAATACATATTCTCTTTATGCCGGGTACTCTTTTAGCTCAATGGTAAACATTGTGCCGTCTTCGTTATTTTCGCAGTATAGCCTTCCATCCATATTGTTTTCTATTATTACCTTTGACATGTAGAGGCCGATTCCAGTGCCTTTAGAGTCTCCTTTGGTCGAAAAGTATGGCTCAAATATCTTCTCTTTTACCGTAGGGGGGATGCCGCCGCCGTTGTCTGATATTTTTATGAATATCGTGCCGTCCCGATTAGATGCGTCCATTATGATTTCCCCTTTGCCACTGGCAAGCGCGCCTTTTTCGATACGTTCGAGGATGGCGTCTTTTGCGTTATTTATTATGTTGATAATAACGTGTTTGAATTCATTCGGGTAGCCAATTACCGACATACCTTCGCATGGCGCATCGCTGCCGGCATACGTATCATCGCCAGAGTGGCAGATTATCTGATAATCTATGAAATGGCTTTTAAGCTGCGCGGAAATAATTGACCATATCTCGTCAAAGGATTGTTTTAAACTAAACGGCGATTTCTCTTTTGAGGGCTTGAAAAATGTCCTGAAGTCATCAATAGTCCTGGACATGAACTGAATCTGTTCCATTGCCTTTTCAACTGCCTCGTCCATGTATTGTTTGTCAAGCTCTCCGAAGTCGCGGGCGTCCTGGATGTCCTGGATTAAGACGCCGACTGCGTTTAACGGCTGCCTCCACTGGTGTGCTATTGCGCCTATCATCTCGCCCATTGCCGCCATTTTTGACTGTTGGATGATTAACTGCTCCTGTTTTTTATATCTTTCTATCCCCTCGGCAACCCGTAGCTCAAGGTCATGGGCCATGGACTCAAGCTGGCTTTTCTTGTCGTTGACCTCTGCCTCCAACTTTTTACGTTGCGTAATGTCTCTTATAATGCCGGTAAAGAATATGCCGTCTTTTGTTATCCAACTTGACAGTGATATTTCAATAGGAAACTCCGCGTGATTTTTTCTTAGGGCATGTAGTTCCACGACTTTCCCGATGACTGTTGATACGCCTTCTCTGATGAATCTGTTCATTCCGTTTGTGTGCATGGACTTGTAGCGTTCGGGCATCAGGAAAGTGATATTTCTGCCTGCGATTTCCTCCTCCGCATAGCCGAAGATTGCCTGGGCTGCCTTGTTCCATGCAATAATGTCTCCGTTAGCGTTAGCCGATATAATGGCATCGTTTGCCGACTGAGTGACCGAACGCAGTATCATCTCAGACTCACGCACTACCTCCAATGTCTTCTGCCGTTCTGTAATTTCTTCCATGAGCCGGGCATTGGCATCTTTCAGCGCAGACGTGCGGTTTTCTATAAGTGTCTCCTGCTGTTCTTTTATCTTTCGAAGCATCAGGTATTGATTTCTCCTGCGCGATATGGCATAGAGCATCACGGTAGTGACAACTATGAACACGGCTGTATGCAAGGCGATGATATTATCCCACTGTTGGCGAATCGATTTAACTACCGGGTCTGCCTTTAGCGTAACGCTAATGCCGCCGCGAATGTCTCCAACCTTATATCCTTGTTTTGCGTGACAGCGTAAACACGGCTTTTTCACAAATAGCACGGACATATATCTGAACTGGCTGCCCGCTTTCGTTTCAATAAGCTCAAAGGTTTCCTTGCTTTTTTCAGTCTCAAAACTCTTTAACGCCCTGGTTTCCCACTCGTCCGGCGCGTTTTCGGGCCGGATTGGCTTGAGGCTCGTGATGTGGAATAACAGGCTGTCGTGTGCCATTGCGATTTCCCCAAGCTGGCGGGTCATGTAGGCAGGATTGACAATCGTGAATTGCTTGCCGTCTATGGTAACGATTTCCCTGTTGGGGATGTCCAGGTATGGATTGGGTTGAGTAGTCTCTGTAATAGGCACATATACGCCGCCGTGCTGGGCGTTCCACAGGCGCGTCATCTCTATTAATCCGAACATGACGCGCGCCTGCCCTTCTACTATGGCCAATGTCTGCCGCTTTATCAAAGACAAGTTCCAGACGAGCGAAGCGGCAACGAGCGCCGTCCACATTAATACCGGAAATACCCAGTATCGTTTCAGTATGATATACTTATCACGAAACAGCCTTCTGCTAATGGCATCTTTCAACCGGTCCAAGTCTAAAGTGCTCCCATTAATTATTTGTGAAGAAATATTACCGTTCTGTTATAATAGCATTTCTCTTAAGGTAGATGGTAAAATCATTTAAAATAGAAGACACGGCAGCGAAACTGGTCGAAAAGTCAACCTTGCTCAAGGTCTTAAACTACATAGACACGGTTGATTTAAAGACCCCGGTACTGCTCATGGACGGCGACAGGATTAAACGCAACGTCGCCATAATCGGCAGTGGAATCGGCAACTGCAAGGTGTACTATGCCGTTAAGGCCAATCCATCTACTGAGGCCATAAGGTTTCTGTCAGGGCTGGACGTAGGATTTGAAATATCCAGTGAAGGGGAGCTAAACGTTCTCTCAGGCCTTGAGGTTCATCCAGAGAGGATTATTTCGAGTAATCCCGTAAAGACGGTAGACTTTATCAAAAGCGCCTACTCATACGGCATAAGGTACTTCTCCTATGATTCCCTCACAGAGGTAGAGAAGTTGTCCCAACACGCCCCCTGGTCAAATCTCTATGTGCGCCTATCAATCCCGAACGAAGGGAGTGAGTGGCCGCTTAGCAAGAAATTCGGCGTCGAGATAGATGACGCACTGATGCTGTTAACGAAGGCCAAAGAGCGGGAGCTTAACCCCATGGGGATTACCTTTCATGTCGGTTCCCAGTGTAATAACATCTATAGCTGGAACATCGCCCTGGATAAGGCAAGGCTGCTCTCAGACATGGCACGCGACATGGGTATAAACATCTCTCTCATAAACATAGGCGGCGGCTATCCAATAAAATACACAAAGAGTGTGCTGACCGTGGAGGCAATCGAGACACATATAAATAAGCTCATAAAAGATCGTTTTCCCGATGGCAGCATAGCCGTCCACCTGGAACCGGGGCGTGCCGTCGTAGGGGACGCAGGTATTATGGTCAGCCGCGTTACGGGAAAGGCAGACCGTCCGGACGGAGAGAAATGGCTATATATTGACGTAGGGGTGTTTAACGGTTTGATGGAGAGCATAGGCGGAATAAAATATACATACATTACCGAGACGCGCGGCGGAGGTGACGTTATGGGCATAAATACGGGCATAAAACAGAACTGGACACTGGCAGGCCCAAGCTGCGACAGCTTCGACGTGATAGCTAAAAATGTGCAGCTCTACGAACCGGAGGTTGGCGATATGGTTCTTATTCTTTCGGGCGGGGCATACACGGTGTCCTACGCGTCGGAGTTCAACGGCTGCCGTATACCTGAGACTTTAATAGTTTAAAATATACATACATAAGGAGGCAGAGATGTTTAAATTTATCGAAGAGGAACCATTCTCACCAATTAAGCACTCATACGAGGTGGACGGCATTCTGTATAAGGAAAAGAGCAAGTTTCAGGATATAGCGGTCATAGAGAATCGTTTCTTTGGCAAGATGCTCCTCCTTGACGGCATCGTACAGATTACTGAAAGAGACGAGTTCTTCTACCACGAGATGCTGACCCATGTCCTGATGCACGCCCATCCCAACCCAAAGAGGATTGTTGTCATAGGCGGTGGTGACGGCGGCATAGTCAGGGAGGCCTTAAAGCATAAGACGGTGGAGAAGGTCTACTTTGTCGAGATTGACGAGAGTGTGATAAACGTATCGAGGAAATTCTTCCCCGACGTAGCGCAATCCATTGACGACCCGCGCGTTGAGATAAAGGTAATGGACGGCGCTGAGTTCGTAAAAAACTCCTCCGCCATAGATATAGTGATAGTTGATTCCACGGACGTGATAGGATTTGCCCGGACGCTCTTTACAAAGGAATTCTTTGATTCCGTAAAGAACTCAATGACAGAAAACGGGATGTTCGTAACTCATACGGAATCGCTGTACCTGCACAAGGACATAGTAATAGAGATGCAGGAAAAGCTTAAAAAGACATTTCCGGTAGTCGACCTCTACACCACGGCCATAGCGACATATCCTGGCAACTGGTGGGCCTTTGCGGTAGGGTCGAAGAGTTTAAGTCCAAGGCAATGCAGGCGTCCATTTGAGATAGAGACCAAATACTACGACGACGAGATTCACACGCAGTGTTTTCTGACAAGCAAATTTTACGGCAAGCTGCTAAACAGGCAGCTTAAGTGGTAATCCCACCGGGGGGCGCGTAAGATGGGTGACAAGAGATATACCATAGGCAGGGAAAGCAACAACGATATCGTTATAGTTGACAGTTCCGTCAGTCGGCTTCACGCGGAGATTATTGTTTCTGGTGATGGAAGAAAGATTCTTATCTCGGATTGCAACAGCAGCAACGGTACATTATTATTCAGGAACAACAGGCAATCTGCCGTTACCGGGGCACAACAGATATTCCCTGAAGACAAACTACAATTTGGTGATATTAAGATGCCGGCAAGTGCGCTCTTTGAGGATATTAGAGTAAACACTAACGATGTGGCAATCTATAATAAAGAGCTAAATATTATAGATAATAATCCGCAGGAGACGAAGACATGCCCTGTGTGTTCGGAAAATATCAAACAGGCTGCCGGAAAGTGCCGCCACTGCGGACATTTTTTTGATAAGTCGCTGCAACGGCAGGACGCCCCGGGCGGCAGTAGTTTTTGCCATAATTGCGGCGTTGGAGTAACCCCCGGCCAGGAGTTCTGTATAAAATGCGGTGTACGCCTTGTGGGCGGGCAGCATGGCCTGCCCTGTAAGAGTAAACTGACGGCAGGATTGTTGGGCATATTATTAGGCTCAATCGGAGTGCACCGTTTTTATTTGGGTTATCCGGGGACGGGCATAATTCAGATATTTGTATCATTGCTAACCTTAGGTGTGGGCGGCTTATGGGGTTTTATCGAGGGGATTTTGATATTAACCGGCAACATGAACAGGGATGCCATGGGAAGGCCGTTGATTTAACGATTCAGGGTGGGAGATAGTTAAATTGGTAAAATGCGATATACCATAGGCAGAGACAAAAACAGCGACATAGTATTGGCTGACGAATCCGTCAGCCGGGTGCACGCTGAGGTTACAGTTGCGGACGATGGAAAGATATTTATATCCGATTCCAACAGCAGAAATGGCACTACACTATTCAGAGACGGCAAACCACTATCAGTTACCAGCCCACAGCAAATGTTTCCTGCCGATAAGTTAAAATTTGGCGATATTAATATCTCAGCGCGTGAAATATTACAGGTAATCAGGGCAAAGACGGCTGACAATCCCCCGGCAGACCCGACAATAATCAGAAAGCCTGCCAATATACAACACCATCATGCGGGGAATGAAGATGACATGAAGGTCTGCCCGGCGTGTGCCGTTTGCGTTTTTTATCTCTATGTGGAGTGGGCGCTCACCGTCGTCATAGTACGAATAGCTGGCCTTATCAGTAACAAAAGCGACGACTTTAAGGACTTCGGTCTCCATCTCCCCGACGTATTTTACAGGGGCGGCCAGGGGTACAATAGAATTTTCTCTGATAAAAAAAGGTATCCTCTCTAAGGGTACATTAATGTAGTGAACACCCGGAGGCAAGCCTCCTTGCGGGAGTTTGAGGGCAGCGCCCTCATGCCGTTAATGTTTAAGTTAATAGTACTTTTCTATCATAGCCGTTAAGATATCAGGGGATGAAGGCCAAACACCGCGGCGTCCTCCGGGGTTACGGCGATAGCGGCTCAAGGCGTTCAAGTCAGGTTGTACGGGCCTATCGCCATCAAGAAAAACCACGCCAACATCAGAGCTTGGCAGACGGCTGATAAATTCTTCTGCATCTTCTATCATGCGCCGGATTCGCTTGTGCATGTCGGGGACATCAATAGGCCGCTCCGCAGCCAA
>PEAC01000093.1 GCA_002753305.1 Nitrospirae bacterium MYbin6
CCAAGTATCGATAACAGATAGATAAGCGTACAAAAGAACAACAGCGCTATCGACCCCCTGATCGGGACGTCAAACCACACTACGGCAACTGTCACCGAGATTATCATGTTCGCCACCCCTATGATGCCAAAGGGGATTGTCTTGCCTAGTAAAATCTCAATGGGCCGTAGCGGCGTAACAAGCAGCTGCTCCATTGTCCCAATCTCCCGTTCTCTCACAACAGACATTGACGTGAGCATCAGGCATATGACAAGGACAATCAGTGCTGCCACGCCGGGGACGTTGTAGTTCTTGCTCTTTAGCTCAGGGTTAAACCACGGGCGGACGGTTATCTGCTCAATGGCAGGGGCGGCTGCCCCCGCGTAATTGCCGATTATTGATTTGGCGTACCCGATGGCAACCGTTGTCGTGTTTGAGTCCGTCGCGTCAAACAGGATTTGTACCTTCGGGCTGAGGCCGCGCGCCAGCGCCTTTGAAAACCCCGCGTTTATCACGATTACACAGAGCACCTTGCCCTCGTCAAGCAGCCGGGTTATTTCGCCTTGTGAGGCAGGCCTGTGGGTTATCTCAAAATATCCCGATGCCGTGAAGGCCCTCACAAGCGCCCGGCTCTCTGGGGAGTTGTCAAGGTCGTAAACGCCCATCGCGATATGCCTTACGTCGGTCGTAACCACATAGCCAAATAGTACCAGCTGAATCACCGGCACCAGAAACAGGACGAATCTCATTCGCTTGTCCCTGAAGACCTGAATGAATTCCTTTTGGGCCATATGTCTTATTCTGTTGAGCATATAGTTACGTTATCAGCTTTTTAAATTTCCTGTTGGCGGCAATAAATACAAACATGCCATAGATAAACAATAAAATTACCTGAACAAACAGTAGCCTCAGCGTGTTTCCCTTCAGAAAAATCCCCTTGAGAATCTCAATGAAATACCGCGCCGGCACAAGATACGTTACTACCTGTATCGCAGGAGGCATGTTGGTGATGGCATACATAAAACCCGACAGCAAATAAGACGGCAGAAACGTCTGTACCATCGCTATCTGATTTGCCATCACCTGCGACTTCGTGGCAATCGATATGAATATCCCAAGGCTCAACCCGGCAAATAAAAACACCCCCGATAGTGACATTATCAAAAACACACTACCCTTTAGCGGCACGTCAAAGACCAACACGCTGACCCCAACCGTGATTAGCATATCTATGAAGCCTATAAGAAAATACGGCAGGACTTTCCCAGCTATCAACTCCGACTTCCGTATTGGTGTTGAGATCAACTGCTCCATCGTGCCGCGTTCCCACTCGCGAGCTACTGTCAGCGAGGTCAGAAGGGCTGATATGATTATCATAATAACGGCAATAAGGCCCGGTATGATGGAGTTTCGGGACTTAAGCTCCGGGTTATACCAGACCCTCAGGCGCAGGTCGATTTTCCGCACTGGACTGCCATGTGTCAGGCCGAATAAACTACCCGTTATTGTCGAGATATACCCTATGGCAATTGTGGCCGTGTTTGAATCGCTCCCGTCGACTATTACCTCAATACTTGGGGTAGTTAGCTTGCCGGTTTTCAGATTCTTCGAGAAATCACTTGATATAACAACGGCTACCGTGGCCCTGCCCTCGTTAATGTAGCGGTCTATACCGCTTAATTTCTCCGCATATCCCACAATATTAAAATAACCGGAGGACGTAAAACTCCTTATAAGCTGCCGCGACTGTGGACTCCTGTCCTCGTCATATACGGCCATTTTGATATTGTTTACGTCAAATGTGATGGCGTAACCGAATATGAACATCAGCACGACTGGAAGCAAAAACGCCAGCGCCAGGCTAAACGGGTCCCTGTATATCTGAATAAGCTCCTTTTTTGCTATAGCCAGCAGCCTTCTCAGCCTCATGCGCCCTCTATCAAATTGACAAAGACATCCTCAAGTGACGGAGGGATCTTCTGAATTTGCCTTACCACAATACCGGCACCTCTTAAGATGTCTTCAATTTGTGTTGCGGCTTCATCCGTCTTTGCAACGGTGCAGTGTAATACGCTGCCAAACACAGACGTCTCTATGCCGTTAGCGTCAAGTACATTCATGGCCTCGTTGATGCCTTCCACTTCGACCTCATATACGTCGCGTGCCATATGTTTTATTTTTAACTCGTCGGCGCTGCCCTCGGCTATAAGCCTGCCCTGATATATAAAGGCAAGCCTGCCGCAGTACTCGGCCTCGTCCATATAATGGGTGGTAACGAAGACCGTTGTGCCGCCCTGTGACAAGTCATGGATTAACCCCCAGAACCGCCGCCTCAGAATTGGGTCAACCCCGGAGGTAGGCTCATCAAGAAACAATATCGGAGGTTCGTGAATCAGGGCACAGCCCAGGGCAAGGCGCTGCTTAAACCCAATGGGAAGCGTACCGGTCAGCACCCGTGTGTATCCAGCAAGTTGAGCCGTCTCCAGTATCCACTCTACGCGCGCCTTTGCCTTTTGTCCGGTAACACCATAGATGCCGCCGTAGAAGTTAATATTTTCAGCAACCGTCAGGTCGTCATACAAGGAGAAGCGCTGAGACATATAGCCGATTGTACTTTTGATCTTTGCCGTGTCTTTTACGATGTCAAATCCCCCGACGCTGCCACAACCGCCGGTTGGCAGCAACAGCCCGCAGAGCATCTTAATCGTCGTGGATTTCCCCGCGCCGTTTGGGCCTAAGAATCCGTATATCTCGCATTTCCTGACTTCGAGGCTAATACCATCCACTGCGGTGAAATCCCCAAAATTCCGCCGTAAATCAGTAACTTTTACCGCTATATCATCCACGTACTTTCACCAGCTCGATAAAGATGTCCTCAAGCGACGGCACTATATCTCTTAGTGACAGCACCTCTATGGTATTTTCTTTTAATATGTCTGAGATTATGTCTTTAACGGAGGGATTTTCAATTGTTACGTGAAACTTGTCTCCGAATTTTACCGCGCCACCGGCACCAGTGACTGATTTCAGAAGTTCCGCGGTTGCCTGCATATTCGATGTGCTTAGTTCAATAATGTGAACTCCAAGGGAGGCTCGAATCTCCTTAGGGACTCCTTCGGCCAACACCCTGCCCCTGTGTATGAGGGCAACCCTTGTGCAGCGCTCGGCCTCGTCAAGATATGACGTAGAGAAAAGTATTGTTACGCCACCCTTCCACAACTCGTAAAGTATCTTCCAGAAGTCCCTGCGCGACACGGGGTCTACACCGTTAGTGGGTTCATCAAGGAGCAGCACTTCGGGGCTGTGAATCAGGGCACAGGCAAGGCCCAGTTTTTGTTTCATTCCGCCTGAGAGTTTTCCTGCCAGGCGGCCCTTAAAATGCGTCAGGTTACTAAATCCCAGCAGCCGTTCAACCTTTTTATCCAGTTCTTTTTTCGGGACGTCATATATGTCGGCGTAAAAGAGTATGTTTTCCATCACTGTGAGGTCTTCATATAGGCCGAAGCGCTGAGACATATAGCTTATCTTGTCCTTTATCTTTTCCCTGTCCGTTAGAATTGAGTGCCCCGCTACCCATGCCTCACCGGAGGTACACTCCATAATGCCGGCAAGAATTCTCAGCGTTGTGGTCTTCCCCGCGCCGTCAGGCCCGACTATGCCATAAAACTCCCCGCGTCTGATCTCTAAGCTCAGCCCATCTATGGCCGTGGTTGGTGGGGAACCGGCGAAGATCTTAGTTAGTGCGGATGCCCTTATTGCGGCGGGTTCGGTCATTTAACAAAGATTTTAACATTGGCCGGCATACCGGGCTTCAGCTCGCCGTTTTCGTTTACCGTCCTTACCTTTACGCCAAAGACGAGCTTTGTTCGCTCATCAAGGGTCTGAATCGTTTTCGGCGTGAACTCGGCCTCGCTTGATATATATGACACGCTGCCCTGGTATTTTTTCGATGTTTTTGTAGAGGTATCAATGGTAACCTCAGCACGCTGTCCTAGTTTTACGATGCCGAGGTCTTGCTCTCTGATATAGACCTTGACCCACGGGCTGTTAAGTACGCCGATTATGCAAACAGGCGCTCCTGCCGCTACGACCTCACCGGCCTCAGCGGTCTTCTTAAGGATGACGCCGTCAGAAGGGGCAATGAGTGTTGCGTCCTTAAGGCGTTGGCGGGCTATGTCAAGGGCGGCCTGGGATTGTTTTACCTTTTCCTCTGCCGCCGTTATGGCCTCTTTGCGCGGGCCTGCCCTGACCATATCCAGGTACTGCATTGCCTTGTTGTACTGTGCCCCGGTTGCGTCCTTAGCAGTTTTGGCGTTGTCAAATGCCTGTGCCGATACGGCGCCTTCCCGATACAGTATATCGGCACGAGTGAAATCCTTTAGCGCCCTGTCATATTCGGCCTTTGCATTCAGGGCGGCTGAGTGTGCCTGGGCTATTTCTTCGGCCCTTGAGCCAGCCTTAAGCTCAGCAAGCCTTGCGATAGACTCGTTCAGGGCAGCGGTACTTTGAGTAACGGCGCTTTGCAGTTCGATAGAATCAAGGGTGGCAAGCGTCTGGCCTGCCTTGACGGGTTGTCCTTCTTCGACATTAAGCCCGGCAATTCCACCTGCGGCCTTAAATCCCGCGTTAATCTCCGTCACCTCGACATTGCCATAGAGGATTATTATGCCCTCGCGCTCAAGCAACCCTTCGTTTGACATGGACTTATTATGAATAAATATATATAGTGCCGCAGATGCCAGTGCCAGGACTAATAACGCGATTAATTTTTTCTTCATCTTATGTTGGCCAATTACCGGTGCCTCTTAGTGTTTTGACTTCCTTATCCTTTGGAATATAGTCTTTAACGTTAACGCCCTCTAAAATCCTGAACATTAACTCGCCCGCTGGCTGCAGAAATAGTAACATAAATTGATGTAATGCTGGTAGTCCCTAATGGATATCCAAATTCTGTTGTTCGGACTTGCGGTTGGTGCTGTTTGTGCCGCCCTTTTTCAGAATAAACACCAGCGGCAGTATACACAGCATTATTATAAATGTAACATATGCCACGTCGTTAAATGAAAGCATGGCTGCCTGTCTCAGCACCTGTGCGTAGATTATGCCGTCACTGGCGCGCTGTGAAATGTAATCACCAATATAGCCTTTATAAACAAGGGCTTGCGATAGTTTATGTGAAGCCATTTGGTAATTTATGTCAAACGGGCTGAGGTGCTCAACAAGTTGAAATTGCCTTACCTGTGAGCGGCTCACGAGCATTGTCGAGGCAAAGGCTATACCCATGCTGCCGCCCACGTTTCTCAGGAGATTGTTAATCCCTGCGGCATTCCCCATCTCTTCTTTTTTAATGTGAGACATTGATATGGTCATCAGCGGAATCATCAATGACCCCATCCCCACGCCAAGCAGCATGCGCGTCATAAGGATGGCCTGAAAGTCGCTGTATAGGGTCAGATGTGCTATTGAATAGGCGGCCAGGGCGCTGACTACTATGCCAAACGCTAATGGATACCTGGGGTCTGTCTTGCTGACCAAAGGGCCGACTATCGGCATCACAAAGACCGTCACAATGCCCCCAAGCCCGATGACCATCCCGGCCAGTGTGGCAGTGTAACCCATCAGCGTTTGCAGATACAGGGGCAGCATAACGATAGATGACATGAGATTGAAAAACGCAAAAAACATGACCACCGTCCCGGCACTAAACGACGGGTCCCTGAAGATCCTCAGATTGACAACCGGATGCTCTGAAAATAACTCCACAATGACAAATAGTATCAGCGAGACTACCGCTATAATGAAAAACCAGAGAATAAATGACGACGAAAACCAGTCCTCACGCTGCCCCTTTTCGATTACCAATTGAAGCGTCCCCAGCCCGACAGTAAGCAGGATAAGCCCCCAATAGTCAATCTTCATCTTCGTCTTTTGCACATACGGAGGGTCTTTGATAAATATCAAATTCATAATTATGGAAATGATGCCGATAGGGATGTTAATAAAGAAAATCCACTGCCATGCCCAGTTATCCGAGATCCAACCACCTAAGAGGGGGCCAATAATCGGCCCAAACAAGATGCCAATTCCGAATACTGCCATCGCCGTCCCGTGCTGCTTCTGTGGGAAACTCTCAAGCAGTATGGCCTGGGAAAGGGGCTGCAATCCACCTCCGCCAATCCCCTGCACGACCCTGAAAAATATCAGGCTCCCAAGGCTCCATGCAATCCCACAGAGAAACGAACTCACAGTAAACACCGTTATTGAGAGAATCAGGTAGTTTTTCCTGCCTATTAGCCTGCTCAACCAGCCTGTCATCGGGATAATAATCGCATTTGAAACCAGGTACGATGTCAATGTCCACGTCACCTCATCCACACCGGCAGAGAATGTCCCCCTTATGTGGTCAAGTGAGACCGTAACAATTGTCGTATCTACTATCTCGATAAACGTGGGCAGGATTACGCTGAGGGCAATGAGCCACTTGTTGTTCACTGTGTCAATCCACGAGGACGGTAGGCACGACGGACATACCCACCCTTAAGACTGCTGCCTGTCCTGTACTATTGTCAAGGATGATCTTCACGGGTATGCGCTGGACGACCTTTACGTAGTGCCCGCTGGCGTTCTCAGGGGGAAAGAGGGAAAAGACAGCGCCGGTACCTGACATGATGCTGTCGACCTTTGCCTTAAATATCTTTCCCGGATAGGCGTCCACTTTGATCTCGACACGCTGGCCGGGGTGGATTTTAGCGAGCTGTGTTTCCTTATAGTTTGCTATCACCCAGGTGTCATTAAGCTCCACTATGGCCATAAGCGGCTGCCCTGCCTGGACGATGTTTCCAACCTCTACACTTTTCTTGTTTATGTTACCCGCTGTTGCCGAAGACACCTTAGTATAGCTAAGATTCAATGTGGCCGCCTCTAAAAGTGCCTCTTTCTGCCTGATAGATGACGACTGAGAGGCGCGCATGGCCTCAGCCTGCCTGATGACGGACTGTTGTGTGACGGCAGCGAGTTGCGCCTGCTTTAGTTGCTCCACCGCAGACTTTTTTGCGGCAACGAGGACGTTATAGTTGGTCTCTGCCTTTTCGTATTTCTCTTTGGATACGGCGTCTTTTTTGAAAAGGTTCCCGGCGCGTTTACTATCCAGTTCTGCCTGGGTGAGGTTTGCCCCGGCAAGTTCGACGTTAGCCGAGGCTGCCGCTATTTTTGCCTGATATTCGTTTAGTGCCCTCGTGGCGGCCTCAAGCCTTGAGCCGGCCTCGATGAATCTTGATTTCTCGGCATTCAGTGCAGCCTCGGCCTCTTTCACCTTTACTTCATAAATGGCAGAATCAAGCTCGACAAGCAGTTCCCCCTCTTTGACGAGTTGGTTATCTTTTACATAGACGGCCTTTACCGCGCCTGATACCTTAGCTGAGACTGTATGAATCGACCCATCAATAAAGGCGTCGTCCGTAGAGATATGCGTGGCCATGTATCTGACGTACAATAGCGTAATAACCGCACCTATGGCGAGCACAATGACAAAGACGGCCAGGGCGATTTTCTTTTTCTTCGATGTGTTATTTGTGTTGTTCGATATAGGGTTGTCTTCCATCGTCTACCTGAACACTTCAGTTAAGTTCGCGCCACTTGCGTAGAGCAGTCCCGCATAGGCCCGTTTATGCTCATAGAGGGCGCTGAAGTAATTTGTCTGCGTCTTTGTCAGGAGTGATATTGCGTCGATTACATCGGTGGCGGTGCCTTGTCCGTGTTCGTAGCGCATTCGGTTTATTCTTAAATTTTCCTCCGCCTGCGCGACTGAGTCCTTCATTACCTGGAGTTTTTCCGCGGCGCTTTTCATGCTGAGATAGTACTGCTCTATCTCGAGCATTATGTCGTCTATGAGTTTTTTCCGTTGCTCTGTGAGTTTTTCCTTCTTGTATTTCAACTTTGACAAATCGGCCTTTGTGGAGCCGCCGCTGAAGAGATTTAATTTTGCGCCAAGGATAAAAGACCAGTTGCCCTCATATACCTGATAGTCGTTTTCTGTATAGTTATAGCCGCCTTGCAGGTAGAAAGATGGGAGAAACTCCGCAATCTTCATTCGGGTCTGAAGGGTTAGTACCTGTAGCTCATGGTCGATGATTTTCACCTCAGGGCGCTGGGCCTCGGCCATCTCTAAAAACGGTGCGATGTCAATATTATCGTGGATAAGTTTATCAATAGGTTCGACAACGTGCACAGCGGACATCAGTGGCCTAAGCAGAATGTTGTTTAATCTGGATGCCGCAATGGTACGCAGGTTTCTCACCGAAACCAGGCGCTGCTTCACGTCAGAGAGCCGGACTTCGGCCTGCAGGAGGTCGTTTTTCGTTATCACACCCTCCTTGAAAAGCTCAAGTGCTACTTTAAGATGCAGGCTTAACCTTTCGATTTCCTGTTGTGATACGGTAATAAACTTGTCATACTCAAGGACCTCATAGCAGCCAACAATAAACTCAATGGCTGTGAGATTTTTGATTCGTTCATAGTCGGACTTGGTGGACTCCAGGGCCTCCAGAGATGCCTTATAGCGGGCGGGGTTGGCGCCGAAATCGAAGATTGTCTGTTTAAGGTTCACGCCATAGGAGAGAGAGCTACTGTTGGCCATCGGCACGCGCTGGCTGCCAAAGATTGCTGTTGGTTTGTTGGCGAGGAAACTCTGAGATATTTCGGCATTTATTGAGGGCAGCAGTATGGACATGGCGACCTCGGATTCCTTTTGGGAGATATTAATGTTCTGCCCCGCAATTTTCATGACACGGCTCTCGGACGTGGCAATGGCAAGCCCTTCGGCAATAGTGAACTCAGCATCCCGCGGCGAAGCCTGCCCATTCGGAGTCTCGGCGGCACAAACCCCAAAAGACAAGATAATCACACAAGCCACGGCAGCACGGCACAGCCTTATTCTTTGAAACGATATTTTAGAAACCCTCAGCATGTAAATATTCACTTACATAGTAACAAAGAAATAATATTTTATCAATCTGTTTTTGGGTTTTATCTGCAATTTGAGGCCGTATTGACAGACATAGCCTGTATGTGATATTTTCAATATACCCTATATGAAAGAACACGGTTCAAAAAAGGCAATCTTAGCAGCCTGCGCGGCGAATTTTGGCATAATGGTGATTAAGGCCATAGTGGCGCTTATCTCCGGGAGTTCGGCGATGTTTGCGGAGGCCATTCATTCTGGCGCCGATATGGGCAATCAACTCCTCCTGCTTGTCGGCATGAAGAGAAGCGCTAAGGCCCCGGACAAACAACACCCATTCGGATATGGGAAGGAGCAGTATTTTTGGGCATTTCTGGTAGCGGTAGTGCTGTTTATATTAGGTGCAGCGTTTTCGTTGTACGAAGGTATTCACAAAATAATGCATCCCGAGGCGATAAAACACCCACTATATGTATTTATCGTCTTGGGCGTATCAATAGTGCTTGAGGGCGGGTCGTTTTTTGTCGCTTTTAAGGAATTCACAAAAACCAACAAAGGCAATATTTTAAGTAATATCAAACGCTCGAAGGACTCAAACATAGTAGTCGTGCTGGTTGAGGACACGGCCGCGCTGTTGGGACTGATAACGGCATTTGTAGGCGTGTCGATAGCCCTGCTGACTGGGATGCCGATCTTTGACTCAATGGCATCCATTATCATAGGCCTGATACTTGGCGTTGTCGCCATCTTTCTTGCCAACGAGATGAGAACCCTGCTAATAGGAGAGGGAGCTACAGACGAGACCGTAGAGAAGATACGCTCAATTGTAAGCTCAAAGGAATCGGTCGAAAAGGTAGGTAAAATCCTGACCATGCACCTGGGGCCGGAGGAAATCCTGACCGCCATAGACGTAGATTTCAAAGATGCAATAAACGTATGCAGCCTTGAGACCATCATAGACGAAATAAAAAAAGAAATAAGACGCGAAATCCCGTCAGTCAGAAGGATTTACATTGAGGCCGAGACCCTCAAACGATATTGCGCCGATAGCGACAGCTAAGAAATCCCCATTGTGTTCAATTCATCCGTCAATTCATCCTCGAGGGCTTTAAACGCGGATAGTTTCAGTAACGGTGAGAAATCTTCTATGTTTTCAGCAACCTTAAAGGCTTTTTCTGAAATGTCACGCTCAAATCTCTTTAAACACCGCTTGGTGGTACATCCACTTGATTTTATTAAGCGTTGCTTTAACTCATCCTTTGGATCTTTATTATTTTCCAAACTTTTCAGAATTGGTAGATCAAGGTCAACATCACTATTTGGATTATCGGCAGCCTTACGTATTGCTGTCTCATCGAATAAAAGCCATGCCTCCAGCATTCTTACAGGCACAACACATATCGCTGCTGAAGGTTTATCGGGTATATTATTAATCGCATCTCGAATCTCTTTGACTCGATCTTTATATGAGGCGCCCTCTGCGTCACGGTGAATGAAAAGAATATCACATGGATGTTGCTTTATACTCTCTTCTATTCTTTGCTCCAACCCTTTTGGTTTTTTGGGCAATTTATTGAAATCAGCCACTTCCCCTTGAAAACATTTCTCTGGACATTGTTCGCGAAGCAACCATGTAAGAATTGGAATAAGCCTTCTATCGGAGCTGCCGTCTGCCAACAATGTATAAGTAATTTCGTCCATGACTAATCCTCTGATTGGAAGGGAAGGTATGGCTGGAGATCTTTTCTATCAATGACCCGACCTTTTTCAGACTTATCATGATAGGGCACTGGATATAAGTATGAAAGGAGTGTCCCTAAGTTCACTGGTCTGATATTTGGCTGATCCTTTGTCCTCCATGTATCTGATAACCCAATAAAGCGCGCAGCTTTAAAACGCTTCGTATCTCTAATCATCTCCCGAAGTTCGGCAACTATAAGGCTGTCATTCGGAACCTGAGCGACAACCGCGGGTGAATGGGTGTTTACTATGACCTGACGAAGTGGATTCCCCTCCTCTACAGGCAGTTCTGGATCAGTGGCTATGTCTCTAAGGAGTTTAATCATTGATGGTATTCGTGCAGGGTGGATACCATTTTCAGGCTCTTCTATACATATCAGACCATTCATATTCGTATCTGCCTCAATCACGGCAGCCGCCAGGAAACGCAGAGTACCGTCAGACAAATCACGGGCTGAGAATTTTGTGCCATTACGGTCAGTCAGTTCAAGCGTAAACAGCTCACGTTTCTCATCCTTATCAACCCCTATTCCATATACACCCTCTATAAGCTCTGAAAGCCGATTGGTGATCTGCTGATAAATCCGTGATTCATCATTCCCATTTGCTTTCGATAGATGGTATAAAGTTGCGGGAAGATGAGAACCATCGGCCCCCAATTGTGTCGGGGCGTTATAGTTGTCAGGTTTGCGAAGAGCCAATGGATCAAGGAGCAGTAATCTCCATGACTGCATTTCTCTCTTTGCCATTATCGCTGTTTGAGGCGTAAGTGCAAACATGTTAGGCATCGCAGATGCTGTAGACAGCACAGTCCTTGGTAATGTATCTGCATGAATCATTGACCCTCCAACAATAGAATGGTCTAAATATGTATGGATAATACTCACATCTTCAATAATGTCAGTTGAGATGAGTGGACGGTGATTGTCTCCTTTAATTATAGAAACACGCCATGCCTTATTATGAGAGAATAGGAGGTGTTTAGAAGCGCCAACATGTCTTATACGGGTAAGTTCTTCCTTGAACAATTCAATACTGCCTTTATCTGCATTATAGGCAAGCTCAAGTGAATATCTAAGGAAAGTATTACTTGCTTCAATTTTCTGTCCTAAATCGTCTATCCCTTCTTTCGGGACAATCATTTCAGCTTCAAATACGATTTTACTATCGGTGTTATCGCCATATCTGTGAAACAGACTTCTTATGTCGGCAGGACTACCACTGTTACCACGTACTGACTTTACGGCTTCTTTGAAGGGTTTGTCTGCTAAGGCGCTTAAAAATAGTATCGCGTCAAATAGATTTGATTTTCCGACGGCGTTCGCTCCTGCGATGCACATAAATGGCCCGAATCGTATGTCGACATCTACGAGATTCTTAAACCCTGAGACCTTAAACCTTGTCAGCACTATGTCTTCCCCTCAAGATACCTGAGCATCCCTCTGGCCGCTCGTCTTCCCGTGTACATTGCGTGGATTACTGTTGTAAACGTCCCTATGCTTCTGGTTATGTCGCCCCCTGCGAATATGCCGGGGACTGAGGACATCAGATGCTCTTTGTCTGTCTCTATGTAGCCGCCTTTTTCGGTTTTAAGCTCCGGCATCGACCGTGCTATTATCGGATTGGCCATTGTGCCAAGGGCGTAGATTACCGTATCAATGTCTAAGGTGATGCTTTGTGAACCGGTCTCATCCTCCTGGGTGCAGTCCATGCCCCTTACCCAGCCCTCTTTGTCTGCGAGGATTTCCTGCGGATAGGTCTGCCAGATGAACTGCACACCTTCTTCCATGGCATGCCGAACCTCCTCCTTACGGGCAGGGCTTTGCTCCAGCGTCCTTCTGTAGACGATATAGACGTTGTCGGGGCCGAATCGCAGCGCCGCGCGCGCCGCGTCTATCGCCGTGTTGCCACACCCTATTACCGCTATGTTCTTCCCTATTCCCACAGGCGTGGAGTATTTGGGGAAATCATAGCCGCGCATCAGGTTTACCCTGGTTAAAAACTCGTTTGCCGACATCACCCCGTTTAACGAATCCCCCCTGATGCCCAGATTCTTTGGATGCCCGGCGCCGGTCCCTATGAATACCACATCGAACGACAACTGTCTCATCAGCTCTTCTATGGTGTGTATCTTGCCGATTACCTTGTTTGTCTCTATCTTAACGCCCAGCCGCTTCAGATTCTCTATCTCCCGAAAAACGATCGACTTGGGCAGCCTGAACTCCGGGATTCCATAGGCAAGCACCCCTCCGGGCAGATGCAGGGCCTCATATACTATTACTGTCAAACCGGCCTTCGAGAGATCATACGCGCAGGCAAGCCCCGACGGGCCTGAGCCGATGATTGCCGCTCGTTTGCCGGTTGGCTTGATGTGGGCGTCCTCGTGCCAATCGCTTTTTTGGGCCTGGTCTCCTACAAAGCGCTCCAGAAGGCCGATTGCCACGGGTTCATGTTTCTTTCCCAGTACGCAGCTTGCCTCACACTGCCTCTCCTGCGGACATACCCTTCCACACACTGATGGAAACAGGTTGGCCTCTGTGATTATCTTATACGCCCCCCTGTAGTCCGTCTTCGTTACCAGCTCAATGAAGCCCTTGATGTTTATGTTGACGGGGCAGCCGGAGATACACAGGGGTTTCTTGCACTGCATACATCTGCCTGCCTCGGTGAGGGCCTCAGACTGTGTATATCCGCAGACGACCTCCTCGAAATTAGTACGCCGCGTCTCCGGGGGCAGGTGTGTGGAGTGTGTTCTGTTAATTACTTTTTTTGGCATTTCTTTGTCTTTTCGTATATGTCTAACGAGTGCTTTTCATATTTTACGAATCGCTTCTGGCGAACTATAAGCTCATCGAAATTCACAAGATGCCCGTCCATGTCGGGGCCGTCGATGCAGGCAAACTTCACCTCTTTGCCAAGGCTCACCCGGCAGCTGCCACACATGCCCGTGCCATCTACCATTATTGGGTTCACTGAGACAACCGTCGGCACTCCAAAGGGGCGCGTGGTCTCGGCACATGCCTTCATCATGACAAGCGGGCCAATCGATATGACGCGGTCTACCTTTCTCTCCTGAAGAATGCGTTTTAATGGCTGCGTTACCAG
>PEAC01000094.1 GCA_002753305.1 Nitrospirae bacterium MYbin6
GTATTGATAGCCGCGGCCACGGTGCTGATTGCCGCCGATACTGCCATGTGCAGCCAGGGAAAGCCCTTAGGGCAGGATATGTACAAGACTCAGGTCAAGAAGGTCTTAGACGATATTAACAGGGCCTTTCTGAATAACGATGTTGAAGAATTCCTTAAGTATGTGGCCCGTGACGCGGACATTGCCGCCGTTGATATTATGGCCGGAGATTATATCATCGGATACGACATGGTTGTAGAGCATATGAGAAAGACTGCCGCCATGAAGGCAACTTACAAGTGTACGCTCATCAATGAGACCATTCACGTAAGTATGTCGGCCAGAGTGGCGTGGACAGCCCAACTCTCGGATTGCAGCATCACAATAGGAGAGAAAACCGTATCGGCAAAGGTCAGGTCTACTTCCACGTTTGAAAGAAGAGGAGGCCGTTGGCTCCTTGTCCAGGGACATGACTCCGTCGGCCTGCCCCATATAAACGACATCAGATGACGGCCCGAACATGTGTCGGAGCTATTAACAAACAGGAGGGAGCAACTAATGGCAAGCACTGAATTGAAGAAACTGATGGATGAGGCAATCGCCCGGGAACTAAAAGTAAGCATACAGTACATGTTTCAACATATAATGATTAAGGGCAAGAGGGCCAGATTCATAGGGACCGAGTTACGCGTTATAGCCATGGCAGAGATGCTCCATGCTGAGAAAATCGCGGAACGCCTTGTCTACCTCGGCGATGTCCCAACCACCATACCGGCACCCGTTGACATCACAGGCACCGAACAGGAAATCCTCCAAAAGGATGTTGCCGAAGAGGCTTATGCCATCGACCTCTACAAGAAAATTGTCAAAAAGGCCAACGACGATGGCGACTCCACCACAAGGCTCCTGTTCGAGCAAATCCTGGCCGAAGAAGAGCTGCACCATCAGACGTTCCAAACCCTGTTGGGCGAATAACTAATCTTATCGATTATCAACCCAATTATCCGGTTGCTGACGAGAAACCCCTTCTCTCTCGTCAGCCTGAAACTGGTCTCATTAAGCTCTGCTAAACCGTTTTCAACAAGGGCGTTTAATGTCTGCATCTCAACACCTGCCTCCGCCAGCTTGTCCCTTGATATGCCATCAGACGTTCTGAGTCCAAGGAAGATGTCTTCTTTGAGCCTTTCACTGCCGTCAATAACCGTCATTTCGTCAACCGGCAGTGTGCCGTCCTCTATGGCAGAAAGATATTGCGTGAGGTCAGCGGCGTTTGAAGTCCTCACGCTAAAGCGCTGTCCATCAGCGTGGATGTGTGAATGCGCACCGGCCCCAATCCCCATATAAAGGCCCCTCCGCCAGTAGTTTTGATTATGCTGGCACTGGAATCCATCGACGGCGAAGTTTGAGATCTCGTATGCCTGTAATCCCGCTGAGCCAAACAGTTCATCGGCCAAATTATACATCATGGCTATGTCGTCCTCTGCGGGAAGGCTTGCCTCCCCACTCTGTAGCCGCGCGCCAAAGGGAGTGCCCACCTCAGGGGTCAGCTCATATGCCGAGACATGTGGTGGGGCAAATGAAAGCGCCGTCTCCACATTTCTTATCCAGCCCCCGACGGTTTGCCCCTCCAGGGCATATATAAGGTCTAAGGAGAAGTTCTCAAAATAGTTCTTTATGATATATAGGGCCTCAATGGCCGATTTCGGGTCGTGGAGCCTGCCAAGTGATTTTAACTCCGCATCGTCAAAAGACTGCACACCCAGGCTTATCCTGTTAATACCGGCGTGCCTCAGCGCGCGCAGCTTTTCGGCGTCGACACTTGACGGGTTGGCCTCCAATGTGATTTCAGCGCCGTCGGCTATACTAAAATTATTATTTATAAACTCAATGATTCGTGCGATTGACCCCGCGTCGAAGCATGAGGGCGTACCGCCGCCGATAAATATCGTCTCAAGCGTATCGATTTCACCCCTTCGCAGTTCAAGCTCCCGCAGCAAGGCCGCGACGTAGCGCTTTTCCTCCACGCCGCTTTTGTACGGTATTGAATAAAAATCGCAGTATGGGCATTTTTTCCTGATGCAAAACGGAATATGGATGTATACGGCCATTGTTTATTATTACAAAAACACCGGGGCTTTTGATACATGGCAAACGCACCACGGGCGAAGTTGCGCTCTGCTGCCGCTTTGTGATATATTATCCAGAGGGTGGCTAATGGTTTTGTCAAGTTTTGCCTGAGCCTTATAACAATCGCTCCATTCAATGATATGAAAGATTCTATTGAAAAACTGATTGAGACGACCCCTGTTATGAAACAACACGGGGACATGAAGAAGGCCTATCCGGATGCCATACTGTTCTTCCGGCTTGGGGATTTCTATGAGATGTTTGGTGAGGATGCCATTATTGCCTCAAAGGTGCTGCAAATCGCCCTCACTTCCAGAAATAAGACAAAGAAAGACCCCGTGCCAATGTGCGGCGTGCCGTATTTTGCCGCCGAGGCCTATCTGAAGAAACTCGTCAACGCGGGCTACAAAGTGGCAGTGTGCGAACAGACCGAGGATGCCTCGGAGGCAAAAGGCATCGTTAAGCGCGATGTTGTAAGGGTCGCAACCCCGGGGACATATGAACCGGACAATCCCAAAGAAAACACCTTTATTATGAGCTTCTTCCCCGGTACCAATCTCTCAGGCATTGCCATCGCCGACATATCCACCGGGCAGTTCACCGTTTATGAGACCACAGAGACACTCTCAGACGAGATACACCGCTTCGGCATCAAGGAGATTCTCTGCCCACAGTCCCTGAAAAACGACATACACTACGGCGTAATACTTAAAGATTTCTACACCTCCTACTACGACGACTACTGCTTCGACCATGCCGAGGCATATAGGGCAGCGCTTAATTTTTTCAAGGTCTCAACCCTTGAGGGTTTTGGCTGTGAGGACAAACCCGCCGCGGTGTGTGCCGCCGGAGGACTGTTGTCTTACCTTATAGAAACGCAAAAGACCGGCCTTGAGTTCAGTAAGATCAGGACACTGAATAACAATGCGTTTATGTTTTTGGATATGGCGGCCATTAAGAATCTCGAGCTGGTAAGCAGCCTGAAGGACTCCTCTTCAGAGGGTACTCTCATTTCAGTGCTGGATGAGACACTCACCCCGATGGGCGCGCGATTCCTCCGTGAGAACATCCTGAAACCCCTTATTGATATAAATGACATACGACACAGGCTTGATGCCGTTGAGACCCTGGTTAACGATTTCAAGCTGAGAGATGAGCTGCGGACAAGGCTAAAGGCCGTCCAGGACATCGAGCGTCTCACGTCAAGGCTTACCAAAGGCACTGCCTCAGCCAGGGATTTAATTGCCATTAAGACCTCTGTCGAGGCAATGCCGGAGCTGAGAAGAGCGCTCCAAAGCGCCGCTGGCAACGCCTATCTATCAGCCATGTCCGGCCTGATAACCGATTTTACGTCTTTAATAAACCTCATAAACGATGCTATTGTCGACTCACCCCCCAATACTGTAAAAGACGGCTGGATAATAAAGGACGGTTTCAACAAAGAGATAGATGAGCTGCGGCAGCTCTCAACAAAGGGAAAGACCTACCTGGTAGAACTCGAAGGACGTGAGCGTGCGGCCACGGGGATTAACTCATTAAAAGTGGCTTATAATAAGGTCTTTGGCTACTACATCGAGGTTACGAAGATGAATCTCCACATGGTCCCGTCCCATTACACAAGAAAGCAGACCCTCACAAATGCAGAACGTTACGTAACGCCGGAGATTAAGGACTACGAGGACAAGATCCTCGGCGCGGAGGAGAAACTTAAGAATCTCGAGTATAAGTGCTTTAAGGATTTACTTGATAAGGCCCTCTACTATGCCAACGAACTGAGAGAGACGGCCCAGGCCGTCGCGGCCCTGGACTTTGTTCAGGGGCTGGCCGTTGCGGCTAGGAAATATAAGTACGTCAAACCCGTAGTAAACGCCTCCGGCGAGATACACATTGCCGAAGGCCGCCACCCCGTCATAGAGTGCTCGCGCACCGTAGAGCGCTTTATCCCAAACGACACACACCTCGACCTTGACGATAACAAGCTCCTTATTATCACAGGGCCAAATATGGCAGGGAAATCTACATACATGCGCCAGAGCGCGCTGATTGTGCTGATGGCGCAGATGGGATCGTTAGTGCCGGCAGAATCGGCGGAAATCGGCATAGTCGACCGGATATTCACCCGAATCGGGGCGTCGGATTATCTTTCGATGGGGCAGAGTACATTCATGGTAGAGATGATAGAGACATCGAATATAATAAATAACGCGACCCAACGGAGCCTCATAATACTGGATGAGGTGGGCAGGGGGACAAGCACATTTGACGGCATAAGTATAGCGTGGGCAGTTGCCGAACATATCGCCAATGAAGTAGGCGCGAGGACACTCTTCGCCACCCACTACAACGAACTCACCGAGCTGGTATTGACCACACAAGGGGTAAAAAACTACAACGTCTCCGTAAAAGAATGGGGCGATGAGATAATCTTTGTCAGGAAGATAGTAAGGGGCTCCGCCGACAAAAGCTACGGCATACAGGTGGCGAGGCTTGCGGGCCTGCCCGACGGAATAATTGGCAGGTCAAAGGAAATTCTTGCCGAGCTTGAGAAAAAAGAGGCGCTCAACGAAGACCAGATGAAGTTCACCATCCGCAAGAGACGCAAACCCGCCGCACAGCTCGACCTGTTTTCCTCAATGGTCCACCCCGCCATCAGAAGGCTCTCAAATATCGACATAAATGAAACCTCACCGGAAGCAGCGCTCACGTTACTGCAAGAACTCAAGAAGCTGTCTGAGTAGCAGGAGCCTGCCCAGGCTCCTCTTTAGAGAAGCCGCAGGCTCCGGCTACACACTTATTTGTACTAAAAATACCTTTTCAGCAGTCCCTCAAATGCCTGTCCATGGCGTGCTTCGTCTTTACACATCTCGTGGACTGTGTCGTGGATAGCATCCAGGTTTAATTGCTTTGCCTTTGTGGCAAGGTCTTTCTTGCCTTTACACGCGCCGTTTTCCGCGTCAACCCTTGCCTTCAGGTTATCTTTAGTGTTTGCTACCAGCACCTCTCCAAGGAGTTCCGCAAATTTCGCCGCGTGCTCAGCCTCCTCAAACGCTATTCTCTTGTATGCCTCGGCAACCTCGGGGAATCCCTCCCTATCGGCCTGCCGGCTCATGGCAAGATACATCCCTACCTCAGTACACTCGCCCATAAAGTTGGCCCTGAGACCTTCAAGTATCTCCTTATCGACATCCTTTGCTACCCCTATCCGGTGCTCATCTGCCCACTGCAGCCCCTCGCCGCTCTTTTCTATGAACTTCTCGGCAGGCGCTCCACACTGCGGACATTTATCCGGTGCCGACATACCTTCGTGTCCATAACCACATACCGTACAGATATACTTTTTCATTAGTTAATACCTCCTTGAGTGTTTATTTAACATAGACTATTATACACGTTGGAATCAACAAAATAAATGGCAGCGTGATATTTATCACATAATTATTTTCGGGGTCAATCCCCCTTATATTTTCCAATCCCCTTATCGACTATCCTTAAAGAAAAGCGATGAACCCTACGTACTATGAAACATGCCCAGCACCTCGCAGTGGTATGTGTTTGGGAACATGTCTATCAGCCTTACCGAGGACAGGGTGTATCTGCCCTGGAGTTTTGCCGCGTCACGGGCAAACGTCGAAGGGTTGCATGAGATATAGGCGATCGTCTCCGCCTTCAGAGACAGGAGTTTTTCTATGGCGGCCCTGGTGAGGCCTATCCTTGGCGGGTCTACTATGGCTATGTCGTAAGTCTTGCTTTCTCTGATCTTCTCAAAAGATTTCGTCACATAAGATATATTTTTTATGTCATTTAGCGCTATATTGCGGCTGCCGTCGGTTGTCGAGTATGGGTTATCCTCAACAATGGTTATATCTTTTGCCGAGCGTGACAGGGCAAGGGAGAAATTGCCTGCCCCTCCATAGACATCAATCACCTTTTTGCCGCTCACATCACCCAACAACTCCGCCACCTTTTCGACTAACACCTGGTTTAACTCCCAATTTGACTGAAAAAACCCCTGCGGAGATACCGTATAGTCTATCCCCCGCGCTGAGGCATCCCCCATGGACAACAGGCAGTACGCATCTCCGGCCACATGTGTCCGCTGGTAGTCCGGGGCAAGCGCCCCTACGGCTCCGTCGAATCCTATGTCGAGCAGGAATTCAAGCTTTGCCTCATCCACATCAGGGCCTTTGAGAAAGGCTACCGAGGTCTTACCCGTCAGCATATGGACTTCCCGGATGCCGCTGAGAAAGCGCGCACCCTTTAATTTAGCCAAAAATCTGTTTAACGTGCCATTGAGTAACGCGCACTCATCAACGGCAACAACATCCCTTGTGTTTTCCCTGTAAAAACCCATCACCGGGGCAGAGGCGTTGGGTGTTGCGGATAACTTGAACTGGACCTTTCTTCTGTAGTTCCACTGGTTTCCAAATATCGTCTCCGCAAGTGGAATATCTATTTTGGCGATTCGCCTGAGACAGTCTGTGACGATTTCCTCTTTTAACGACAACTGCCTCTCGTAGGAGATGTGCTGGTAGTGGCAGCCACCACACCTGCCATAGACACGGCAACGCGGCGCTACTCTGTCTGTGGAGCTATTGAGAATCTCTATGGCTTCGGCTATGGAGTAATCCCTTCGGGTTTCCTTTACCTCAGCCAGTACCTTTTCTCCGGGGATTGCACCCTTTATGAACACTACCCCGTCCAGCCTGGAAAGACACATGCCCCCATAAATGGGGGCAAGTGAGTCTAACTCCATGGTCTTCATTTTTTACTTAGGAGATTTTTTATCGTGTTCTTCAGCTCCGTCATGTCGGCAGATTTCACTACGTAGGCGTCAGAGGCCCATACCGAAAAATCATCCCTGTAATCATATGCCGTGGACATTATTACGGGCAGATTGGGCTTTTTCTCTTTCATTCTCCTGAGCACCTCGATTCCGTCCATGCCGGGCATGAGAATATCGAGTGTTACGATGTCCGGCAGCTCCTTTTCAAATATCTCAAGGGCCTCCTTGCCGGAACTTGCAATATGCACGTCGTAATTTTCCTCCTCAAGCTCTTCCTTGTACAACTTCCTAAGATGCGGGTCATCATCTACTATTAGTACCTTCATTGTATTCCTCCTTATATAATATAAATCAAACAAATTCTGTTATATGAATCTCCGTTACATGAATCTCTGTTATATGAAACTGGTGTTTCTATGCCTCTTCCTTCATATATTTTGTTGCATCCTCCGGGGAAGTCGGGTTGATGTAGAATCCCGAACCCCACTCAAAGCCGGCGGTCCTGGTCAGCTTAGGAAACAGCTCTATGTGCCAGTGGTAGTAGCTGTTGTCATCTTCCGTTAACGGGGCCGTATGGATTATGAAGTTATACGGGGGTACATCCAGGATATTGTCAAGCATCTTCAGCACGGACTGAAGGGCCTCGGCCAGATACGTGAAATCGTTGTTGTCCGGCATGAAGGACGACTCATGGCGCTTTGGCAGTATCCATGTCTCAAACGGTACGCGCGGGGCATACGCCGAGACGGCCAGGTACGAATCGTTTTGGTAGACTATCCTTTTGTCAATGTTGATTTCGTGCTCTATGAGGTCACAGTAGATACACTTTTCCATGAAGCTATGATATTTTTTTGGCCGAGTCCAGCTCTTCCTGCACCCTTTTGGGTACGATGGGAAGGGCTATCAGCTGGCTGTGCGTATGCTCAAGGGTTGAGCCCGCGTCTTCGCCCTCGTTTTTAAATATCAGGATGTACTTAAATCTCTTGTCCTTGCGCAGGTCATTCATTCTTGAGTAGAATGCCCAGAGTACATCTGCGGCTGACTTAGTACTCATTGTAGCAAGGGACAAATCGTGGTGAGGGGTTTCGATTATTACTTCGTGAGCGCCGACGCCGTTCATCCGTCCGAAAATACCGTCGCCTGACCTGTCAAGGTCTCCTTCGATATGAAGGGCGGGGAATTTGTTAGGCACTACTCTGAGTGTCCAGTCCGAGGTACCTATTTTGTCAGGTCCACGGAAGGCCATTATCTCGTTTGGAGTAGTGAACTCATGTCCCTTACAAAACGGACAAAACCCCACAGTCTTTTTTCTCTTGTGAGACGGAGAGATGAAATCGGTTGGCCGCTTCCCTCTTTCCGTAGAGATTATAACCCACCTGCCTATTATCGGGTCTTTTCTTAGCTCAGACATTGGTCCTCCTAAAGGTTATTTTATTAAATCATATTTTATTTATTGTATCATAACAATACTGAGACATTGTATCATAGACGGGTAAGACTTTAAAAGTGTGCTGAGGCTATTAAAATATGAAATCTACTTTTTTTTGTAAATTAGTCAATAATCCCTATCAAGACCCTGTTGTATATGTAAGATTCAGGAGGGAGAAGGAGTCCATAATGTTTGACTGCGGGGATGTCTACCGGCTTTCCGTGCGGGAGATACAGAAGATATCCGATATTTTCGTAACACACATGCATGTAGACCACTTTATTGGCTTTGACAATGTCCTGCGATGCCTGTTAAACAGGGAGGCCCCGCTGAATATCTACGGCCCCACTGGCATTATCGAGGCCGTAGAGAGCAAGCTCAAAGGTTATACGTGGAACTTAATTAAAGAATACCCTCTTAAGATAGAAGTATGTGAGATGCGGCGGGATGTTATCTTAAGGGGCAGCTTTCATGCCAGTGAGGGATTCAACAAAATAGACGGCCCTGCCGCCGCGTTTGACAAGTCAATCATGTCAAAAGCGGGGCTGGCCGTCGAGGCGGATATCTTTGACCACGGGATTGAGGTGCTTGGATTCAGTCTGCGAGAAGATACTCAGATAAACATAAACAAGGCCCTGCTGCTTGAGCGCGGCCTCACACCAGGCCCGTGGTTGAACGAGCTGAAGACAGCCATCAGAAACGATATTAAGGATATAGAGTTCAATATCGCGGGCCAACAATACCATATCGACGAGCTTCGTACCCTTACAATGATAACACAAGGTCAGAAGATTGCCTATATAACCGACATATCGCCGTCCGAGAGTAATGTTAAGAAGGCCGTCGAGCTTGCCAGAGACGCTGATACACTCTATATTGAGGCATTTTTCTTAGCAGAGGACATTGAGCGCGCCCATATGAGAAATCACCTGGCAACAGTCCACGCAGGGCAGATAGCAAAAATGGCACATGTAAAGAATGTTGAGATCATCCATATTTCACCAAAATATATAAATATGTTAGATATTATAAAAGAAGAGGTCAAGGAGGCAAGCCTCCTTGCGGGAGTTTGAGGGCAGTGCCCTCATGTCTGAAAAAATGATCTTTACCATAATGCATAAGGATGAAAACGCCAGGACTGGCAGGCTTGCCTTTGAGCGCGGCACACTGCACACGCCAATATTTATGCCAGTTGGGACAATGGGAGCCGTTAAGGCAATGTCGCCACAGGAGCTTCGGGAAATCGGGGCCGAGATAATCCTCTGCAACACCTACCATCTGTATCTACGCCCCGGGGAGAGTGTTGTAGCCGAGGCAGGTGGTCTGCACAAGTTTATCGGATGGGACAGACCTATCCTTACCGATAGCGGAGGGTTTCAGGTCTATAGCCTTTCCAAACTGAGAAAAATCAGTGAAGATGGTGTAATATTCAAATCCCACATCGACGGCTCCACGCACTTCATCGGCCCACGCGAATCAATCGAGATCCAGCGCGCCTTGGGCGCCGACATCGTCATGGCCTTTGACGAATGCACCCCATACCCGTCTTCATACGATTATACACTGAAATCCCTGGAACTAACCACAAAGTGGGCTGAAACCTGCCTTAAGACCGCCGTAAAACCGCAAACCCTCTTTGCAATCGTACAGGGCGGCACTTATAAAGATTTAAGAATGCAAAGCGCCGCACAACTAAGAGACCTGAACTTCGATGGCTATGCCCTGGGAGGTGTAAGTGTTGGTGAACCAAAGGACATTATGCATGAAATCATCTCTTATATGGCCTCGGAGCTTCCGGCTGATAAACCGCGCTACCTGATGGGAGTAGGTTTTCCTGAGGATATTCTGGAGGCGGTTGAGGCGGGATTTGACATGTTTGACTGCGTCATCCCGACAAGGACAGCGCGCCACGGCACACTACTTACGACAAACGGCAGGATAATCATAAGAAACAGCCGCTTCAAGTGTGACCACACGCCGCTTGACCCCGATTGCGGATGTTACACATGCCAAAATTTCACAAAAAGCTACCTTAACCACCTGGATCGCGCCCATGAGATCCTCGGCATAAGGCTCAACACGATTCACAACCTGTATTTCTACTTAGACTTCATGAAAAAAATCAGGGCCGCCATTGAACAAGACCGTTTTAACAGTTTTAAAAATGACTGGCTCACGGTGTACATGAGCCGTTAGCCCGTAGCGAAGATACAGGATAAAGCGCTCTGCCTCAGGCGTCATAGGTCAAGTCCTTCCTCTCTGATTTCATGCATGAGTGGAGAGCGCTCCTGATAGTCCTTAGAGGAATAAGGTTTAACATCAAAGAAAACCCCTGTATCGTCAATGAAATTGACACGAAGTATTGCCAACCTATCCAGTTCAGCCCACCTGTCCGAAAGTGATTTCAGAAACACGGCAACGTCATAATCGGAATTTTCACGTTCATCACCGCGCGCGCGAACCGAATAACACCACGCGGTCAACGCGGTCTCCGTACATCTCAACAAGCGCAACACGATACCGGCAAGGCTGATTAAATTCAGTCCTTATAAAGCCGAATAAATTCTTCAACGGTTAATCCTGCTTTCTTGATTTCGTGCAAAAGAACCGCTTCTTTTATGGGCTTGCCTTTGTGAACGGGCAAAATAACTGTTGCGCCTTCTTTTGCAAGTTTGACATGGCTGCCTTTCTGCGACTTAAACACCCAACCTGCCCTTTGAAATGCCTTTAGGATTTTATCCGTGTGGAGATTATTCAGGTTACCCATGAACTGTATTTGCGTGAGCACCTTCTACATCCTCAAGGTGCAGCTCCACAGCTTCTTTAATCATATCAAGGCTCTCTTCAACGGTCTCCCCTTGCGATACTACGTCAAGTTCAGGACATTCTACCCAAAAGCCGCCATTCTTTATGTCAGGATGTAAGATAACCTCGTATTGCTTACCGTAAACTATTACTGTGAAGTTCCTGTTCGGTTCTATCTTACTTGCATCTCCCTGTAGTTTCTCAATTGGCAATGCCATAAATGCCCCTTTTCGATTAATTTAACTGCCCTTCTATAAATATGTTGCAATAAGTAAGCCACCAAAAGCAATATCCCACGTCACAAATCGTGAGGGCAAGTACCGGATCAGATGTTTTCATGGGACAATCTTAGCACAAACAGGCCATTTTTTCCAGTCTGGCACAGATATCTCACCCTGTGGCTTAAATGTATCAAATGATGAGGTATGATGTAAACTGTGTATAAAATCAGAGATTTATGGTAAATCTGCATCGGCGGCCATTGGACTGCTTGAGAAGCTATTGAAATCCATTGCGCGCGTATATTCTTCTATTCTGCCAATTGACTCGAAAATGTCATGCAGGAATAATCTATAATCCCTATTGGACATAAATAACCTCACTCAGGATTTTGTTCTTCAAAAAGGGCTTTAATGCCTTGATGGATACAAGGTCAACCGTCTTGCCAAGTAATGCCTCAAGGAACTCTTTCAAATCAATAAACTCGAATATATCGACAGGCTCCGTGAACTCTACTAAGACATCAATGTCGCTCTCTCCTAGATCGTCACCTCTCGCAAAAGAGCCAAAAACACCTAATTTCTTTACAGGGTATTTACCCTTTATCAGGATTTCATTATTTTTCAGGATCTCAATAGGATTCATTTCCTGGCACCTCCCATAGTCCCATATTATTTATCACTGCCTTGCCGCCCCGTTCTGAATGCCTTCTCAAGGAGGTGTCTTCTCTCTGACAGGATGCCCTTGCAGTTTGCCGCCATTTCATCAAGTTTATTCTTTATGCCGTCTGCCGACAACCACCCATAGCCGCGTAAGGACAGCTCCCTGAGCAACTCCCTGAAATCACCCTCCGTCCACTGGGGCTTCTTTTGCTGCGGGTATCTGCCAATTGTTTGCAGGGACAGGAATATCTCCAGAAACGCCCTTGCTCCGTCGTCCCACTGCGCAAGTTTTTTCACGGCCATCTCCCAGTCTGCATACCAGACGCCAACCGCGGAATCCTCCCCGCCGGTTACTATGTAATGGCAGTTGGGGCTTATGCCGATTGCCTTTAGCGCCCCCGTATGCCAGGGAATCGCCTTGAGTAACTCCCCCGACAGGATGTCGTAAAACCGCAGGCTCCCGTCTTCACCGCCTAAGACTACGCACTTGCCGTTGGGCATTACGGCAACGCAGGCGGGGCTTCCCATCTGCCATCCGAACGTGCGAAAACACTCGCCCGTCGGTACGTCCCACAGACGCGCAACCTTATCGCTGCCGGCCGTCAGGATATATCTCCCGTTTGGCGTGGTTGCAATGCTCATAATGCCGGATGTCGTAAGCCCCTTAAACCTGTGAATCTGTTCCCCTGTGGATAAATCCCAAAACTCCGCGTCCGAGTTGCCGCCGCCTGTGAAATAATATAACCCGTCGGGGCTGATTGCCAGGGCGGTTGGCTTGCCGGATGTGTACGCATATGTTCTTATGCACTCGCCTGTAAAGGTATCCCAGAGTTTTAGAGTGGCATCGGCCCCGCCCGTAAGCACACGGCGGTTGTCAGGGGTGGTTACGGCAACCGTTACCCCGTCCTTGTGTGCCTCGATTATTCCGACGCATTCGCCGCTTATTATATCCCACTGCCGAATCGTCCCGTCCGCGCTTGCCGAGACCACGGAACGGTTGTCCATGGTCAAACTCAATGACGTAACAACATCCGTATGGCCCTCAAGTACCCTTATACACTTGCCGCTGCGTATATCCCAGAGACGCAGTGCCTTGTCAGCGCTTGCCGTTATGGCGTGCCTGTTGT
>PEAC01000095.1 GCA_002753305.1 Nitrospirae bacterium MYbin6
GTCCACTCTATTTTGCTTTTTCCCGACATATAGCTATTTTAACAGTTTATCTTACTTTTCGGATATGTCTATACCCATGCGTATTAAGGGGGTTGTAAATATTTTACCTCTGGCGTATAATAGGGATATGAGCGTAATAACGATACCGAAGACATTAAGAGAGAAACTAGGCGATGACGGGGTAGATGCTTTAGTTACTGTTATCAATGAAGTGGGTTTGGACTCTCGCAGAGATGTAACTACAAAAGATGATCTTAAAGCTATCCGCCAAGATATGGCTACAAAAGATGACATAAAAGACATGGCTACAAAAGCTTACATTGAAATCACCAAGTCCGCACTTGAACTCAAGATAGAAGCGGTTAAGTCCTCACTTGAACTCAAGATAGAAGCGGTTAAGTCCGAAATCGATAAGTCCAAAGCCGAAACCTTGAAATGGATGTTCCTCTTCTGGGCAGGGCAGTTAGTCGCTATGTTCACCTTGTTTAAATTCTTTGTAAAGTGATCTCCAAACAATACAAATAATAAAGCAATACAATACAAAACAACAATACAACAATAAATGGGACGGATTTATTTATTCGTATTCGGATCACTGCCCACCTCAGTCCCCGTCCCATATACCCATAAATAAATCAGTCCCATTTACCCAAGTGCAAGCCTAACTACCTGTTCTATAATGATTTCTCTCGTTTTGTCAGGGGAACATCAGCTAATTAGGATGTGTCCCTGATTGCCCCATGTCGTTTCCGTCCACTCTATTTTGCTTTTTCCCGACATATAGCTATTTTAACAGTTTATCTTACTTTTCGGATATGTCTATACCCATGCGTCGATTACAGTAAATACTTGCCCGAGGGTAATGAATATGGTCGCTGTCCCTAGTATGGTAGTATGGTCCTAGTATGGTCCCTATTATCGGCTATAGATCGCCGTGTCCCTAGTATCGTCCTTATCGTCCCGCTGTCCCTTTCGGGCGAATAAATCAATGGCGCGGCGCGAAGGGGAGAAAATTGAGTGGCTGGTTGCTATCTCTATCAATTTACCAGTCCTCATTCTATATATCCCATTAATTTGCCTCCTGTGAGGAAAGGCCATTGACAACATCTATGGAGTTGTTATAGTATACAATATTATATTGTAAAATCGAGGTTACATTGAGCGTTCCAAATGTAGATAAGCAGAGATATGAAATAGTCTTAGTTGGTGATTTTAACCCTAAGATTTTTCAGCCTGCTTGGTTTGCAAGTGAAGGATTAGTCCCATAAAAGGAAGCAGAAGAGTCATTGATTGAAATAATTCGTCCTGAAATTGTTATATTTTCACTTGATTGGTGTCGAATGGAAATATCGCAGGAACGGTTTGTGATAAGAACTATGTATGAAACACATATTGATGCTATGAGAGATATAGTCATAGGAAGTTTCAGACTACTGCGGTATACACCTATTAAATTTATGGGAATAAATAAACTGGTGCATATCATGATGGATTCAGATGAATCATGGAACGATTTTGGTCATAGATTAGTGCCAAAGGACTTATGGCAGGGTATACTTAAAAACCCCGGCACACGAAGTTTGGCAGTTCAAGGCGAACGAATTGATAAATTAAAGGGCTATTTGCTTGTTACAATACAACCTTCTACAACTCAACTAGGTATAGATGTATCTATTAATGACCATTATGAAGTAGATAAAATAGATACAACTATGGGTTGTGATGAAATAATTAATATACTTGAAGAAAAATGGCCTTTTTCTATTAAAACAGCTAATGATATTATTGACGTATTATATTCCAGGCTGAGATGATAAACACTTCATGTACAATACCAGGTGTGAATGATAATGATGAGGATAATGCAATAGTAAACACACAAGCATTGCCAAAATGGTATTTAAAAGAACAATTAATAAAAGATATTACTGAAAATCACATACTTATCAACTTAACTCCATGTGAAAACGATACAACTGTACAAGATTCAACAGAACTACCACCTAAAAACACTATCCCTGCGAAGCTAATCAGAAAAGGTTTTCATGAGAATAAAGCAAGAACAGTTAGTTTGCAAAAATGGGAAGGCTATGTTTTAGAAATATTTGAGGATACATTTATTGCAAGGCTTATTGACTTAACAAATGAGTCTCCAGATGAAGAAGCAGAGTTCTATATAGATGACCTTTCAGGTGAAGATAAAGAACTTTTACAGCTTGGCGCTGTTTTTTATTGGAATATTGGCTATCATATTGCTAGTGGGGGACAACGAACACGTGGCTCCACAATTCGCTTCAGGCGGTTGCCTGCCTGGAGAAAAGAGGATATAAAATCTGCAACACAGAAAGCAGAGCGTCTTTTGGAGTATTTTGAAAATGAAAAATCTAAATTCACCACCGGATGAAGATGAAATAGAGATTTCTATATTTGGCCCCGGCTATGGTGAAAGCATCGTTATTCATATAGGTGAAAACAACTGGATTATCGTTGATTCTTGTATTGATGCTAAAACTAAACGGCCAGTTCCTCTTCAATATCTTGAACAAATAGGTGTTGACCCTAAAACGTCGGTTAAATTAGTAGTTGCCACACATTGGCATGATGATCATATACGTGGTCTTAGCGAAATCATGAATAATTGTGGTTCTGCCGTATTGTCATGTTCCATAGCAATTAATACTGTGGATTTTTATAAACTACTGTTTTTGTTAAGCAATAATTCAATGATGAAGAACACTGGCTTAGATGAATTCATAAATATTAAAGAAATCCTACAAAAACGAAATCCAATATGGGCTATTGAGAACAAATTATTATGGAAAATGGATTTGAGAAAATCAGACCAACAATGTGAAGTATCTTCGTTATCACCTTCAGACTTGCCTTTTACTTACGCACTAACTGATTTTTCTAAACTTATTCCAAAAGATAAAGAAAATAAGAGATACATCCCTGCAATAACGCCAAATCGAGCATCGGTAGTTCTTTGGATTAAAATTGGTGACTTTTATGTTTTACTCGGCGCAGATTTACAGGAAGAAGGAAATGCAAAGACCGGTTGGTCGGCAATTGTCACTTCAACATTACGTCCAACATGTAAAGCAACGTTTTATAAAATACCTTATCATGGCTCAAAGAACGCACATCATATTGGCGTGTGGACAGAAATGCTCGATAAAAACCCTATATCTGTTTTGACCCCTTTTTCAAGAGGTGATACAAAACTTCCCACAGGAACAGACATACAACGAATAAGAAATCTTACCGAAAATGCCTATTCAACTGCGTTGCCAATGCAAATTAAAAAAACAAAAAGGAGTCATGCTGTTGAAAAAACTATCAATGAAACTGTTAAGAAAATAGAGCAAAATATTATATCTACAGGACATGTAAGGCTGCGAAAAAAATCTGCAATGGATATTAAAGTAGAGTTATTTAATGATGCAGTCTTTCTAACAAATTTAGTTGCTATCGTATTATTTATGCTCGTTGCCACATTTGTGGTGACCACATTTACGGGAGATAATCAGGGACTCTCAGGGCAGCCTAAACATCACGCTGCCGCAACGGCAGCCGAAAAAGCGCTCGCCTCTATCTTCAAACGCCAGATTGATTCAGCATAGGGACATGATTAAGCATAGGGACACATCCCAAATATTCACACAGATGGGTAGTCTAAAAAATGAGACAATAAGGAGCGGCAGTAATATTGAATGTTGTACCTGAACGAGCTGTCACAGGGCAGGTGGCATAGCGGCTTCTGTTCTGTCGGCAGATAGGGAGGCTGCAAGTAGAATTTTATGGCGCAAGGTACTTTATAATTAAGTTATAATTCACTATGGACTGCAACGGCCTAAACGCGGACGAATCGCTTGACGTGATAAAAAATGTCAGGATCTTGCAGCGCCAACGCGGGTACAGGTTTTCTATCGACGCGCTGCTCCTGGCTGATTTCGTAAATCCTACAAGCCCCCGCCATATCGTCGACCTCGGGGCCGGGGCAGGTATCATTGGTATCCTCCTTGCCCATAAATATCCCGCAGCCTTTGTGCATCTGATAGAGCTCCAGAGGGGTTTATATGAACTGTCCAACAAAAACATTCAACTCAATAACGTGGCCGATAGAATCAAGACACATAACTTAGACATAAAAGACATCTATACCAATATCTCATCCAATACCTTTGATGCAGCCGTCTCAAATCCGCCCTATAGAAAACTCCAAAGCGGGGAACTTAACCCCGATGACGAAAAGGCCGCCGCTCGCCACGAGCTTAACCTCACGCTGGATGATTTGATCAAAGCGGCATTTTACTTATTGAGAGGGAAGGGCAGGTTTTCATTTATTTATCAGCCATCGAGATTCGTTGAGGTAATCGAAAACCTCCGGGGCCACAATCTTGAGCCGCGAAGGGTACGCTTTATCCATTCCAATACGAAATCTGAGGCTAAGATGTTTCTAATCGAAGCAGTGAAAGAAGGCAGGCCGCAGCTCAGGCTTGAGCCGCCACTGTTTATATATGCCGACACGGGCCGCTACACTGATGAAACTCTTGCAATCTTGGGCCTATAACAATTGAGGCAGTAATTAATGTATAATAACCGCTGTGCTTAGAAATACATTTTCAGTGTTGGATGGTATAGGGGAGAAGACCGAGAGAAGGCTCTGGCGCCATGGCATTATCACATGGGATGATTTCCTGGGTAAAGAGACGATTCCATTTATTGCGCGGGATAAGAAATCCAGCGCCGATGAGCATCTTAAAATGCTTGATACCTGGCTCAACAGGAGAAACCCCTCACCGCTGTCAAGGCACATCGAGAGGAAGGAACACTGGAGGGCCTTTGAGTACTTCAGAGATGAGGCCGTTGGCCTTGACATCGAGACAAACGGCTACCCCCATAACAACGGCGGGTATGTTACCGTTGTGGGGTTATATGACGGCAAAAACTATAAGTGTTTAATCAGAGGCAGGGACTTAACCGAGGAGAATCTTCTTGAGTCTCTTTCTCCGTATAAGTATTTGATAACGTTTTATGGGGCGGTCTTTGATATCCCGTTTTTAAAAAACTACTACAGGCTTCCCGATTTCAACCTCCTGCACTACGACATCTGCCTGGACTCAAAGAGGCTTGGGCTAAAGGGCGGCTTTAAACACTTCGAGAAATGCTTCGGCATAAACAGAGACGGCGACATTGCCGGCATGGACGGCTACGACGCGGTTCGGCTCTGGCAGATGTACAAAAGAGGAGACCGCGCATCTTTAGATACGCTGATAAAATACAACCGCGAAGATACCGTAAATCTAATGGCCATCGGAGAGGAAATCTATAATCAACTTAAGAAGTCTACCGGCATAGGGGGTTACGTCAATGGATAGTGAGATTCTAAGGATGTTTTTGGCCTACCTGGAAGTGGAAAGGGGCCTTTCCCAAAACACCGTTGAATCGTATGGACTGGACTTAGAACAGTTCATTAACTATTTGTATCTGAATAATCAAAATGAAAAAAGATTTCAACGAGATGATATCATAAATTACATAGACTATCTGCGGGACAAGAGTTACTCGATGAGTTCAATATGCAGATTTATATCGTCTACCAGGGCATTTTGCAAGTTTCTGATCATAGAGAAATACAGGACTGAGGACCCCTCTGAGACCGTTCGTTTGCCAAAGAAGTGGGAACAGCTCCCGAAGGCCCTGATGTTTGACGATGTCCTGGCGATTCTTACGACACGTGTGGATACGAAGTTTGTCCTGCGCGACGTGGCGATGCTTGAACTGATGTACGCCTCGGGGCTGCGCGTGTCGGAGCTGGTAAACGTAGAGATAGACAAACTTGAGATGGACGCCGGATTTATTAAAGTCATGGGGAAGGGTTCAAAGGAGCGCCTCGTGCCGGTTAACGACAGGGCAAGGGAACGCATTATGACATACGTAAAGGTATTGAGGCCGGTGATTCTCAATAAAAAACATTCGCCATATCTGTTTTTGACAAACAGGGCAGAGCCGATGACCAGACAGCGCTTTTGGCAGACCATTAAGGCATACGGCAAAATGGCAGGCGTGGAGCTTACCCCACACACACTAAGGCACTGCTTCGCCACTCACTTGCTGGAAGGTGGCGCGGACCTACGCTCAATACAAAAGATGCTGGGACATTCTGACATCTCCACTACCCAGATATATACCAGGGTGAGTACTGAAAAGGTGAGAAAAGAGTACGACAAACACCATCCGAGGGCTTGACGCTAAGATAAGATATCGGGAATAATAAATCAGGAGAAAAATTAAAAGGAAGGGTAAGGCCATTGGCATTGATACTTGTGACAAATGACGACGGAGTGCTGTCAGAGGGGCTATTGGAGCTCTTTAACGCGATGAAAGAGGTAGCCGAGGCGGTAATCGTTGCCCCGGACAGGGAAAGGAGCGCAACGAGCCATTCGCTGACCATGCACCGCCCACTGAGAGTGACAGAGATAAGGGAAAATGTCTATGCCATAAACGGCACCCCTACGGATTGTGTTACGCTGGGGATTGGAAAAATCCTGAAGCGCCCCCCGGATTTAGTTGCCTCCGGCATTAACAAGGGCGGCAACCTCGGCGATGACATAACATACTCCGGCACGGTGTCAGCCGCCTTTGAGGGGACGATTCTTGGAGTGCCGTCGTTTGCCATATCGATGCTATGGGAGGAGGGCGGCGGGTTTCACTTTAACACGGCCTCTGAGTTTGCCAAAGAGATAGCGAAGAAGATTCTCGACAAGGGCCTGCCCAGAGATACGCTTCTAAACGTCAACGTACCGAACGTGAAGGCGGAGGATATTGCCGGTGTGAAGTTCACAAAGCAGGGGAAACGCCTCTACAGCAACTCGATTCAGGAGACGTTTGACCCGTGGGGAAAGAAGCACTTTTGGATAGGCGGCGGGAGTCCGTCATGGGAGGAGGACGAAAAGACCGATTTCCTTGCGGTTGAGTCCGGCTTCATATCCATAACTCCGTTACACCTTGACCTGACAAACTACGATGCCCTTAACAATATAACAAACCAATGGAAAGACCTGAATGGCCCCCGAAGATAAAGAAAATAATTACAAGGATATGAGAGAGGAAATGGTTACTACGCAGCTAATACGCCGCGGGATAAGGGATTTTAACGTCCTGTGCGCGATGCGCAAGGTACCGAGGCATGTATTTGCCGGTCCATCAAACGCCGGCAGGGCCTACGCCGACATGGCGCTTGATATTGGAATGCACCAGACGATCTCACAGCCCTATATGGTGGCCGTGATGACGGAGCTTCTTGCGCTTTCAAACTCTGACAAGGTGCTGGAGATTGGCACGGGCTCAGGATACCAGGCGGCAGTGTTGTCTGAGATAGTCGCGCGGGTCTGCACGGTTGAGCGAATCGAATCGCTGGCCGTGGAGGCAAAAGGAAAGTTTGCCGAATCAGGATATGAAAACATTGATGTAAAACTAGCGGATGGCACGCTGGGGTGGCCGGAGGAATCACCGTTTGATAAGATAATAATAACCGCGGCGGCCCCGGATATACCGGAGCCATTAATCGCTCAGCTAGCCACATACGGAATATTAATAGCCCCTGTCGGGGACAGGCACAGCCAATCCCTGCTGAAGATAGTGAAAGACGGCGAAACAATACAAAAGAGCCATCATGTGCCGTGTATATTTGTCCCCCTCATAGGGAAATATGGCTGGGCCGACTGATATGTCTGAATTAATGAACGAAGCGCTTCTGTATGATAAACTCAAGGACAATACCGTCCTTTGTAAGATGTGCGCACATAGGTGCAGGATAGCTGCGGGTGGGCGCGGGCAGTGCGCGGTAAGGGAAAACAGGGACGGCACGCTCTATTCGCTTGTCTATGGGCGGCTCTGCGCGTCGAACGTTGACCCGATAGAGAAGAAGCCGTTGTTTCATTTTCAGCCCGGGTCGACATCCATGTCGATAGCGTGCGTGGGGTGTAATTTCACCTGTCTTCACTGCCAGAACTCATCAATATCCCAGTATCCGAAAGAACACGAATTCGACGACATCACGGGCTATGCGGCAATGCCGGCACACATAGTGCAAGGAGCAATAAACGAGGGGTGTAAGAGCATATCCTATACATACACAGAGCCGACTATCTATATGGAATATGCCCTTGATTGTGCAATTCTGGCGAGGGAAAAAAGCATAAAGAATGTATTTGTCAGCAACGGGTACATGACGCCAGAGAGCGCGGGGCTGATAATCCCGTATCTCAACGGCAACAACATAGACCTGAAAGGGGATGACGAGTTTTACAAAACGGTCTGCGGTGGACGCGCACGGCCCGTGAAAGATACGATTATACTGATGAAGGAGCGCGGTGTATGGGTAGAGATAACAACCCTGATAATTCCCGGCCTCAACGATTCCAATGAGACGCTGAAGGAGATAGCGGAGTTTATCAGATCGGTTGATGCCTCAATCCCGTGGCATGTGACAAGATTCCACCCGATGTATAAAATGCCGGACAGGCCGGCAACACCGTCAGATACCCTGAAACGGGCATATGGAATTGGAATTGAGGCGGGCCTGAAATACGTCTACGAGGGTAATGTCCCCGGGTCGAAGGGGGAAAATACATACTGCCCGTCGTGTAAGGAGCTGCTGATAAAGAGGTATGGCTTTTCTATCGAGACCAATATATTAAAAGACGGTAAATGCCCCAAGTGTGCAACTACAATTGAGGGCGTCTGGCAGTAGGCTGAGGGGCAACAGGGCATAAAAGCGGGCGACGGGATTCGAACCCGCGGCCATGCCGTTTTTATCGTTTAATAACATATAGTTACATTTCCTATTTTCGGCTTGGTGACGCTTTGGTGACAGTTTTGGTGACGGTCCCAATTTCCCGTATATTGTCCTTCAGCGTTATTTTATCAATTCCTGACCTCAGCCCGTCGATGTTTTCGTGCATGTATCGCTCTGTCATTTTGACCGAACTATGCCCCAGAATTTTCGAGATAATAAATGACGATACATTTTGATTGGCTAACTGACTGCCTACGCTGTGCCTGGTTGCGTCGTAGAGCCGCAGACTCTCCGGCAGGCCGCCCTTCGCCCTGGCCCGTTCCCAGATTCTCAAAAATGAGCGCGACGCATAATGCCCTCCGGTGCGATGGTTTATGAAAATAAACGCCTCTGGGTGATTGTTGCAACGCTCAATAAAAAAATCAACCATCTCAGGATGTATGGGCACAATAGAGGGCCTCGCCCCGCGGCCCTTGCGCCGGTTGCGTATGACATTGCCGGAAAACGTAGAGCTAATCGTAATGGTCTGTCGTTTTATGTCAATATCTTTCACCTTTAGCGCCCGCGCCTCACCAGGGCGGCAACCGTGTAGCATGAGGAACGCAACTATATCTCTGTCCCTCTCCTCTACGAGAGATAGCGCATGTATCTGATCTCCTGATTCGAGCCACGTAAACGCATACGGCTGAGTCTCAATTTTTGGAAACGGAGGGACTACCTGCAATATCTCTAAATCATTTTTCAACCATGAGAGGAATGTCTTGAAATTATCGACAATATTTTTAATGGTTTTGCCGCTGAGGTTTTTTTGTTGGAGTGTCTGCGCATAATTAACTATATCTATTTTCCGTAATTCCCGCACGTCGGCGGTTTTGAAAAAATCCTTATGGCTCGTTATGTATCGTCTGTAATCATTTTTATATGACGGGGCTACCACCTGCAATTTTACCTCCAGGAATCGGTCAAGCAGAGTAGATGCCCAGAATTTCACCAACTCCGCCTTGACATATCGGGACGAGTCGAATGTGTGGCTATCAATCTCGTGTTGAATTGTTGCCTGTAGGTTTAGCGCCCTCTGGTAGGAGTCGAGTGCCTGGCCGGTTTTATCACAAAATAACCGGATGCGCTTGCCGTTCCAGTTCAAATCGAGATAGTATTTTTTAGGCGTGGTTTTACAGCTCCGACAGACGTAGCCTAATTTTTTAACGTGTTCAAAGGCCAGTCCGCAGTTCGGGCATTTCTCCTTAACTCTTACCGTGCCCTTCATTCTATCCTCTCCGCTCTCGCCTAGAAGATAAAACAATAGAGCTGTGTCTGTCAATGCGGGTTTTTTAGTCTGCATAGTGTCTACCCGCACGCCTCCCCGGCACTGAGTACCGCCTTGTCCTTGTCGGGGATTTTCGTCTTTACCGGCATTAGGGTAGGTTTTCCTCTGAATGAAATAACAACAAATCGCCATCCCAAGTAAGATAGAATAAATCTCCTGCTACGCCGCTTAAAACAGGTCTGTCAATCTTTTGGGTTATCCACGATACCCATTCGTCTATTCTCCTGTCTGATGTCATACCGCCACCTCGCCTAAAAATCCAACTTGCATTGTTGGCCATCCTCCACGCTCTTAAATTCATCATAGGGTATGCGCCCTAAATGTATTAATCTTGAATAGTATCTCGTCATCTTTGATAGCTCCTGCCCAGTCCAGCCATCGCCGACGTACTCATTTTTCCGCAGTGAATACAGCGGCTGATACCTCATGGGATTTGGCATTGCACCAGTGCTACGCACCATCTCTAAACGGTACTGAGCATCCTCTGGCGAGTCGTTATACCCAATCAGGACGTACACGCCTATATCGTCAAGCCCTCTGCTCTGTGCCTGGGCTATCGCATCCATCACTACAGCCTCGTCGTTTATGCTGTCAAACGAAAATCTGATTTTTACCCTCGTCAACTCCGACATCCTGTCCAGATGATGCGGCCTGAGTAGGCTGGGATCCAGTCCCTGGTTGAAATCTACAAACGGCATTGGCCTCAGACTATACATTACTCTGTCAAAATGCCTCCGGCTGCTCTCAAGCAGATTGTTATCACATACCAATGGAGTAGGCGTCCAGCTCTCTAATTCTCTGAACTCCCCCTCCGTCTGCGGCACGGCGCAAAACGAGCACTGGGCCGGACAACCCCGCGTCGTAAACGTGGCCATAGGATTGTGCATTGATAGCACTGGGAAAATCGTCTCTGTTTGGCAGTCGCCGACATCTCTCAGATAATCAGGCATTAGAGAAACTGCCGGGCCACCTGCGATTACAGGACCCTTGTGCAGCTCCGCAATCTTTTTAGCCTCCGGTAGTTGCCAGGTAAACACTACAGATAGGTATAGCGTTTTGCCTATTTTCCAGGTGACTATTTGTTTTTTCCAGTTATACATTCAGCCCTCAATACTGCCCGTCGTAACACGCCAATGTCTCAGGCAGTTCGGCCCCTGTATCACAAAACACAATCATATCCGGGATTATGTTTTGACGAAGCAAAAAAAGTATCATGGCCGTCGAGTTCACCCCGCCGCCGTAGGAGACTATTTTCATAGCCCCACCTCCGTTTTCATTTCATGGTAATGGCACACACAGGCGTTTTCACGCGCCAGTTGAACGGCTGTTATTCTCTGAATGCAATGGTCGCCGGCGTACCAATAATAATGACAATTTCTACATTCCATGCGCAGCTTTGCGTACTGTGTCATAGCCACAACCGGCGGGGTTATCGGCAGATACATGGTGTTTAAATCCTCGTGGGTAATGGTTTTTTGTCTGTTCCCATATATGGTGATATTGCCTTGGAATATGTATACGACTGTGTTTTCTACCTGCTTCTCACTCCCCATCATCCAGTACCAGCCGTCTTTTACAGGGATGCCGTATGTCCACCCCAACGCTTCTCCACGAGCCTTGTTTAACTTGATTTCGGCATCTAATTCTTGTATCTCCTCCAGTGTCATACCACCCCCACCACGTTGCGCTTGACGTACCCCTCACCAGGTACGTATATCTGCCCTACGACGTTGCGGTCGGCATAGAAGGCATTTCTGTTGCTCTGAGGAGTTTGCGCTGGCATTGCCTCATCGAACGGTAGACTTCTTTGACCAACAATTATCTCCTCTTTATCTGTTTCATCCTTTATTTTCCCTAAACTAAATCCTATAGATGTTTTCGCAGTCGCATAGTTACTTCCGCCACTTTGCAGCTTTACCGTTAACGACACTGACAGTGTGTCTTCATCTGTTTTTATACATGCCTCCTCAATGCCCGGCATGTATGCTGTCAATAGCCCATTAATCAGAGCAATTATTTTATCTTTTACGTCCTTTTGCCACCCTGTCATGCCGCACCTCTCATCAGCTCACCCTCTGGCATTGACATTCTATACACATATCGGGAGACCCTTTCATTGAGTGGCCTCGTCAACGATAGTATCCAAAGTCTTGTTTGCCCCTTCATTTTTACCGCGCGCAATGTCATCATGCCGCACCCCTCACGGACATAGTAGGCTCTTCATAAACCTCAATGCCTGGTATTTTTGTCTCAAGGCCCATCGCCTTAACCACAAGCCCGATTTTCTTTTCGTCGGGTATTAGATATTCGCGGGGTATGAGCTTCTCGTTTACTATTCTGTGCTTCGTTGTCATTCTCGTGCTTATGCCGTCCATCTTTGGAGCATTGCTTTCCATAACCGGAGGCGGAACAATACGCAACGGCTCATTAATAACGGCCTCCGCGGCGGCCTTCTCGCCCATCGCTTCTAACCTTATGGCTTCTTCTATTTTCTCTTTTTCGGCTTGTTCTTTAGCTACACGTTCGGCCTCAAGCCTCTCAGTGGCAAGGCGTTTGGTTTCGGCAGATTCCCATGCTAACATTGCCGCCTTAATCTGCTTAATAGCCTTGTCTACCTTATCGAGATGCCCTGTCTCCTGAGCGCAGATTGCCGCGTGCGCCGCGTGCGCCAGTTTCTTAGGCTCTTTAAAATCGGCCTTTATCTTATCTTGTATGGCCTTAAAGCCCTTGACCATTTCCGCCGCGT
>PEAC01000006.1:0-64302 GCA_002753305.1 Nitrospirae bacterium MYbin6
CTGATGGGGGGGCTGCTTCCGTATACAAAGGCACAGACTTCGTAGAGCGCCTTATCATCCTTCGACAAGCTCAGGATGCCTGGACAGCAGGATGCCAAGACAACAGGAATCATCCTGAGCCTGTCGAAGGATGGCTCCGAAAATAATGGGGAAATATTGCTGGCATCTGTGCATTTATACCAAGTTGCGGCCAAATGAGTAATTTACTCAAAATCAGACAGAATAATCAGTTTTGTCTAATTTTGAATCCTTTAAACTCCACGCGCAGAGCAGGCACTATCACACCGTTCGAAAAGAGTCTCGGGTGCGGAAAGAGCACTTCCCGCGCTAGTTCGGATTCGAGCAAATGAGAGGCTGCTATGATAACATGTCCTTTTATAAGAACAAGAAGCTTCAGTTTTCGCTCAATGTTGTGACGAATGGATTCCAATTCCGCTGCGGACAAAACCAATTGTGAATAGCTCACCCTATCAAATTCTGTGAAATAAACACGACTTGCTTTAATAGACTTTGGAGAGACCAAATTCATTCATCTCCTCCTTTGGTAGATTTGCTCCGGCGCTATCGATTCACCGCCAAAGCCGAAAGTATTTTTATCTGTACTTCTCTTAAATCCATCGATCTTAGACTACCAATGCGGTGGCGCACTAAACTTGGTTCAATAGTAGCTAATTTAATCCTCACCCAAGAAGGCAATAATAGATTAGCTCCCTGCCAGTCCTTAATCTCATAGTCATAAACAGTGGTTTGAGGCATAGACGTAATCATAGCGATAATAACGTTCCCAGTTTCCATTTCATAATTGCTTTCGCTGACAACTAAAGCCGGCCTGGTTTTAGTAGCCGTTAAATCAGTAAAAGGGAAAGGAACTAAGACTATATCCCCTTTTTTATACATGATATTTTTCGTGCCAGTGGTCATAAACGGAGTCTATATCGTTATCCCAATCACGAGTAAAGCTGGGTAAAGATAAGCCTGACCACTCTTTAGTTGAATCTAAAGACGACTGAACCGCACCTTGTTTTAATACATCTACCAGTTCTTTTATCTTCCTGGCTGTTTCTTCTGGCAACCCTTTAACATCAATGACCTCCATTTCTATATCCTCCTTTGCTTGATTTAATATAACATGTTTTATGTTAAAAAGGGGATAAAGGGCATTGACAAAGCTGACAGGCGACTATTCCATCATGGCAGTACGGCGTATACGGCGCGATTACACATTGATGTCGACGGGTTTGACCGACCAGATGTCCCTGGCGTACCCTTTAATCGTCCTGTCGCTTGAGAAGAATCCCGAGTTTGCTACGTTTAGTATGGACATCTTTGTCCACCTTGTCTGGTCTTTATATGCCTCGGCAACGCGCTCCTGGCATTTGGCGTATGACTCGAAATCAGCCAATACCATGTAATTGTCTCCGTGGTACAAGAGGGACTCTACGATGGGCTTGAAGAGGTTTGCGTCGTTTCTTGAGAAGTAACCGTTACTTATCATGTCGATGGCCTGTTTGAGTTCGGCATTGCGTTCATAGTATTCACGAGGGTTGTAGCCGCGCTGTTTTAGTTCCGTTACCTGAGAGGCCGTCATGCCGAAGATAAAAATGTTGTCGTCACCGACGTTTTGTTTCAGCTCTATGTTTGCGCCGTCGAGGGTTCCGATGGTTAGTGCGCCATTCAGGGCAAACTTCATGTTGCCGGTACCGGAGGCCTCTGTCCCTGCCGTTGATATCTGCTCGGAGAGCTCGGCAGCCGGCAGCACCTGCTCGGCCAATGAGACCGAATAGTTCTCCATAAAAAACACCACGAGCAGGTCCTTAGTGTCCGGGTCTGTGTTAACCATTTCGCCGATGGAGTTGATGAGTTTGATGATGAGTTTGGCCATGAAGTATCCCGGTGCGGCCTTGCCTCCGAATATCGACGCCCTCGGTACGAAGTGCCTTAAGACCGCTGAGTTGCCGCTCTTGTGGGCGGACTTTATCCGGTTATAGAGCACTACGGCGTGAATGGCATTAAGCAACTGTCTTTTGTACTCGTGCATGCGCTTGAAGTGGCAGTCAAATATGGAATCGACGTTTAAATAAACCCCTTTTCTATCCTTGATGCAGTGTGCCAGGAGCTTTTTGTTATCCTGTTTAATGGTGCGCCATTTATTTTGAAAATCTGCGTTATCGGCAAGCGGTATCAGTTTTGCCAGCTCATTGAGATTACTTACCCAGGCATCGCCGATATGTTCGGTTATCAGCTCGGATAGAGATGGGTTGCAGAGCCTGAGCCACCTGCGTTGAGTGATGCCGTTTGTCTTGTTGTTGAATTTCTCCGGCCAATATTCATAAAAATCTCTGAACAGTTCTTTTTTAATAATCTCCGTGTGCAGGGCACTAACACCGTTAACCGAGTGGCTCCCAATGATTGAGAGATTGGCCATGCGCACCTTTTTCTCTTCCCCTTCCTCAATAATCGACATGCGGCTTAGTTTGCCTGAGTCATCAGGGTATCTTTCACCGACCCCTTTAAGAAAGCGAAAGTTGATTTCATATATAATCTCAAGATGCCGCGGCAGTACGCGTTCAAAGAGCGACACCGGCCATCTCTCAAGGGCCTCAGGAAGGATTGTGTGGTTGGTGTATCCAAATGTCTCCGTAGTTATCTCCCACGCCGCGTCCCAATCCAGCCCCTCTATGTCGACAAAGATTCTCATCAGCTCTGCGATGGCAATGGACGGATGTGTGTCATTAAGCTGAATGGCGGCCTTGGCGGTGAAATCTCTGTATTGTATGGGTGTTGCCCTGTTTTTCTTAAAACGGCGGACGATGTCCTGAAGTGTGGCCGAGACAAAGAAATACTCCTGCTTCAGGCGCAGTTCCCTGCCCTCAAAGACGTTGTCATTAGGATAGAGTACCTTTGAGATGGTCTCCGTAAGCACCTTGTCTGCAACTGCCCGTTCATAGTCTCCATGCTGGAAGTAGCCGAGGTCGAAATCCCTGGTGGACTTTGCCCCCCAGAGGCGCATCGTATTTACAGTGTTATTCTGATAACCCGGGACGGCAGTGTCATAACCCAGGGCCACGACGTCTTGTGTCTCTACCCAACTGCATATAAACTTTCCGGTCTTGTCGGTGTATTTATTTACCCTGCCGTAGAATTTTACGATAAAAAGATACTCAGGCCGCTCTATCTCCCAGGGGTTGCCGTAGCGAAGCCAGTTATCAGGGGTCTCTATCTGGTAGCCATTGCGTATTTTCTGAAAGAATATACCGTACTCATAGCGGATACCATATCCGTAGGCGGGGATTCCAAGCGTTGCCAGGGAGTCCAGGAAACACGCGGCAAGCCTGCCCAGGCCGCCGTTGCCCAAGCCCGGGTCCCACTCAAGCTCTCTGAGCTGTTCAAGGTCAAGGCCTATACTCAGCAATTCCTTTTGAACCTCTTCATATATGCCTAAATTTATTAGTACATTTCCTAATGACCTGCCGATTAAAAACTCCAGGGAAAGATAGTATACCCTCTTTACGTCTTCATTGTAATAGGTCTGCTGTGTCTTTATCCATTTCACAACGAGCCTGTCTCGCACTGCCAGGGCCAGGGCCTTGTACTTGTCCCTCCTGGTGGCAGTGTATTTGTCCTTTGCCAGCGTATATTTCAGATGGCGTACGACAGAGGCATTGATGGATTCGCCCTCAGGTGTGGTTGACGCCACTTGCTTTTTATCTCTCTCAGGTTCAGCCATAAACAGTATAATACACATTGAAAACGGATTTGTCAACGCATTCCGGCACACCGATAACTTGACAAATTACTTTAAAATATTTATTATATCTGCAGGTGAGTACTATGAATGAGATAGAGTTGTATGACGCATGTCGGGTGCTGTTTGGCAAGGAAGTGAGGATTGACAGGCAATTCCTCGAGTACATCCAGCCTTCAGGCGTCAAAAGTGCTTATCGTAAAATGGCACTTGCCACACACCCGGACAGGATTGCAGCAGTTGGGGTTAGCCTTCAGCCAGGTACGGCTGATTTCAGGGTAGTGGCGGACGCCTATGAGAAAATTTCGAAATATCTTAAACTTAGAGAAGGCGGTTATAGATTAAGGTCTAACTCTGTCAACACTTATGGAGAAAGCATACAAAAAAACAATTATAACACAAGGACATGGCAAAGCAAGGATACTTTTCACAGTGGCTCTGCATGGCAAAACACACAGAAAAAAGAGGCCGCCGAAGTACCAAAATTTTCAGGAAAATATGGGTTTACTCAAAAAAATTCATTTACCTCTATAGATTCTCAAAAGACATCGACATATTCATATCAGCAGCAAAAAAGTATGCCAAAACGGAAACTTCGCATAGGCGAGTACTTATACTATTCCGGCATTGTGGCATGGAAGGATTTGATAGCGGCAATTGTATGGCAGACAAAACAGAGGCAGCGCATCGGAGAGATCGCCGCTCGATGGGGATGGTTAACCGAGGCAAAGATACTTGAGATCATGAAGAGCCGCCAGCGTGGTGAGCGTTTGGGCGACGCGCTTGTCAGGTTAAAAATTATTACCCCGTTCCAGTGTAATATGCTCGTGTGGCAGCAGCAAAAAAGCCAAAACCCTATCGGTAAATACTTCACTGCCGAACATATTGTCTCTGAAAACGACCTGAGCCGCCATTTGTCGAACCTAAAGTTTCACAATCAGAACTTCTCCAAGCCCACAAGCTCAGGATAGCATCAAACGGTGAAATCTCTCATGTTGTCTTTCTTAAACCCTTTTATGGCCCTGTAAGTAATGAAATAAAACCACGGTGAGAGTTTAAAATACTTCAGATTGCTAAATTGATCCAACAGGACATGAATGACAGCCCCACATAAAATTCCCAGGGTTGCCTTAGACCTGGTGTAATATGCTATAAATCCCAACAATATAAACAACTCATAGGAGTGAAATATGAGTGTGATTTTAGTCCATCTCATTTCATAACACCATGAGTTGAAATTTTGTATGCTGTACCGCTCGCCGGAAAATACGAGAAAATCGAATATGTGGTCTATGTCGATGAACACGCCTGATATAAAGGTTGCTACGGCAGCCTGCCATGAATTGGTAATCGCGTACATAACACTGCCAAGCGCCGCGGACGTATAAGTATGCACAATAACTGTCAATTTGCTACCTCCTGTTTATATAAACATTGAAACAACGGACATTACGGTCAGAACGCACATTATTACTACTGTAGCCCATGCAATCGTGTTAAAGGTCCCCCGGTTTACGTAATCCCCCATTATCTCTTTTTTATTGATCAGCATGAGCATAAAAAAAAGTACGAATGGAAGCATTATGCCGTTTATGACCTGCGAAATCCACATCACGGCTATCAGCGGGATACCCGGAAAGAGGACAATTAACGCGCCAACAACAATAAAGATGGTATACAGGCTCATAAATATGGGCGCATCCCTGAAGGTCTTATTAATACCGGCCTCAAAGCCCATTCCCTCACATATGTAGTAAGCCGTGGCAAGCGGCAAAATACACGCCGCGAACAAGGACGCATTGGCCAGGCCTACCGCAAACAGAATTGAGGCATACTTCCCTGCTATCGGCTCAAGTGATACGGCGGCATCATTGGCGCTCTCTATGTGTATCCCGGCAGTAAACAGCGTTGCCCCACAGGCAACGATTATAAACAGGGCTATGATGTCCGTCATAAGGCACCCAACAATGACATCTATTCGCGACGCCCAGTAATTTTCCTTTTTCACGCCTTTCTCTACGACCGAGGACTGAAGGTAAAACTGCATCCACGGCGCAATTGTCGTTCCAACAACACCAATCAGCGTTACAATGTATCCGGTGTCAAATTTAAACGTGGGTCTGATTGTCGCCATCGCAACCGCTGCCCAATCTGGCTTGGCAAGGAAGGCCGCTGGAATGTAGACGAGATAAACTACACAGAATATCATAAAAGTTAACTCCACAAAACGATATGACCCCTTCACTATGAACAACCATACAATCAGTGCCCCTAATGGTACGGATATGTACTTGTTTACGCCAAATATTTCGTTGCTCGCGGCCCAGCCGGCAAACTCCGCCGCCGTATTTCCAATGTTCGTTATGGATAAAAACAACATCAGCCAGAAGGTAGCCTTCACGCCATAGTTTTCCCGTATCAACTCGGCAAGCCCTTTGCCTGTTACTGCGCCCATTCTGGCGGACATCTCCTGCACAACTATCAGGGCCACAGTGATTGGTATCAGCGACCACAGGAGCGAATAGCCGTAGTGTGCCCCGGCTATTGAGTATGTCGTTATGCCGCCGGCGTCATTGTCGACGTTTGCGGTTATGATGCCCGGCCCTATGATTGACATAAGGATTGCCAGGTTTCTCAGGCGTTTCTTCAATCAAACCCCTAGAACTGCCGTTGTGTTTGTGTGTTAATCAAATCCGGCGTGTTTAAACCGGAATATATTAGTCCAATAGTTCTCTCTGCTAACATACCCCAAGCCCTCCAGTACCGGCCTTATTTCTGCGTCATACATGGACGATATTACAATAAATGGGCGGATTCCTGCCTCGATTTTTTCATTGATTGTATTGGGTGGAAGGATCTCTATGCCCTTAACTTTTGTATGCCATTTCGACGAATTGTTGTCGATAAAACCTGAGACGGTGATATTCAGCGCTGATAGTATATTGAATGTCTGAAGCGCGCCTTTGCCTGTGCCCCAGATGAAACACGGGATATGGTTAGACCCGGCCAGTTGCCGCCTCAACTGCTCTACGTAGCGCCTTTGGTGTTGGGCGTGAATCTTCTCCGGGATGGTGGGCACACTGCCGGGGTTATGCCTCATCAGGCCGGTAAAGGCAGGTATGTGCAATATTTTATATCGGGCGGCTATTGAGAGCCAAAGGCCGCGCTCACATGAGTAGTCAACTTCATCGCCAGGGTAGCCAATCTCATCGTGTACGGATTTGCGCCACATGGGGTGCGCCCCAAGGTTCAAGTCAACGAGGAGTCTTTCGTATGTGGCGTCAGGTAGTTGTATGGCCCCTGTGCAGGTATGAAACTCAAAACTCTCGTGTGTGCCCATTGTCAGATATGTATCCCCATAGACGAGGGCCGCTGCCGGGGCTGCCATAAGGGCGGCTGACATCACCTCCAGGGCATTACTGCCAAGCCGGCTGTGTTTAGGCACATGGATTATGAATTCCCCGTTTGAGGCCCTTAGCGCAATATTCCACATTTCCGGGGTAGAGCTGCCCTCGGGCGCGCATATGTAAACTGTATTTTTAACGATTTCTCGTGCCTTCTTTATAAAGAGGCCAGTATTGCCGGGGGTATCGTTATCGACATCTTTATCGATTATTATCAGCTCAAGTGAGCCATAGATGGTTTGATTTGCAATGTCGGTGAGGGTCTCCTGGATGAAGCCCGATGTGTGGTGCGCAATGACGAATACTGTGGCCAGAGGATTGTCTTGCTTAATCGTGTGGATGGCCGGTTCGGCCTTTACAGGGTTGTCGGGCTCAGTGTCTGTTTTTTTCCATAATACGTTATATGAGAGCGTCTGCTTTCCCGTTTTATTGTAGAAATACAGGGCGCCGGGGTCAGACACCAACCATGAAATATCAACGTAGGGATGTGTGATATGTGGCCTCGAAAATACATATGTCAGGAGGCCGTTTACACTGGCGGCCCCTGCCTCTATGGCCGCGTCAAAGAAAAACATGGCAAATGCCCCATGTCTCAGCAGGCGTTCGATGTCTTTACAGGTACTCTCACATGCCGCCTGGCCCTCTGCTACGACGGCTATGAGGTCAAAGTAATTTGAAGGCAGTTGTGTGTTGAACCTGCCGATTTCGCTGCTGGACAGGGTCCAGATTTCGTATTTACCGGTTAACTCAGCGAATGAGTGCGAAAAAGCGTCTCCGGCAATGAGTACCTTGCCTCCTTCCGGCAGGTTTGAGATTGCAAATGCGGCCATAAGGTTATACCGGTAGTGTTCGATTGAGGCGTCTGCCGTATGAAGTCCCGCATTGTTGAAATAAGCGCTGTGGTATTGTTTTGAGTAGGTAAAGCAGGAAAAATTCTCCGGGCGGATTGAGTCATTGCACCTGAGGGCTGCCTCAGTTAAAGAGATAAGCCCGGGGGGTGAGCTGAGTGTGGCTGAATTATTTTTATTGAAAATCTCCACCTCGCGTTGGATTATAACTTTTGCCTCGGCATCATAGTCGGCGTAGTCGTAGCAGCCGCTTCCATCAGAGGCGGCCTTCGCGGTTTTCTGCGCGGGATGGTTTCGGATTCCGCCAATCAGGGCGTCGACACTGTAGAGTTCGGCAACGCGAAAAAACCGTGCCCAAAGCTCAAGGTCGCCGGCATAGCGCAGTGAACTGTCGAGGTATCCGCCTGCCGCCGCCCAGAGGCGCCTCCGCCAGAACGTGGACTCCTGCTGTATGTGCGGGGGGCCTATCTGTCCGTTCAGGTAGTGTTGTCTCGACCACAGGGGGATGGGATTCAGCACTGCCGCGAGTGCCCCGTCGGCATTCCAGACGGTTGGGCGTCCCATAATCCACTGAACCTCGCTGTATGCGCTGAACACCGTTGCGACAATCCACAGTGCGCCGCTATGGAGTTTATCGTCCGAGTTCAGCCAGCCCATGACCTCTCCGGTTGCGCGTCCCATGCCCTCATTTATGGCCGCGTACTGTCCGGCGTCGGGGGCGCTCCTTGAGCAGGCGATATGACGTTCGTATTTTTTTATTATCTCAACTGAGTTGTCTGAACTGCCGCCGTCCATGATGATATACTCAAGATTTGGATAGCCCTGTGTAAGGATGGACAGGATACACTCCTCAAGATATCCCCCCTGATTATATGATGGTGTTACCATTGTGATTTTTGGAAGGCGCTGCCGCAGGATGTCAAGCCTCAGGGCATCGGCAGTACGCGCCGCGTTCAGATCAAACGGGACAATGCCGAGGTATGATTCGTAAAGGGCAAGTGTCGCATCGGCTGAGGCGGCTGCCCCTAGGCGCTCATGTATGGCGCTTATGGCCGTATTCGTACCCACAGCGGCTTCATGGTGTTCAGCGGCTGACGGGATACGAAGCAGCCTGGGGATCTCGTTAAACGTATGTATGTTCACACGTTCTGTGTTGAGGAACTCCTCTGCGCGGCTCCAACCTGGTGTCGATTTGGGCCAGAGCGCTGCCCCTTGTGCGGCTATTTGGGGTTTATCAGATAGCGCATAAAGAGATGTCTCAATGGCCTTTGAGATTATCTCAGGGGCAATTGCCGTTATGCAATATTTCTCATTAAACTGGCATCTCCAGTTGCATCCATAGCATTGAAGCGGCAGGCACACTGCCGTCGTAAGTGGCGAGTAGGGGAGGAATCGGCCAAAGTGTCCGCCACCGAGGACTACCACGCTGCGTGTCCCCACGGCTGTGGCAATATGGGCGGCTGCCGAGTCTGAGGACAAGAGGAGTCGGCAGCGGCGTATTATTGCCGCCGTTTGGCGAAGTGTCAGCTTACCCGTCAGATTGTGGCACGTACCCTTAAATTTCTCAAATATCCCGCCTGAGACATTTACCGTATCCATGCCCCCTAAGAGTATTAATTTGAAGTCCGTAAAAGTCCTCAGCACCTCACTAAACGATGGATATATCTTGTAGTCATTTTGAGAGCCTGGCGCTACGGCCAGTGTGCCTGCGGTATTGAGGGCGTGGCGGTCAAAGAACTCATCGGCAAACCTCTCGTCCTCCGGGGTGCTCCATACGGCAGGGTGAAGATGTTGGGCCTCAATGCCAAAATGTCTCAGAAATGCGGCGTGCCGCTCTATTTCCGGCGTATTCCAGGGCATTGACGGCAGCAGTGCGCTATAGTAGCAGTTGTTGGAGCCTCTCAGCGGCTCGTCAATATTACAGAGGTCTCCAAGAAACCCCACCCTGTGTCTGGCTCCGCTTCTGGTTGCGAAGATATCGCCAATAAGTTCGCGTGAGTAGACAGAATTCATTGTAAGGTCCACGTCAAGGGCCTGCAGGCGCATGATGATGGTCTCACGGTAATGTGAGTCCGTGTAGGCAAGTGTCTTGTTAAACGATACTATGTGGTTGACATATGGGCAGGGGGCATATAGCTCTGCGATGTGACCCTGGCAGAGGACGGTAACGCGGGCCTCCCGATATTTGGCGTGAATGGGGCCAAGCATTGAGGCGGCCAGGACATTGTCGCCAATAGAGTCCGTGCGTATCCACAGGATGTGGCGTGGGGCGTCTGGGCTGTTCTTGAGTCTCACTGGGGCCGCCGTTACGTGTGGGAATTGGATAGATTATTGGCATTAACGCCTGCAGTGCCGTCAACTATGGAGTGTCTTACTTCAATGGGAAGCTTTGCGATACCGTGGAAGGGTATTTGGCTTTCCGGTTTGCTGAACGTGACGACAATAGGGCCGAGCATGTCGATTCTGTCGTGGCTGTTGATTGTCTCAGCGCCCTTATAAAGTGCCCCTTTTATGAGTAGTCCAAAGAGGAACTCCTCTGCCTTGACGCTGAAGGTAATGTCTATTTTCACGACCAGACGCTGCCCCGGAGACATGTCCGGAAGCACATGGTGCACCTCTTTGTTGCCGCCGCCAAAGACGAATGTCCCGATGCGGTCAAATAAGATTACACCTGTCACCGTGTCATATACTGGTTCGTTAGCCTGTATGAGCATATAAAACGAGAGGGTTTCCATCATCTCCGCGTGAAACGTATCAAGGCCGTATTTGTTCAGAACCCTTGCGCCAAGTATAGTAGCCGCCCCGGTGCCGTATCTCTTGATGTCTTCGTTTAAGATATTATGTGCCAGAATATCCTCTGGGGGCATTAAGTCCATAAGCTCGGGGGACTCCGGGGTTACAGGGAGTGTACGGGAAATTGCAGAAGGAGGAACAAACGCCGCGTACTTCTTTATGGTGTGGGAGTAGATATTTATTGCCTCAATAGGGGAGCCTGCGAAGGTGATTTCTCCGTGCTCAAGCAGTAATGCCTTGTCACAGAGGCTCCTTAGGGCCTCCATATCGTGTGAGACAAAGATACAGGTTGTGCCGTTTTTAATGATTTCCCTGATCGTATTGAAACTCTTTTGCTGGAAGAATATATCGCCCACGGAGAGTGCCTCGTCAACGATTAGTATTTCCGGCCTTACGTTAACGGCACAGGCAAAGGCAAGCCTGACGTACATGCCGGTGGAGTATATCTTCATCGGCTGGTCGATAAAATCCCCAATGTCGGCATAGTCGATGATGGACTGCATCATCTGTGCCATCTCATCCATGGTGTAACCCATGATGGCCCCGTTCATAATGACATTGGCGCGGCCGCTGAATTCGGGATTAAACCCCGCGCCAAGCTCCAGAAGGGCGGAGATTCGCCCGTTTGCCACGATAGTACCCTCAGTCGGGCGTAAGATGCCGCAGATAAGCTGCAAGAGCGTACTTTTGCCTGAGCCGTTGCGCCCAAGAAGCCCAATCGCCTCGCCCCTGACGGCGTCAAATGTTATATTTCTTAGTGCCCAGAACTCTTTGTGATATTTCTTTCCCCCGGAATATAACAGTTCTTTCAGGCGGTGGCTGGGTTTTGCGTATATCTTGTATTTTTTCCCGACGCCCTTGAGTGATATAATCGTTTCCATAAGCAGGCAGTTCAGAGCATCTCGGCAAAATCTGGTTTCAGGCGTTTAAAGACAAATCCTCCCACAACAGAGGATACAATTCCTAAGATTAACAACAACAACATCCCCTTCCAGTGCCGCTGCTCTATCCCTAGCAGCGACAGGCGATATCCCTCTACTACATAGTACATGGGGTTTAGCTTAAGGAGAAATCTCAGATTCTCAGGCACCATTGACGATTGATACACTATCGGGGTGTAAAAAAACCACATGCTGATTACCACTGTGAGTATCTGGCTCAGATCCCTGAAAAAAACATTGATGCTTGACACAAGCCAACTGACCCCTATGGTAAACAGGCTTAACAAGAAGATATACACTGGCAGGTATAATATGAGTATAGTGAGTTTCTTATATACTATGATTGCCGCAATGCTGACAATTCCAAACATGATGGCATGGTTTAGCAGGCTGGACAGCAGTATGCTAAGTGGCAGGAGTTCCGAAGGGAAAAGGCTCTTTGTTATGAGCATCTTGTTGTCTACCAGTATCTGGACGTTGCGCTGTACCGTGTCCGAAAAATATATCCACGGGGCCAGCCCGCAAAGGAGCCACAGGAGGAAGTTGTTGGTGCCCGCCTCCGGCCCGAGCTTTACCTTCATCACGAACGAAAATATATAAGAATACGTAATAACCGTAACAATCGGATGAATAACCGCCCAGAAGACACCTATGAAAGACCCCGTGTAGCGGCTCTTCAGGTCACGCAGCACCAGGCACTGAAGCATATATCTGTTGCTTATAACCTCCCTGGCGAAGCGAAGGGCCACTGCCTTCAATGACAATAGCTTGTGGAAAGACATCCTGAATATTTTCAACAAATGCCGGTTATCCCTGTATGGGGGTCTTACTGTGTTTTAAGACCTTAAAGACCACATAGTTCATAAACAGAAAGGGTTTGGCACGTTTTGACGAGAGGATGCGTCTAAAAAGTGGAGAAAGCTCTGAAAGCCTGTTTACAAGCGCCGATTTGCTGAGATAAATCGAGGGTAAATTCACTAATTCCTCGTCGGCCTTCCATGTTACAACCTGAATGTCCCTTTGTCCTATCGGGTATGTCTTCAAAAAATTACTTGATGCCAGGAGTTTGACAAACCACTTTGGGATTTCAGGGTTTGCGGCACACATAATCAGGAAAATCCAGTAGGCCCTTGCGGAGTTGTTTTGTATAGGGGCGCCCTTGCACCAGTTGTAGGTCTTGGCGGATTCCTGGGGGTCGGATACGATGTTGGCGATAATCTCCTCTTCGGTAGTGAATCCTTCTCTGACGGCCCTTTTTGCCAGCTCGGTGTTCGGAAGCAGGGTCATGCTGTGCATGGCCACAGTAAACGGTCTTGGGAGCGCCATAACCAGCTCGAAAGTCTCCTTGAGTTCCGAGGTACTTTCCCACGGGTGGTCAAGTATCATGTCGACGGTTATCTTCAGACCGTATTTTTGTAAAATTGCGATTGCGTCAATTATGTTTTGGTTGGTCTCGCCGCGATGAAATGCCTCCCTTCTGGTCTTAAACGAGGCGCTCTCAACGCCGGCCATTGCCTTTACCAGCCCGGCGTCTTTTAACAGGGCGATATTTTCGTCCTTTATCTTCAGCGGGTGAATCCATATGGTAAATGGAATGCCCACCTGTTCTTTGTACTTAATGGAAAACTCGCGCACCCACTCTGGGTTGGACGGGAAGGTATCGTCAATAAACCAGACGTGGACGAGGCCGGGCTTCAGGGATTTATAAAACTTAAGCTCCTCCACCACGTTATCCACGGACCTGCGCCTGAGGTATTTTCCTGGGTCGTAGAGCGCCCTGATGTTTGCGTTGCTGCAGTAGGTGCAGCCAAACGGGCAGCCCCGGGAACACTTTGTATGAAAATGCGTAGTTATGCCATTTAAAAAAGGGTCGCCCGTGGCAACGGAGCCGTCCACTATTACCGTATACTTGTTTTCATTTCCAATGTCCTGAAATGGAAGCTCGTTGAGGTCTTCCGGGGGATTTCTCCTTATGTAGGTGGTGTTGCCTTTGTACATAATGCCGGGTACTGCGGAGGCGTCTTGTCCCGACGTCAGACGCTCACACAACTCAAGAAGAGATTCCTCGCCCTCTCCAACGCAGACATAATCAATTGCGGCAGTTTGCAGGCAAAACACGGGAGACATCGTAGGATGCACCCCGCCGAATATTACCGGCGTATTTGTTGAGAACGATTTAACCCGTCTGGCAATCTCTACGGCAACGGAGTGGCAAAACGTGCTGATGATGCTTATCCCAATCAGGTCAGGCTTAATCTCCATGAGCAGCCCGTCAAGCGATTGATACTCCGCCTCGGTCTTCTTCTCACCGCTTTGCAGCATACTGGCTCCAAAGTAGATGTTATGTACGTTGAAGCCGCCGCGTTTGAGATTTGCCGAAAGGCTTCGGGTGCCATAGCTTTCGACGGTGTCGATGCTGATCAGGGCAACTTTAAACACTAAACCGCGCCCGTGAACACATCATTGTCGTCTCAAATATGAAGCCGGGCAATTTATATCCATGAGAAACCGTAACATAATCGGGACGATGTTGTCAAATTACACGATGCTTCCTTTCCAGCTGCTCCCAGCATGGCAAGCGCACTATGGTAATGTTGCCCCATTACTGCCGCAACTGAACACAGTCTAAGTAAGAGGCAATTCTGTCTTCATATCATGAGTTCAAATGAAATTCTCTTGACTTTGTTAAATTAATACTGTACAATGTACTTATAGGAGGACTATTAATATGGAAACATTTGATATTGATGACCAATTGAACGTATACAATAAATATAGTGAATCAGAAGGTGTGATTGATGATACAGATAATAATGATGATGAAATTCCTTTTAAATATGAAATAACTAGTTACGGAGCAGATTATCCTGTTGAATCTATCGTGCCAAAACTGGAGAATGAGTCCATTGTAATACCATATTTCCAGCGAGGTTATGTTTGGACGCACGTCGATGCGTCTCGTTTTATAGAAACATTACTGCTTGGACTCCCTGTCCCAGGTATTTTTCTATCGAAGGAAAAAGAACCAATAAAATATCTTGTAATTGACGGACAGCAACGATTACGAACTTTACAATATTTTTATGACGGCATATTTAGAACTGGAACAAAAAAAGGTAATGCCTTTGCTTTAAAGAATGTACAAGAGAAATACAATAAAAAGACATATAAAACACTAGAGCCTGACGACAAAACAAGGCTAAATAATTCTCTTATTCATGCTACAATAATACAACAGGATAATCCCAAAGATGATGATAGCAGCATATATTATATCTTTGAAAGACTCAATAAGTTTGGCAGGCAACTATATCCCCAGGAAATTCGTAATTGTGTCTATAGAGGTGAGTTCAATGAATTATTAAAACAATTAAACACAAATGAGGCATGGAGAGAAATATACGGCAAAGAAAGTCCCAGACAAAAAGATATCGAATTGATATTACGTTTTTTTGCCCTATTTTACAATTCAGATGAATATAGACGTCCAATGAAAGATTTTCTTAATCACTGTATGTCAAAATATAGGAATTTAACCTCTCCGCATACCGCGGATGGTTTTCTCTCTCTCTTTAATTCGACAATAAAAGTTATTTACGATTCTCTTTCAAAGGATGCGTTTCGCCCCGCAAATTCACTTAATGCCGCGGTATTTGATGCCGTTATGGTTGGGGTTGCTAAAAGATTAGAAAAAGGTAAAATTAATGATTTGGTTGATTTGAAAAATAAATATGAAAAGTTATTAAAAATACCTGGATTTGTAGAGGCATATAAAACATCGACGTCTGATGAAAATAATGTAAAGGCAAGATTAACGTCAGCATCTGAGATATTCAGCGATATCCCATGAATGATAGTATTATAAATAAACAAAGACAACAAATAGAATATCTTTTAAATACTCCTCCCGCTGCTAATTACGACGATAAAATGTTATCTCATTGGGCAAAATATGTTTGTGTTTTGACCTCCGGGTATATAGAAAATGCTATTAGCCATTATATCAGTGAATTCTCGCGAAAAAAGGCCCATCCATATATAACGAATTATGTTACCAATAGTCTGGACGATTTTATGAATCCTAAAATGGAAAAAATATTAAAATTAATAGGTTCTTTTGATAAGAAATGGAAAGAAGATATAGAAGACTATGTAGAAAAGGAAGGAAGGAAAGACGCGATTGACAGCATAGTCGCTAATAGGAATCAAATTGCTCACGGCGAATATGTAGGCTTAAGTCTTGCACCAATGATAAATTATTATAAAAAAGCATCGGAAGTGCTTGAATTTATAAAAATTCAAATACAAAAACAAATGTCTAAAGACTAACCAATAATGACTTTTAAGGAGGAATAAGACAATGATGAAGACATCGAATCCGGCGTTAAGGGCTAAAGCGCTGAGAGGGTCAGCGCTTGGGATTGGCACAGTGCAGGCAATGACAGTAAACGGTGCCGTCAATAAAACGGCGTTTATGCTGATTCTCCTGCTGATTAGCGCGTCCTGGGTATGGAAAACGTATTTCACCGAAGGACTGGCTGCCGTTACCCCGTGGATGACTATAGGCCTGGTTGGCGGATTAATCACGGCCCTTGTCACAATATTCGTAAACAAGTGGTCGCCGATAACCGCACCGGTATATGCGGTACTTGAGGGGTTGTTCCTGGGTGGGATAACGGCCGTTTTCGAGCAAAAATATCCCGGCCTTGCCTTTCAGGCGGTTGCACTGACATTCGGCACGCTCTTCATGCTTTTAACGGCATATAAGGCCGGCATCGTAAGGGCTACGGAGAAGTTTAAGGCCGGCGTGGTGGCCGCAACAGGTGGGATATTCATCGTCTATCTGGCCTCTTTTGTGTTGGGATTGTTCGGCGTCCGAATCCCTCACATTTATGGAAGCGGCATAATAGGGATCGGATTCAGCGTTGTGGTGGTGGTAATAGCGGCTCTGAACCTGGTGCTGGATTTTGATTTTATCGAGAGCGCGGCGCGCGAAAACATGCCAAAATACTTTGAATGGTACGGTGGATTTGCCATCATGGTCACGCTGGTCTGGCTCTATATCGAGATACTGAATCTGCTTGCTAAGTTAAGGGATAGATAATCGAATTTGATTTCCGGCTCTCCATAAGACTTTGCGGAGAGCCGGTTAAACCGTTAATCGGCCTTATCGCGTTTAAACTCAACCCCAGCCTTTATCAATACGCCATCGGGTGCCTTCCAGTCGTCTACCAGCGTTACTCTTTTAATCTTTTGGTTTTCGAAATTTTCTAGTTCCGTATTTCCTTTAATAATCATACCGTTACTCTTCTGATAGTCTTCAGCCAAAGTCATCCTTTTGACGAGGCCGCTTTCGTATTGCTCGAATTCCGTACCGGCCTTGACTATTAAGCCGTCCGGTAATGTGAAATCCTTAGCGGGCACCGCCTTTTTAAGCGACCTGCTATAATACAGCTCGTGTGTTGTGCCGGCCTTAATTATAAATCCATTCATCAGCTCGAAATCTTTGGCAACAACTGCCTTCTTCGTCCTTCCATCGTTATAGAACTCTACCTCGCCCGCCTTTATAACCGGGCCATTGGGGATCTGCCAGTCAACGGCCAAAACAGCCCTGGCAAGCGTACCGGCTTCGTGCAGCTCTATTTCAGTCCCACCTTTTAATACCATATCACCGGGTAGTTTAAAGTTGTCTGCCAGCGTGGCGCGTTTGGTTTTGCCACCTTCGTACTGTTCATACACGGTGTCCTTTTTTATTATAAACCCCTCAGGGGCGGCCTTATCGCTGCTATACTTAGATGTGTGCGGATTTCCGTTTTTATATGTATCGATTACTGACTGCTCCTGAGAATGGGCAATCCCATAAAGTAAAGCGGCAAAGATTATAATCGCCGTTGAAACCATAGCTCTTACCTGTTTCATTAGTACCCCTTTGTGTGTTTTTTACAGGGTGTTAATAACGCCCTCTCTTAGACAACCGCGTGTATTGCCTGAACATACTAACACAAAGGGGCAAAATATGAAAAGTGGCAGTTAAGTTAAGCCAGTGTGGGGTCTTCTGAGTAGCCCTTATAGTAGCCTTCTACTTTGGCAATATAGTTTTTTGTCACTTGTGGCATTTTACCGGGTTTTCTTTCCAGATTACCCATGCCCCAGTTATATGCGGCGAGTGCCTGTCGCAAATCGCCATTATATCTGTCAAGTAATTGACGCAGATAACGGCTCCCACCATTGATGTTTTGCTTTGGGTCATAGGAATTACTGACGCCGAGTTCTGCCGCTGTTGCGGGCATTAATTGCATTAGCCCGCGGGCTCCCGACCTTGAGCGTGCGTTTGCGTTGCCGCCGCTCTCGGCAACTATCACTGCCTTTATCAACGCGGGGTCTAATCCGTAAGCAGATGCCGATTCATTGATATAACGGTCATATTTATCGAGTTTTGAAGCCTTTGGTGAGGCCTTAGGCGCCTCGGCCCCACGCCACCAATCCTGCGGCTTGTTATCGTCCTGGACCTCGGGTTTAGACGGTGCGGCTGTCCCCCCTGGTACCAGCTTATATGTGTTATTTGCCTGTATCCCTTCAAACGTCTGTCTGCTTTGCGGGTTATTTGACTTCCTTGTGGCGGAATTCCCTACACCGCCAACATCGGGCGTTTTTTCTAAGGTCAACGATGGGTGCAATAAGCTGCTTCCTGTTAACGCAGGCATATCTGCACTGAATCCACTGCTGCTGGGAAAAGTATTCCCTGTATCGGGAAATATATTCGTATCATCTATTTTACTTTTGGACATGTACGTATCCATGGCACGTAATAAGGAGTCTTTCGATTCGGGGGTTAACGACTGGGATTTCTTATCAGAGGCAATGGCCCCCTGTAAGACGGCCTTAAAATCGACGTTGCCGGTGAGCTGAGGCTTTGTTGTCGAAGTCCCCTGGGAGTTATTCGCTTTCTGCAGCTCCTTTAATAGCTCTTTGTCAATCCTTCCTAACATACCAATTATATAGCAATTATCATGCCTGAATAAGATTTAAAATGATCGAAAGGATTTCTGGCTCAGACGGACGTTATTAAATTCGTTTTTTCTCGTACCAGGGCGTGTCAGGTTTTTTTATATCACACAGCTTGTATATATTATTGGACAGGATTTCCGCCGTAAACGGCTTTAAGATAACGCCGTCAATGGCCTTTGCCGATATTAGTTCGACCAGGGTCTCCTTGCTTACCTCGTCTGTGGCTATGAGGAGGATTCTTGTGTCTTTAGACGCCGCCTTTATCTCTTTTGTGGCCTCAACATTTGAAATGTTGTTGAAAAATGAGTCCAATATTACGAGATTGCACTGTATGCTGGGCAGTATATCTATGAGTTCCCTGGTTGTGCGGGTATATCTTATCTCAATGACCTTTTGAAAATCCTTCAATACCCAGCTTATCGAAGGAATCGTATCCTTGCCGACACATGCCGCTACTGTCTTCACAGATGCTCCATAGTTAAAGCGTTCATGGCTTCCCTGTTGATTCCAGGACGTTTATGGCCTTCTTAAAAAGTCCGTTTATCTTCATTGTCTCGGCAGCTATCTCATTTAACAGCCCGGCAAGCCCGTCGACGGCTGCAACCGATGGCTTCTCTGCCCACTTAACATATGTATCGGCGTGTTCGCCGTTATGCTCCAACCAATGGTAAAGCATAGCCTTTAACTTATCATTGTCGTCCATTCTATCCCTTATCCTTAATGTCTTAACACTGCTATTACCACGATTATACCGTTTCTGTTTGTTATAACACAACTCTGGTGGGCATGTTTTTTTTGAAAATCGTTTAACCGGATGTCAGAGGCATATCTTGTAAAATCCATTCAGAATATCTGTGGGAGTTGGAGGGCAACCCGGTATGCGGATGTTTACCGGAATTACTTTGTCGACCCCTCCCAAAGAGGCATAAGTCTCTCCGAATATCCCACCGTTACACGCGCAGTCCCCAACGGCAATCACTATTTTGGGTGATGGGACGGCGTCATAGGTCCTCTTAAGGGCGATTTCCATATTTACGGATACCGGCCCCGTGACAAGCAATACGTCGGCAAACCTGGGGGAGGCCGTAAAATGTATCCCTAATCGCTCACAATCATAAACAGGATTATTGAGCGCATGGATCTCAAGTTCACAGCCGTTACACGAACCGGCGTCCACCTCTCTCACAGTTAAACTCCTTCTGAAACGCCTTTTTACGGATGCCTCCAGCGTGAGGTTAGCAACCGTTATCCTGGGGTCGTCAAACTGAGGGCTAAGGTCTGTTACTATCCCTGTACGAAATATCTGCCGCAGGATTCTAATCATAGGTCGTGTCCCGAGTATGACTGGTTGAAGCTCTTATTGCAAAGCGGGAAGTCGGGGACAATGTTGCCCATTATTGCCTGCTCAAGCGCCAGCCAGTTAACGCTGGACGGGTCCCTTACCATGCACCTGTTTATCTGCCCGCTCTGGCCGCTTTGCAGCCAGTAGATTATCTCCCCTCGCCAACCCTCTACTGCCGCAAACCCAGTCGCTCCTGCTGCCGGCGCGCCGCAATTGGCAACTATGCCGCTGTCAGGTATGTTCTTCAGTATGCGCCGTATTATACGTATGGATTCTCTGATTTCCTCTACCCTCACCCACAGCCTTGTGTGAACGTCCCCTGCTGTAAGCACTGGTGTTTTTACCATGATTGAATCATACGGGGGATATGGACTATGAACCCTGCAATCCACATTTAAACCGCTGCCACGGGCAACTACTCCTACCGTACAAAACTCTGCCGCCAACTCCGGCGTGAGTATGCCCGTGTTGCGCACCCTGTCCTCAAGCGAGGAGCTTTCTTCATAGATGCGAACAAGCCTGTCGAAGTCCTCTCCTATAAAGTCCAGCTCCGTCAATATTTCATTTTTGGCGTTTATATCTGCCGCCACGCCTCCTGGGATAACCCTGTCCATCATAAATCTGTGCCCAAAGAGCTTATGGTTAGTGCCAAGCATGGTTTCCTTAAGCCTTGTGCACTGATACAACATAAAGGCAAAGGCTGCGTCATTACATATAGCCCCAATGTCTCCAAGGTGGTTGGCAATGCGCTCTCTCTCAAGAAACAGCGCCCTGAGCCATTGTGCCCTTACAGGTACACAGCACTGCACCATTGACTCCAGCGCCATGGAGTAGGCTATTGAGTGTGCGACTGTCGAATCCCCGGATACACGTCCGGCTAATTTAACGGCGCTCTCCCATGCCATCGATTCAAACCTCTTCTCTATCCCCTTATGGACATAGCCGAGACGCTCCTCAAGGTTAATTATGGTCTCGCCAACCGCCTGAAACCTGAAGTGTCCAGGCTCTATTATACCGGCATGGACGGGGCCTACGGGGATCTCATACACACCCTCTCCTTCTGCCTTAAGCCATGCGTACTGCCCCTCTACGCGCGGCATCGCCTTGGCGGCGTCAAAACTTTTTCTGAGTGGCCAGGCATCCTCCGGCCAGTCCTCAAACTTAATCCAGGGTCTGCCGTCCGGGCTCCCAAGCGGTATAACCCCCATAAGGCTCCTGAGCCGGCGCTCAAATCTATAGGCCGGCACATAGTGTTTTACAAGGCTTGGAAACTGAGGATTCTCCTGTGGCAGAGCAGCCCTTACTATAAGATATTCGCCGCCATCCCTATAGCACGCATAAATGCTAAACCCTCTGCCTGAGTCCGTATCGTCTACAGACCACTCGGCACAAAGAGCCGCCGAGGAATCCTTTAATATCTTTGCCGCCTCCGCAAATCTCTCCGCTGGCACTGTAACCGTAACCGGCGTCCTGTTTTCATCGGCTATGGCATCCTCGCCAAAGGCGGCCCTCAGGGCATCCTCTAATTTCTTCATTTCAATAACTCCACCGCCGTCTGAAACCATTTATTCAGAAAATCAGGCATATAAAAGGCTAAGACAAGCACCAGGGCCATGTGAAGAATCACCGGCGCGCGGGCCGCCTCCAAAGGTTTACAATATGAGGGCACATCGCCTGAGACCATATATTGAACCTTTCTGAGAAGCCCCGCAAAGGCTACAGCCAGGCCGATAAGTATAAATGGCGCCAGAAGCGGTACGTCTTTTATCGTAGCCGTCAATATCAGGAACTCGCTGGTGAAAATCCCAAATGGCGGCAGCCCGGCAATTGCCATAGCGCCCAATATCAGCGTCCAGCCAACAAAGGGGTCTCCCTTAAATAGCCCCTTTATCCTGGCTATCTCCTGTGTCCGGTGCATTTGGCATGCGTGCCCGACCGTAAAGAATATGGAAGACTTTGCAAGGCTGTGCATAAGCATATGTAACAGCCCGCCAAAGGTGGCTATAGGGCCACCGAGGCCAAAGGCAAAGGTTGCTATTCCCATATGCTCAATAGACGAATATGAAAACATGCGTTTAATGTCTTTTTGCCTGAGAATGGAAAAGGAGGCAACCAGGATAGAGACAATCCCAAAGCCCATCATAATGTTTCCGGCATAATGGGTGTGTGTCGAGCCGTCAACAAGCACCTTGCATCTGACAAGGGCATAGAGCGCGATGTTTAATAAAAGCCCGGACAGCACGGCCGATATTGGCGTAGGCCCCTCGCTGTGCGCATCGGGAAGCCAATTGTGTAAAGGAACCAGGCCGACCTTTGTACCATATCCCACAACCAGAAAGACAAAGGCAAGGGATAAGATAGTCGGCTCAAGCATGCCGCTTACCTCAATCAGATTTGTCCAAAGAAGCGCCTCACCGCCCTCTCCAATGACCTTCTCGGCGGCGAAGTATAGTAATACGGTGCCAAAAAGGGCCTGTGCTATTCCAACGCCACACAGTATAAAATACTTCCACGCGGCCTCAATGGCATTAGGCGTACGATAGAGTGAGACAAGAAGAACAGTAGATAAGGTGGCAAGCTCCATTGCAATCCACAATACCCCTATATTGTTGCTAAGAAGACAAAGCAGCATGGCAAATATGAACATCTGAAACATTGCATGGTAAAAACGCATACGCGCGGGGCCGACCCGGCCATGTTCCCTCTCTCTCTGCATATACCGGCGGCTGAAAACGGCCGTGGTCATAGAGACAAACGAGGTAAGCACAGCCAGGTAAACACTAAATGCGTCGACAAAGAAGAATTTCTCAGCTGCTAAAATCGGCCCATATTTGTATACCTCCATGGCAAGGGCAACACTGGCCGTAAAGGTCAAACAGGAGCCAAAAATATTGGCCTCGGGGGCAAACCTCCTGTCCCCGATAAAGGCCAAAATTATGGCTGCCACAAAGGGCGTTATTATCATAACAAGGAGTATCATGTTACGGCCTCAGTTGTCCTCCCTCAGGCTTTCCATCTGCTCCACGCTAAGACTATCAAACGTGGTACTTATCTGGAAGAAAAATATTCCGAATATAAAGGCTGCAATTAAGACATCAAGGGCAACGCCTAATTCCACAACAAGGGGCATACCGTATGTCGCGCTGGTAGCGGCGAAAAACAGTCCATTTTCCATTGCGAGAAATCCGATTATCTGGGTAACGGCATGTTTTCTCGTTATCATCATAAGAAGCCCAATCATAACGGTTGCAAGAGCAACCGCAAGGGTTGAACGCGTTATCAGCGTGGACATCTCCCTTACGGGGGCCGTAAGGTGATAGGAAAAAATCACGAGGGCAATCCCTATCAGCATCGTCGCGGGGATATTCATTATGGTTTCCATCTCTTTTCTGATCTTAAGGCGCACCACCAGGACATGCAATATATATGGAAGGAGAATTACCTTCAGAGACAACGTCAACAGCGATGATATATACAGATGGTGCTTTGCGGCCACAAAACCGGTGACGGCCGTGTTTATTGAAAGAAACAGCCCCTGCCACGCAAATAAAATTACTAAACTATTTATTTTCCTTTGTGACAGCATTGCAAAGGCCGTCAGCAACACCAGGGCCGCCAGAAAACTATTTATCTGTGCCAATACCTGTAAGTTCATCTCACTCCAGGATAAAAAATGCAATCACCCCAAGGGTTGCCATTAAAAACGCGGCCCCCAGGAATTCAGTTAATCGAAACAACCTCATCTTCGCAAGCCCCGTCTCTATCAGCACGACAACGCCCCCGATAACGGCAAGCTTTATAAGCATTAAAAACACTGCCGCGGCAATCTCTACAACGTTATCCGTGGCGGCTATCCCCCATGGCAGGAAACACGCAATCCCAAGCGTAACAAAAAGAAAAAACCTTAACATCGCACCCCACTCCATAAGCGCCAGGTGTCTGCCCGAATACTCCAGAATCATGGCCTCATGTACCATGGTCAACTCCAGATGGGTTGCCGGATTGTCAACCGGAATCCTGCCAGCCTCAGCAATTACAACAAGGACAAATGCTATGGCTGCAAAGACGATGGAGGGCCTGAAGACTAATACTCCACCGGAGAACGTTTGTACTATGTGAAGAAGAGACGTAGACCTGCCGGCCAGAGACACCGTAAAGATAGACATAAGTATGGCAGGTTCCGCCAGAGAGGCTATCATCATCTCACGGCTTGAGCCCATCCCCCCAAATGCCGTCCCTATGTCCATGCCTGCCAATGCCGTGAAAAACCTGGCCGTCGCGAACAGCGCTATTAACACAATAATATCCGCGCTGGGGGCCAAAAACAGGTTCATCGAAATTACAGGAATCACACTCGCGGCAACAACGGCTGTGCTGAATACGAAATACGGGGTAAAGCGAAATATCCATGAGGCGTTTTGGGCAAGCACCACATCTTTAACGAATAACTTTGCAATGTTTCTGTATGGCTGCATGACTCCGGCAGAGGCCCGCCCCTGGGTCCAACACTTCAGCATATCCACCCATCCCGTAAAGGCAGGGGCTACAGTAAGTACAATAAGCACTTGTAAAATCTCTGTGAAAATTAAATGCAGTGGGTTCATAGCAAAGCCAGCAGAAAGATTATAGTGACAAATGAATATATTAGATACAGATGTATCCGCCCATGCTGAAGCATGCCTGCCTTTCGGGATAGCAAAACGACTATATTGATAAAGGGTTTGTAAATCCAACCCCAAAAGCGGTCTCTTATGCGTAGATAGTAATGCTGCATCTCAGGGAAGGCCGGGTGGCCCGGTTGTGGGGACAGCCGTATCTGCTCTTTTATATCGAAGAGATAACCAAATATCCTGCGAAAAGGCATGGAAAAAGATATTGAGTTATACTGCATTTTATTGTTAAGTTTTTGAAATCCGCAATCCCACACCGGTACCCTGCTTATCTTCCCTGGCCTTACGTGGAGTAATACATAAGTTATCGCGCATACCGCAACGATACCTACAAGTACAAGCGGCCCTGAGTAGGAAGCCCTTTCAGGGTCAACCGGAGTAAGCCACATCCAGCCATATACACCAGCAGTGGTATTGAGCGTTGCCCCAAGCAGATTTGCAGAAATATTATCCATCCAGTCTATGATGACGGACGGCAGAATCCCAAAACACAGACAGGTAAGCGCCGCAAGCATCATCCCTATGCGCATGGACCATCCGGCCTCTGCTGCCACAGGTGGATTATGCCCCCGCCAATTCCCCAGGAATATAACCCCAAATACCTTTACAAAACAGGCTGCCGCCAGGGCGCCCGTTAAGGCAAGCAGGGCCGCCCCCAACGGTATCAAAAGTTTCATAAGAGGGCTCGGTAAAGACGGCGACAGCAGAAACGCCTGAAAGGTCAGCCATTCGGAGACAAATCCGTTAAAAGGCGGCAGCGCCGAAATGGATATACACCCAATGAGGAAAAATACGGACGTCCAGGGCATGTAGCGTATCAGCCCTCCCATTTCATCCATATTTCTTTCATGTGTGGCATTAAGAATGGCCCCTGCCCCCATAAATAGCAGCCCCTTAAACATGGCGTGGTTCATCGTATGGTACAGGCCTGCTATGAGGGCAAGGGCGGCCATTGCAGGAAGATTAAACGATGTAAATATCATGGACAGCCCTATGCCTATAAGGATTATCCCTATGTTTTCAACCGAATGGTATGCGAGGAGTTTTTTCAAGTCGTGCTGCATCAGGGCATAAAGCACACCCATAACGGCCGATACCAACCCAAATACAAGCACCAAGGCACCCCACCACCAGGGAAACACCCCTATGATGTCAAAGGTAATACGCACTATCCCGTATATGGCGGTCTTTAACATTACGCCACTCATAAGGGCCGAGACATTTGACGGAGCAACCGGATGTGCCTCGGGAAGCCACACATGAAAAGGTATAACGCCGGCCTTAGCCGCAAAACCAAAGAAAGAAAGTAAAAAGGCCACGGTTGCCCACTTAAGCGGGAACCTTGCCTCTCTCATGGCATCAAACGTATACCCGGTAAAACTATCAAGGCCTGTGGCAATTCCCGCCATTACCCCAAAAGACAGGAGTATTAAAATGGCGCCGATGTGGGCCATTACCATGTAGAGATAGGCCGCCCTCCTGTTTTCGCTCTTGCCGTCCTCAAACATGACCAAAAAGTAGGATGACGCCGCCATCACCTCCCAGGATACCATGAAGCACAGCGCGTCATCTGCAAGGATAACCATAAACATCGCGGCAATAAAGAGGTTATAAAACACAATCAGACGTTTTACAGGCCTGTCCGCGGCCAATCCACTGACATAGCCTATCGAATATACGGATACAATAAATGAAAGCAACCCTACTACAAAAAGAAAAAACCCGGAAAGCTGGTCAAGCCTCAGATGAAACGGCAGGGCTGGCAGCCCCAGAGGAAGTATTATCTGCTCTGTTACACCACCGGCAACTGCCATGAACCCGGCTATGGCAATGATTAAAGAAGCCAGTGCCGACACGGAGAAAGAGACATGTATCAATAAACGCTTCGTGACTCCGGCAGCCATAACAAATATGACAGGTATAATAAAGGCGGCAACCGAGAATATAGATAATTCTATTGGGGATATCATGGATAAATCTAAGCCGTCACTATCCGTTTACTCTGAAACATGTGATTGTATAGTTCTGTATCATCCGGCAGATAGTCTTATCGGAGACATTTAATAGCGTGGCCATATCTTTTACTGTCAGGTTCATCATGTCCTCTCGTATCCTGATGTGTCCCTTGTTGATGCAGCTTGTCTATGCTATTGTATTGAGACATCGCTTGTCAATAGATAGAATTGTGCCCCCGGAAAAAACAGGAAAGTGGAACCGGCCTGTCACACGATGGTCAATGTTTAAATCTCAGGCTCTCGTCCAGGTTTTTGTTGAAGAATGGATCGATATAATTCTCAATGTCCCATCTTTCTCTGAACAGCTCGACCTCTGTCTCGAAAAGCCCGGCGCAGCGGTCTGTGTCCTCGTAGGGTTTCCCCACGCTAACCGATTCGTGGTGGTAGAGCTTTGCGTAGGGTGTGTCTGTTACCTTGCAGCCTTTCTTTCTCAGCCGCAGGCACAGGTCTATGTCGTTAAAGGCTATTCTGAATTTTACGTCAAAACCGTTTATCTCATCAAACAGTGCCCTACGCATCAACAGGCATGCACCGGTTACCGCCGTTACGTTTCTCACCACATCCTTTGCATGGAGAAACGGAAAACCCATCGGTTTTTCATCGGGATAGAGCCTTCCTATGTGTGAGGCCGCGCGCTTCAGGCCTACCACTACGCCCATGTGCTGGATGCCGTTGCCGGGGTAGAGCAGCTTTGCGCCCACTGCCCCTACGTCGGGCAGCTGTCCGTATTCCATCATCGCGGAGAGCCACTCTGGCTCTATCGCCTCGGTATCGTTATTCAAAAACAGGACGTATGGCCCCGATGCCCGCTCTGCCGCCCAGTTATTTGCCTCAGCGTAGTTAAACTCCGGGTTTGGATAGTCTATGATTCTTATGGTTTCTCTGTGTCTGATTTCCTCGTAAAATTCATTCGTTGCCGGTTCTACACTGCCGGTATCCAGAATTATTATCTCTACGTTAGGGTAGTCTGTCGTATCGATAAGGGAATTTACGCATTTCTCTAAATACTGCACCTTGTCCCTGGTTGGTATGATAATCGACACGAGAGGGGTTTCCATTAACCTCCTCTTAATCCTGTAAATCCCGGTGTCGTGGACGTTTATCAGTTCACCCTCTATGGAGTTTCTCTCCATGTAGTCTTTTAAGGCCTTCATGGCGCTGTCAAAGGCATAGGTCTTGTGTTGAGCGTTCCCGGAGGCAGAGCCGTATATCTTTCTCCAGTGGTAGAGCGCCTTTGGTATGTGGGCTATACGCTCAGGGGCAGTGTGCCCGATGAATCTTAGTACCATGTCGTAGTCTTGAGAGCCTTCGTAGCCCCTTCTGAAACCGTTTATTTTGTCTATAATCGACTTTCTGTAAACACCGAGGTGGCATGTGTACATCATTGAGCAGAAAAGCTCCGGCGACCAGTCCGGCTTAAAAAACGGATCAGAGCGTGTGCCGTCCTCCTCCAGCTTGTCCTCGTCGCTGTAGATGAAATCCAGTTCGGAGTTTTCGTTCAGGAGTTTGACGTTTTCGTAAAGGGCGTCATGTGTCAGTTCGTCGTCGTTATCTAACAGGGCGATAAACTCTCCTTCGGCCAATTTCAGGGCCTCGTTTGTTGCCCCGGATATGTGCATATTCACTGTGCCGAATGCTATTTTTATCCGCGGGTCAGAGTCCTTCCATTTATTAAGGCACTGGAGTGTCTCAGGGTTTGAGGAGGCATCGTCATAGATACAAAGCTCCCAGTTTTCGTAGTATTGATCTATGACAGATTGAATGCACTTGTCCAGCCAGCGAGGGGATATGTTATATACCGGCATGGCGATAGATATCTTTGGCCTGTACAGAAATTCCTCTATAATTCTTTTTACCTTGCTCATAGTGGGCGGCTTTAATTTATCCAGATATTTCTCGTATGAGTCTGAAACATAGTATCGCGTTGACCATTCCCTGATAAGTCCTGTTTCAGATATTATCTTAAGCATAACCGTATGGTGGCCGGCGGTAAAACTATTTTCATATGCGTTATAAAGGACAAATGCGGAGTTTGAACTGTTTTTATAACATGGAAGAAGCATACCTATCTCCCGCGTGCTGATGCCGTGGAAGGCCTTGTCGATATACACGCCGTCGACATAAATCTCCACGCTGCTAATCCCGTCGGGGCTGGCAGCCCAGCCCTCGACTTCCACAACGTCAAGGGTCAGCTGCAACTTGTCGCAGCTCAGAATAATTTTAGGTTCGCCATAAGACATTTGTCTATACGGCCTGTTGATAAAATTGTATTCATACACGGCCTTAGACAGGCCTGTCCTTGAGACTGCCATTATCTTGAGTGTGTGATAACCTGTAGAGAGTTCTTCATCCAATTTCTTATATAAGCAGAACCCGCACTTTGCCCCGTCTTTGTATGTCTTGTGTAAAGGGAATGTCTCTTTCATATCCCCGCGTTCAAATCCATAATAGGCAGTGGCAGTGAATTTATTATCAAGATATACTTCCACCTTATCTATTCCATCGGGTGAAAGCGCCCATCCTCTTACCTCGACAAAGTCCAGAGACATAGCCGCCTTATCCAATTGAATAAGGGCCTCAGGGGCAGTTCTCATAAGATAGTCGGCATATGGTTCGATAGATTCCTGCTCGAAATCCCATGACATTGACTGTCCGTCTTTGGCCGTTGCCTTTATTGTAAGCAGATGTCTGCCATCCGATAACCTGGTCTCCAATATTTTGTCAAGGCAAAGCAGCAGCATCTCCTGTTTCTTATAGCATGGATATCTCGCCTCTATGTCGTATCTTTTATTAACTCCTACGGCGTAACCTATGAAGTCGCCGTCTATAAAGACCTCGGTAGTCTTAAGCCCGGCAGGGGTAACAATCCACCCCAACACCTGAATTAGCTCATATGTCACCAGGCACCTTTCAAATGCGGCTATAAACTTCGGATTCGATGCTGTGTATGATCTATAGCTCTCAATGGCTTCACAGACGCTTTCGAGTTCTCTATCCTGGGCATTGTTGGTTCGTACCTTTATCTTAAGTGTATGCTGCCCTTCGGACAGCGGGCTCTCCAGCGTCTTATAAAGGCAAAACCCCGCATTCGCGGCGTCTTTGTAACATGGATATATAGCGCTTAAGGCCTCTGTCGGCACCCCGCAATGGGCGTTGCCTGTAAACACATCGTCTATAAATACGTCAATCTCTTTAATCTCTTCAGGGGCTACCGCCCAGCCGACTATATCTATAACGTCAAACGTTACCACCGGAGTGTCACAGTATATAAATATGTTCGGGTGTTCGTGCGTAAGCTCCTCATAGGACAGGTCTATTTCCATTTGCTCTGACCACAAATTAGAGTGTCCGCCTTCGGTTAAGGCCTTAACGGCAAGCGTATGAGTGCCGGGTGATAGCGGCATATCGAACCGCTTATAAAAACAGAATCCTGAGTTATCGCTGTCTCTGTAACATGGATAGGCCTTTGCGGCGTCTTCTCTAACGAGTCCATATGGGGCATTCCCCAGAAGTACATCGTCTATATAGACTTCTATATTGGTAATTTTTTCGGAGGATACCGAAAAGCCATTAATTTCAACGGCGTTTAAGCCAAAGTGAATCTCGTCACAGTTGATGGCGATAAAGGGCGAAACATCTCTCACGGCATCGACTGTGAAACTACGGCTTGCCTGAATACCATTTTCGGCCTCTGCCCTAAGCGTAAGGGTATGAGGCCCTTCCTCTATGGGCGTCTCAAATTCACAGTATAAGCAAAAACCTGAATTAGCTGAATCTTTATAACAGGGATACATCGTCTCAATATCCGGGCGGAGGAGCGCGGTGGCCGCACTTTTTATGAATATGTCGTCAAGATATACGTCCAGCCGGTGGCCTGGTTGTGGGTATTGACAGATCGCGTAACCGGTTATATCTATGGAATTCAGGCCTAACAGCACCCTGTCACAGTCAATAATCCCTTGGGGATGCACCTGTGAAAACACCTCATATGTCTCAGTTGTTTCTATCTGAAACTGCTTTATATCGATATGTCCGTCGTTAGAGGTTATTTTTACCTCAAGCCTGTGAGGGCCTGCCGTTAACAGAGGCTCAAGTGCCTTGAAAAGGCAAAATCCCGCGTTTAAGGCATTGCTTATTTCGGGAAAGGCCGCCTGTATATCGATTCTTACATTGCCATACACGGCTGGGGCTATAAGTGCCTCGTCGATGTAAACCTCTACGGCCTTTATGCCGTCTTGTGAAACAGCCCAGCCCATAATGTCTATCGCGTCAAGAGTCAGGACGGCCTTGTCGCAGTTGGCCGTAATTGGCGGTGGTGGCGGTGGCGGCTTTTTAGTTTCTGCTCCTATGGTCCTGGCCAGAAGGCCGAATATTTTTTGCTTTATATTCATCTGTGCAGCAGCCGATAAATTAATCTTTTTATTCGCACGGCCAGATTATAAAGAAAAAACGACTTGTGAGCCAGATATGCCGCAGCAAGTTCTGACAAGGCCGGGTAGTGCTCCATGTAGCGATATTTCCTTAGAAACAATAACCTGTGCAGGAGGGCTATTAAAACAGTCTGCCATAGGCTGCATCGCTTAAGGTCAAGGTCCTTGGTGAAGTAGAAGTTATCTGGCATCATAGACCTCTTATTATATCATAATATCTTAAAAGCAGGTTAACGCCAGGTATCCCCATGGACTTTACAGTGCCGTATCTCCAGTTGGATCTCTTTATTGCGGCCTTAAATCTGGCGGGATTGAATATAATGGCCGGATTGTCGATTCTGTCATTGCTGAAATCGGTAACGCTCTTAGAGCCGAAGTCCTCGGCGTGTTTAATCTTAAAGAGGGCATTCATCTCATCCCTTGTGGGGAAGGCTATACATCTCTCCGCCGTGGTCATAATAAAGGGTTTAATGTCGTCAAAGGTAGCGCCGGTAAGTATAATAGCCCGCAGAAACTCTTTAGAGAAGTCCAGCACACCCTCTTTCATTGCCCTGACTAAATCATTATTAAGCAGCTCTACTGCGCGGCCATGGTCGTTTTCGTCTTTGAATATTGGCTCTACCATGTCCGTTTCCGGGTTTATTTTATAGCCAATCGTAGTTGGTTGAAGCGATCTGGCGCCCTCCTCGAAGAGTTCCTCAAAGCGGGCAAATATCTGTTCTATTGCGGAGTTTCGCCTCTGGTCAAGGACAATACCTATGATGGTGTTTACTTTTTCGTCAAAAGTGTACATGCCAAGATTGCTGAAGCCAAAGTAGAGTCCATAGACATGCGGGTAGTCCTTCCGGGGCATGAAGGCGTCGTAGAGGAACTTTTGAATCGAGGCGCTCCATCCGATATCGACGAAGGCAGTTTTGCCCGAACCAAAGAAGTTCAACTGTTTCAGATACCTCTGCAGGATATCCCTGTCGCCGGCGGCGTATTTGCGAACAAGCCCCTGAAAGTCCTTATTGGCTAATAATTCCGGTATCCGCGGGTCGTGGTAATTCCATATAGGCTCTTCGATGTTATCAAAGCCGTGTTTTTTTGAGAGCGCCACAATATCATTATAATACAAGCCAAAGACGTTCAGAATGGAGTAGAGGCCCTTTTGAGCCGGGTTACAAAGGCCAAGCAGGGCCTTATCAAGGGGCAGCCCGTGGCTTAACGAGGCCAGGGCGGTAGATTTCCTCGTCAAATAGACATAGTCCGCCGTAGGGGTCTCATTTTTTGTTAATAACGCGGGGGCGAATATTTGAAAGATGTCTAAGAAGAGTTCCCCCTCTCTGGAGATAAAAAAAGCCTTTTTAATCGCATGGCGTTTAATCTCCCCGATGGCGCCATAGACAAAGGCCGCGTAGATGGGGCCTAAGAAGGAATACCCGTAGTTGTAGTAAAAATCGCCGCCGCCGGGGCCTGTCCTGCTGTGGTTGGGGCGTATGAGCTGAAGTACGTGGCGGCCCCTCCAGTAGGGGTTTTTTGAGGCGAGGGCGTTATAGTTAAGCAGGATATTTTTTCTTTTGAGGTGTGATTTATCGTAGAGCCATATGGCCTTTATGCCCATTCGAAGGGGGACGTTATAGTCGGCCTCCAGGTGGTCGCCGATGTGCAGCATCTGCTCAGGGCGAATAAGCTCTTTCGATAGCACATAGTCGAAGAGTTTACCTGAGTGCTTGCCGAGGCCGTTTTCCGAGGAGACATAGATATTGTCGAAATAGCCGTCAATGGCCTTATCTTTAAATAATTCCACGAAGTGTTCCCTGTCGAGATACATGTTGGAGATGGCGATGATGCGTTTATTCAGAGATTTGAGCCATTGGAGGATCTCTATTATGCCGTCTTTGACGAAGATAGCGTCTTTTTCAATGTCAAGGTCGAATTTAATGATTTGGGCACGAAGGGGTTCATTGGTATCACCGTAGATTTCGCGGGCCATGTCATCGGCAATGGCCGTAAAGGAGCATTCGGTGTCTCTGCCGTCGGCGCCGGATTTTTGCCTGAGTTTTGTTTCGACAAGATTTCTGATGGTGTATATATCATGGGGCGAGTATGTATTTATGCCAAGCGTCTCGATTAAATATTGTGATGTAGTGCGCGCGGCAGCCTCTTTAACCTTATCTGGCGGTTCGATAACTCTTTCAAACAGCGTATCGAAGACATCGAAAGAGACAATGTCTACAGTGGGAATGAATCTTTCAATGGCAGCCTTTAAGGCAGATTTTATGTTGCCAGCCGTCTTAACCTGCCGCCCGTTTAATTTTAACATTTTTGAGACCTTTAGTTAATAAAGCTGAATAAATATCTAAGCAGCGCTTAGACTTGTCGATACAACCGGGTTAGTGTCAGCGTTTTTATAAGGCTTATGGCCCGACTGGCCCGGGTATGATTATAAAAAAGAAATGTTTATTTGTCAATAACAGCTTTTATTTTTTCTGTGGTTGTGTTAATATAGCGCAATTGGGCCGGTTGTCAGAAGTCCCCGAAGGCAGGGGAATCCGGTGCGGCTCAGGAGTATTTGGTAATCGAATGAAAGGAAGCCTATCATACAGGATAAAAAACGGGCTGCTCAAGATATTGCCGAGGGCGGCTGTAAGATTTCCCCATCTTGGGCAGGAATCTGCCGCGCCGCCGTTATATAACGTGAGAAAGGACATATTACAGACGTTTCATGGCGGGTGCGTCGACGCAATAGATATAGAGCCATGCGGGCTGATTCGGGTAGAGGGTTGGTATGTAGGGGATATTACGCACGTATTGGATTATATAAAAGTATACATAAACGATACCCCGCTGCCAGTAGCCTTTTATTACAGGGTGCACAGGGCCGACATAGCGGTTCACGCCGGATTAAATAATAATTTTGCCGGTTTTGCAATCGAATACATGGTCACCTCGGCGTTTAACGGCATTAGGGTAACCTTTAAGGACGAGGAAATATTTAGTTCAAAGAGTGAATATCAGATCGCGGCCCCACATTACGCGGAACTGATTTCACAGACCAAGGTGGCAGTTCGAAAGGACATCTACGGCTCTGCCCCTGCCGCCAGATATGTGTCCGAGGTGGTAATGAACCTAACCGACAGCTACCTGCAATCCCCTGTGCTGGATTTCGGATGTGGAAGCGGCGCGCTGATAAGAAATCTCCGCAACCGCGGCATAGAGGCCTTCGGCATAGAGATTGAGAGTGAGGCGATAATAGAAAACCTGTATCCTGACATAGAGCAGTATGTTACACTATATAAGAGCGGTTCAAAGTGCCCGTTTAAGGATGGGAGTTTTGAGAGTGTCGTCTGTACGGAGGTAATTGAGCATATCCCGGATTTCAAGGCGGCGGTCATCGAAATAGCGCGAATCGCCAGGAAAAAGGCCATTATAACAGTCCCGGACATAAGCGCGATACCGGTGTGTTTTCAGCACAACGTAGTGCCGTGGCACATACTGGAGGCCACACACGTCAACTTTTTCAATCAAAGCAGCCTGAACCACCTGCTAAAGCCGTATTTCAGGGAGATAGAATTCATAAAAATCCACCCCAACACAATAAACGGCACAATGTACTTCAACAACATTGCCTGCATCTGCACGAAGTAAAAGCGCAAACAGTCAGACCCTGCTCATAACGTCCTTTGATACAAATATGTCTCTGCGTCTGAACTGAACGGGACTCTCAACAAGTTCCCACGCAACCATGGACGGCAGTCCTGAGCAAAACCATGGGGTGTCTAATCTACCTATCGTATAGGTCCAATCGGGATGGCCAATGCCCAACTCATCACAAAGATACTCAATAGCCGAAGCTATAAATTTATCGTACTTATCGCCGGAGGGTATATATTCTGAGATTTGTTCAAAGTTCTTATAGCACCTGAAATCGTCGACAAAGGAATAAAGAAAGGTTTTCCAATGGATAGGGTCATAGTCGATAGCCTGTCGAACATCCATGATGTTAATCATTATTAAGTTCCATCTCTTTTAATATATCTCCAATAACGTACTGCGTTTTAATCAATATTTTATCGGAAGAATAATATTTCTTCAATATGTTATAGATATCGTCAGCTGATTTTAATTTTAATGACTTAATTAACAGCCTTATATCTCCAATGTCTTCGGTGTCGGTTCGGGCCGATAATAATTTCATGGCGAGAAGATATTCGGGGTGAGGTATATAAATCCTGAGATTTGCATACTGGCGATATAACAGTTCATTGGAATAACCTGATACAAAACCTTTAACGGCATCATTTAACCATGATTTGTGTAATCCTAATTCCGCTTCAACCTCCTGAATGACCTCCCTGAAGATTTGAACAGGACTAAAGATGGTGTCAATGTCTTTCGTACTGATTCTTGAATTGAACAACAGCAGCATCGCTGCCCCCCAAAATATATGAATGTCCCCTATAACGTTTCGTAAGAGCAGCTTAGAGTTAATCAGGCTCAGGCACTCTTCAATCATATCTTTATTTAAGGCAACCGACCCAAGTAAGTTAAGTAATTTCTCAGGCTTGTTCATACCATTATCTCCTGTATTATGCTCAACTATATTTTATACCACTCGTTTACTATTAATCCAGCAGGGGGTATCTTTCGGTGAGACTTAGAACAGCGTACAACCTTGCTCCTTAAACTCCTCGATTTTTATAAGGAGATCCTCCTCCGTGCAATTTAGATGTTCGGCCAGGCATTTTAGACAAAACAATGCCTTAACACCCCGGCCAATGAGTTTCTTATTCAAGGCGAAGTGGTCTTTTCTCAGTGCGCAATTACATAGATGGCAGATTCGGGCGTTACCCATCGGCAAGAGCTATTTCGGGAATATCCTTCCCCCTATACTCCGAATCTATAATGCCAAGCTGAGTCTTTATAATTGTTCTCATCGTCTTTGCCGGCTCAAGGCAGTAGTTAGTGAACTCCTGCGGGTCGATATCCTCCGATTTTCTGATATGGGGAAAGAGTAATTTCATAAAACCTGTACAAATCTTCTTTATCGCCTCTGTATCTCTCGTATCGGCACTCTTTGGGACCTTAAGAACCTCATCGACTATAGCCCTGTAGATTAACTCATCCCTGAACATGTGCATAATCTCAGAGAAATACTCCACGTTGAGCGCCCAACCGCTGGCCTTCAGGTCTTCCTTCATGCGGGGAATCTCCCACCCCTTGATAAACCCGTGGAATCGGTCGATTAGCGCGGATTCATGGAAGACCTCCGGCAGGTTCATAAACATATTGACATTCACGTTCATATGCTGCTCGTCGATATTCCCAAGCAGTATTACGCCTGAGTCTCCAATGCCTCTGTAGTCCCCAACACGGTACTCGCCACTTTCCAGGTAACCTTTCAGTACGCCCTGCATCTCGTTCTTATCTGGAAACGTTATGCTCTGCACCTCGTCAAGCGCAACGTAGTCGTAGTGGGAGGCAAGGCCGGTTGTCCGTTTACTTATATCATAGAACATTTTAGCCCTTGAGATGCTGCCGCCGCTGACAAGCCAGCCATATTTGCTGAGCTGTGAAAACAGGTATGATTTCCCCGTCCCCTTTGGCGCCAGTTCGATCAGATTCAACCTTTTCTCTATAAATGGCAGTAATCTGCCAAGCATGGTGAGTTTTTGTGAGGTACTGCTATAGCCTGCCGGGTTATAATCGATAGCGCCGAGGATGACGTCTATCCACTCTGCCAGTGTAAACCCTGCCCTGGCTCCGATATAATAGTCCATGTCTATGCTATAGGGGCAAAATGGCTTGAAATCTGTCATCTTTATTATGGTCTCGTCCCGTGAGCCGTGATTGGCGCAGGCCAGCTCCACAACCCCCCAGACCTCATTCGGTGAGAGCAGGTAATCCTTATTCAGCTCCACGGTGTCCCAGTCCGCCACGGCCTCTCCTTTTTTCTTAGGCACGGCAAAATCGGGAAGACTAAAAAAGGCCGTCCGGCTCGATACATCCATTTCAACCCTTACCTTGGCAAGAAATGTAACGGCCTGATAGTTTCTGATCATTTCAAACTTCAGATGTTCCCATTGCTCTTTTTTCGGGATAACCTTCTTGACGTAAGCGGAGACCTCCTCCTTGTCTATAACCCCGTTTTCATCGGCGAACTTCATTAAAATCCAGTCTCTCATAAACGATGGCAGACTCAGGACGGAAAACAGCTTGCTCTGCTCGGGAGACTTATACACCAGCATGTCCGTGAAATACTTCTTTAACTTATCCTCTGCCATTATAACCTCTCACACTATATATCAAGATTCGATGTTATGCCCTTTTGTATTTTGAATTGAAGTGTCCCCAATATTTTGCCTTTATGTACAACTCTGGCCTGATAATCCGTTTTCCTGTCAACTTTGGGTTCAAAATGCCAGCAGCCAATATCTTTTATACAGTCATATCTTTTGCCTCCAACCTCTGCCTGCAGCTTATCGTAGTCCCCGCTAATCGTAAATTTAACTGCCGCTTTTTGTCCTGCTATTAGCTTAATTACCGGTGTGAGCAATGTGATAACTAAACCCGCGTCAAACGGTCTTTTCGATAATTCTATTACGGGAACCAGCACCTCCTCAAGCGAGGCCCCGCCGTGAATTTCCCCCGTAACCCCGCCTTGTATGCTGAACCTGTCATAGTCCGCGAATACATGATATTCGTCTTTATCCACACACCCGCCAATCTCGCTGCCGTAGTCATTTTGTTTGTCTATACAGTAGCGCCCATGCCTTTGAACAGACGCGCCGTCTTTTGCCTTATGTACACATGCCTTATCATGCGCTAATACGGCCAACCGGCTTGCCCCGTGGTCGGAGGTGATTATGACCTTTTCATATTGCACCAGCCCTTCGACGGCCTGCCTTAGCGCGCGTTCAATCAGTTCAAATTCATTGATTATAGAAGCCGGATATGGGTCTGAGTCGTGTTTAGCCTTGTCTAAATCGCGAAAGAGAATGCTGCTTCGTCCCTGCAGGAAATCTTTATTTAATTTCGTAGTGGTTGGAATATTTGCATATCCGATTCCGGCTCTACAATAAACACCTCGGTGCTGCTCTCTGAGCATGAACAGTATCAGGCTTAAGTACTCAACCCCCAGTGCGTCTATCCAAAATATCAACGTATTTTTATCATACGCGTCGTCAATGAGCTTATTTCTTGAACACAATCCCCACCACGTACCCTTTGACGAGGCATATTCTCTGACTTTATTCATGAATTCGCCAGTCACCGTGTCAGCGATTTTTTGCCGCTTATACGCTGCAAAGTAATCCGTATAGGGTTCGCTCTCAAAGGCATACGGCTCAATATATGCCTTCAGCGCGGGGTCTGCCAGCTCTAATAAATCCATAAATTTTTCGGCAAATCCCTCCGTTGCTATCGTCCTGATCGCTTCACATCTCTCCGTCACGGTGCAATCGGTGAGGTAAAATAGTCTTTCCGCGGGTTTGATTTTACTAATTTGATCGCAAAAAGACGGTGGCGGCTCCACGATTGAAAGATTCCTCAAATATTCCTTACGTTGCCGGTATAACTCCATGTACCGGTTATTTTTGGTATCTACTTCAAAAATTAACCCGATAATGCCTTCAATAAAATTCTCGGGGCCGCAACCCGTATCCAATACCATACGCAGATACCCGTCCGCAACTTCCAGCTTTGACCACAACCATATGGCCCATTTCTCAAAGCTGCCGTAGCCGTTCCACTTTGAAAGCAAATATGCAGCGTTATATTTCGGTATGTTAAATAATCCCGTAAAGACGCCATTTAATGTCCTGTCAGAGTCGATCCGTCTCAGCATCTCTTCCCACTGCCAATCCGCGCCCATAGACTCACTTACAGTTTCGCCGATATTTTTGTGGTATCTCAATATATCAAAGGCCGTAAAGCGTACATTTACATTGTCAGTGAAAATATTATCCTTATAATACTTCACATTACTGGTGTAAAGCACAATAGGCTTATCGGGGTTTTCCTCCCAATAACTAAGATATTTCTTAAATCCCGCTATATTATACCCATCCAGGGACACATTCATATTATTTGGGACAATGGTAAGAGAGTAATCGCCGTCCACGGTGGTTTCAAGAAATAATACATTTTTTTCAAATCTGGGATCCCTTTTGATGAATTTTGAAAGCATAGCTTTCATGCGATACATCGGGATAAACAGGGCGCTCTGGCCGGCATCGGTTTCAAACTCAAGGTTTATCAGTCTCGACATGTAACTATCGCTCTGTGTATTGTTTATACGCAGGTATTCTGATAGGGGAATTAACAATGTGCTTTCCCTTATTCTCTTTAAATCGCCGAGCATTCTGTTGATATTAGGGGTTAAGTCATCCCCTCCGCAGAAGTCCGAGAGTTTTAGCGATTTTGTGCAAATATCGGCCAGCCATGATTTAACCTGAACCCACATGTCGAGGCTATCGACATGTATAAAGCGAATTCCGCGGGGCTCCTTTCTTTTCAAGTCTCCGTATATATAGTCTTTAAGCTCGTCGAAGGCGCTAAAGTTCATTTTGCGTCCTTAGTGGTTTTCATTATGCGAATTCCAACAAGGGGTTCGTTTTTGATAAGTTCCTTAAGATATGCTTTGGCATCGTCCGCGCAGAGGGTGTCTATAGTTTGGAATACCACAGGGTAGTATGAGTCCACATATTTTTTGTGTGCAAATTTTTTGACTATCGCGTCGGTTTTCGCTTTCAGTAAATACCAGTCGTAGACATTGCTGCCTAGTTCGTTTTGCAATGCGTCCTTTAAAGAATTAATGTTTGCACCGGTAAAAAGTATCTCGTACTCGCCCGATATAAATCTCCTGAATATCTTATCGCATAAATCGATATTATTCAGTTTGCCGATATTTTCACTATTTTCCAAAAACCGTATAGCCGCATCGATTTGTTCATTGCTCGCGGAATCGGCTGATTTATTAATTATAGAAAACACCCTTACCGCCTCGTTGAATTCGTTTTCAAACATGCACAAGACAGGGATTCTCCTGCTTTGCGACCATGTCTTTGGCGTATCCGTATCCGTTAGTTCTTTCCATTTATTTACCAGCAAGCCATAATTTTTACTCTTTCGGAGCTGAGAATAATGCTGTTTTATGTCCTGAATATACTGGTCTATGGGTATGGCAATGGAATTGGATTCCATTTTTTTGTATATGTGGGAGCATTCCTCATCCGAGAGTGGTTCGTTCAGGACAATTCCCACTTTATGGCAAAAGGCTTGATATTGATTATCACAAAACTTATTGAACGAGTCTGCGTTTTGCTCCAACTCGTTTATAAGCGCGGCCCTGTTCGTATTTTTTAAGCTGTCTGTCTTATAGGTATCGATTAAATAGAAAAAAAGCGGGTTAATTTCCTTACAGCTGTCTTTAAAAAATTCAAAGGGCATTTTAAAAGCGCCGATTTTGCCTTTAATACCATGTGCCGCGTCTTCCATGGTAGATACGGGGGCGGTTAGAATACCGTTTATACTGTCAATTAGTTTATAGTCCTCATATAGTTCGCCAATTTTCCTGTCTATATCGCCTACATCCCAGAGCCATGAGGCATCGGGAGATAGTTTTGCTTTCAGATCTTTGATATAGCCCATGTCAGCAATTCCTAGTTTACCCGCAATCGCCTTAAGCTCAGGCCTTTGCCGTCCGATATAAATATCCATTCCAATCTTTAGATTATCCGTAGTGGCGGCATCTCTCAGATAGTCCTTAATCACGGCGTCTTTTTGATAAAGCCGCGCGATGTCTTCCGCGATTTTTGTAACATCCCGTCCAGCATGCCTTTCAGATGAGACAAACTCACATAGTAAATCCACAATATGCGTTATCGTACCTCCTAAGCCCGAGGTGTCTTTGTCAGCCACATACTCTTTTATCGCCCACAGAGGGAAATTTATGTTGGACGCATGTGTCTTCAAGCCGTGTAGTATATCTTGTATCGAATTTTTTTCGCGTATCGTAAAGACCTCGGCCGTAACGCTGCAAAATATTTCGTGTTCAGGAGTCATTCTGACAATACGTATGTTCCTGTTTTTAGATAATCCTTTGACAAAATCAAAGATTATATCCGCCAAACCATCATGTGTCAGTGCAACGGTGTTTGTCTCATCGTTTCTATAAAACCTGCTGTCTGCGTATTCCTTGAGTAAAAAACCCAAAAGAAACACCGTCCCGGCGCAGTTCATTAACCCAAAGGGCCTTGCCTGCATTATGCGCCAAATATCTGTTACCATGACAGAGTTATTTTTATCAAACTCTGATTTTATTAACTCTTCGATGGCAGCCTTCATTTTAGACACCGGATGAGACGAATTTGTTGTCTCGTAGTTGTGGCTATGCCACAGGTTCTCATTCATAAGTTTAATCTTAATCGCATCAAGGTATTTATAATTTGACGCTATGGCCAGTTTGTCCATACCCATTACGGCTGCCGTTGCTCTGAATCCATCTTCAGAAAATAATTTATCCATATCCGAGACTGTCTCAAGCCCGTTTGGGTATAGCCTTGCGTTGATCTCTTTAATCTTTAATCTGAAATTAGCCGGACCCTTTACCTGAACCGGCATCTCTCCTTTAGTGTATAGAGAGACAGCCGTTACGTCTAACTTTTGTATCCACTCTTCAATAATTCCCTTGGCGTTAGCATCATAAAGCCTGACCTGATTATGGTCTGTCGTAGAGAAGTATTCCGACTTTGTCTTCAGGTCTATATAGTTATTATAACTCTGCTGTCCAAGAGGCTGTGACGACATATCGGCAATAACGGCGTCGCCTGTGTATTCTTGCAGTAATTTGGTGATTATATCGTGATTTTTTAATGAATCCTCATCCTGTTTAGCGTATACAAAAACTATACATATCTTGTTTGGCGGTAATTTTCCGGCAGCGTCGTAAAGTTTCCTCCTGATATCTTCACTTGTGGCAGGCACGGCAACGCATCTTGTCTTTAAGTATCCTGATAACTCATAGCGGCTATTGATGCCAAAAGCCAAAACAATTGTTTTAAACGGGTTGTCTTTTAATGTTTTCTCTCTTATCAGGTTAAGCCTTTCCTCATCTATGGTACGGGACTGGGTAACGTATAAAATATCATTCCTGTCGGGGATACTCCCCAGAACCCCTTTTTTGACCAGCTTATCCATGATAATGCGCAACTTGTCATAGATGGCAGTTCCCTCAAAGGCCGCGGAAATATTTGAAAGTGCAGGCCTGAGCAAATTAGAGAAGCCTCTGCCGGTGATTCCGCCTCTTTTTTGCTGCATCGCGTAGAGGAGGAGTACCGTTTTAAGCGCCCTTTTATCATCTTCATTGTCACATTGATTTTCAAACGTATCGTAGTGGCTTATGGTGTTTCTGGTGGCCTCGTCAAGGTCGGGATTATCATAATTTAAAAAATAATCCCAGATATAATCAGACGTTAAATAGTGCCAATCATCTATGGAGTGATTTTCAATGTACCAGCGGAAGTTACGCCTGCCCTGCGCTCCCTGCCCTGTGTCGCCGCACAAAAACTGAAACATAGTCCGCTGGTTAGAGCTAATGACGGCAGAGATTACCTTTAACATGTATGCGGCATAAGGGTGAAGGGGTAATATGCCCCTTAACTCATCCTTTTTTATATCTTGTGGTATTGTCGAGGAAACCATCCGCTCTACCTTGCTCCACAAATCATTGGAGATGATCCTCCATTCATCCGTCAGGTCGGGGGCCGTTTGAATTGCCGTTCTTATGAGCATAAATGCTGTCTTATCGGGCATTTCTATTGTCTGAATTTTAAATCGGTCCTTAATCTTTTTCATTGAGTCAGAGTCAGATATAAGTTGAGAATGCGTCAGATGTGTTATCAGCAGGAAGTAAAACGGCATGGTAAACGATGCCTGCGCCAACTCCTGAAGGCCGGTCAGGGCGGTTTGATTGTTCTTAAAGAACTCGGTAAACTCATCCCAAATAAACACGATAGCGTAGAGATTGTTCCCTTTGATGATGTCTTCTATCCATGCGATGACATCGTCGGCGCCGTGTGAATAGCTGAAGTGTTCGCTATCGGCGACCTCAATTATACGCTGTAATAAGTCGAGGGAACCGTCTGTGTCCAGCTCCCCGAGGTCTTTTATTACCTCATCGGGGGTTGCGTATTCTGTGAATTTTTCTTTGTACCGTTTAAACGCGCCTGCAAAATTAAACGAGGAATCGGGGGTTTTAAGTATGTCCAATATGCTGGTATAAAGGCTTTTGCCTCCATAGTATGTATAGCCCTTTTCTTTTAAGGCCTTCTTTATGGATTCCTGTATGGCGCTGAACAGCCTGTTGTCCCCGGTAATACCGGCTGAGGATGACCTGTGGACGACCAATGTCGTGCCTTTTTGTTTCAGGCTCGTAAAGCGAGTTAAAGTAGTTTGGTCAATCCCCTGCTTTTGAAAATATCCGGCCACATCCCCGATATCGTCCTCTAAGATATGCTTTATGGCAAATGAGGCATAGGTCTTACCGGTGCCGTAAGCGCCGGAAATCCACAGAGAGCGCCTGCTCTGATTAACTGCCATCTCCAGAGAGCCGGCCAGGTCCTTTAATATATTTTTAAACGTATCGTGCGGCACAAACGCCTTCCAATGGTCTGGATACTTAGTGTCCAGGTTCTTGCTGAACACGGGGAAAAAATGCTCATCCACCGAAATATAATCTTTATATAACCTTGCCATTTATCGTGTCTACCCCCGTTAACAGGTCATAATAATTTAAGGACATCAAGCGATGTCTTTGTCCCTTTTCTCAGGTCTATGTTGTCCAGGTCTTTGTTGAAGGCCACTCCTATGTAGTCGGGATAGTCGATAGCGAGGCCCTGAATCAGTTGCTTTAATATGTCTCTTTCTATGCCGAATATCTGCGCTGGGCTAATCCCCGCGCGTTCACTGTTGTCATTAATAAGCTCCGTTAATGTGAAACTGTAATATCCATCGCTTACCTCGGCAAATTTATACAGGCTATAGAGAATAACGAGCGGGTCTGGTTCTCTCCAGCCGGTGCGCGTGACTGCAGTGACTACCTTCCCCTTCAATTCATAGACCCCCACGCCAAGCTCTATTCCGATAGGTGATGCCTTAAATGTCTCCTTTAACGACGAGACGGCATTTTCCCTTGTCGAGATTGAATATTTATCTCCTATCAATGCCAAAATTGAAACTATTTCATAGTTAGTATTCATATCTATATTTTGAATGTACCATCTTATAATAGCAGAATTATAGGCAAGATTGTTAAAAATTATTGCCCAAAGCCTAATATCATTAGTTTCAAATCTGCTAATCTCCTTGCCAAAGCTCGTTAGTGAGTTGCCAGATGTCACTTCCGATTCTCTCAACCAAACCTTTAAGGCGTCATACTGAGGTCTTCCTAAAGTATCGGTCTTCCATAATCTATCCCCTTTTTCAATAAAATATTGTAACCATTCCTTACGGAATCCAAAACCTCTATAATTGCCTAACCCTTTTATTTTCACGTTATTACCTCCTGTAATAAACATTTTTGATTTAGCTATCAAACATCCCCTTGTCTTGTCAAGGCAATGCTCACAATGCTGGCACTTGCGGTTGATGCTTATACTATTTTCCTTAAAAAGTATTGCACTCGACGGACACTCAACTTCGCAGGCCCTGCAAGCCCTGCAATAGGCGGCCTTATAAAATACATTTTTTAGTAAATATAGAAATCTAATCGAATCTTTTGTGTTCGTATCTTTTCTTATACTAACGGCGATACTGGATTCGTCTTCTACAATTGTAAGAAAATATGATCTATTCTTGTATATAACCATATAGACATCCTTATCATATTTCACTAAGCTGCCTAAAGGTTTTATCCATTCCCTCCAGTCTCCACTCGGGTCCACTATGGTTATAGTAAAAATAGTACCGTTGTCTTGCTCTATCACATGGTTGCCTCTTGTAATTATATCTCTTCCGTCTATTCTGTTTTTCCAGCCGCCATTGGAGATATACTTTTCTCTTTCCTCTCTATTGTTTATTTTGCCGATTAGGTTGTTATGTATATTATCAACAAACGGCAATGCCTGTTTTTCATAGACCATACCCACTATCTGTTCTTTCCATCTTGATGCCGTGGGACAAATAAGGCAACCCACCCTGTTTATGCCATAGTTATATGCCTTGTTTAAAAATAAATCGTTTTCAAACATATATAAGAACAGCTCAGCCGTATTCCAATCTAACAATGGATGGCAGTTTATCTGGGTTACATGCTTATCGCCGTCGGACACCAGGGAATACGCCGAGCGTGAGTCGCTTTCCTCCGCGCGCACGCCGTCAAACACCAGGGCCTTTAAGTCCGCCTTGCCGGTCAGCTCCCTTAGCAACAGTATCGCGGGGGCGGACTTGTGTACGCCGCAGCACCAGCGCTGCGTCCTGCTTGGGGGGCCAAACAGCTCCCATGACTCCCTGGCGTCCAGATGCGACCTCGACGTATGAAACTCCAGTGTGCTCCAGCGTTTCTTTGCCAGCTCAACTGCCTCATAGGTATCCGATATCTCCATTGTGGTGTCGCTAAACACCACCTTAAACTCATTATGCGGCAGCGCCCTCTGCACCAGGTCAAGCAGCACGAGTGAATCCTTGCCTCCGCTGAAGGCCACATAAAATACGTCAATCTTTTTCTTCTTATACTCTTTGAAAATCCTGTATATCGTCCCGAGGGTGCCTTGTACTATGCCGTCTGACATGGGCTTGTTTTTGGCTGTCATGGCGCTGACGTCAACGGGTTGAATCTCTAAATCTTTCTCATGTATTTTGACGTCGGGGGATGTATACAGGCCGCCGCCGCTTGCCTCGGCGACAAGTCGCCCTTTGTGAATATAACGCCTGGTCTGCGCCCATAGCAGCGGCCTGTCCGTCTTGGGGTAGCTCCAGTATTTGTTAAATCCCAAAAGCTCCAGCTCTTCAAAAAACACTGGGCGCACCTGCCTCGTAATCACGGACATCCTGGTTGTAAGCACATAACCGCCCGTCTCAGAGTCCCATTCGTAGTTGTACATCCCGTTTGCCCCCCACTTGCCGTTGTGTTTTGAAGGATTATAATCTTGTGAAATATTGTATGTCAAATTTTTAGTTTGCTTTTATAGATATTTTTATGATACACTCACTATAAGGGCGAGGTGTGTTGTCGGCGGCCCGATTGTGACGTGTGTGATGTAGGCGTATGTGATGACGTGTGTGACGTAGATGATGCGTAACTGTGTTGTCGTTACTGTGGTCGAAACGTGATGCTTAAAGCAGCTTTGTGTACAGTTTTAATGGAGGAGGTAGATTATGAAAGATCAATGTTCGCATAGTCCGCTTGCAGTTGTCCTGGCATTTTTGCTTGGTGGGTTGTTTGGCGTAGGGATAGCCATGCTTGTCGCTCCGGCTCCCGGTGAACAGACCAGGCGCAGAATCAGAGATGTTGCCGGGGAAATTAAAGAACATACCACAGAGTATGTAGACGAAACTAAGGGCAGGGTTGCCGAAATCATAGAAAAAGGGAAAGAGTTAGCCAAAGAAACTCAAATGGCATTTAACGAGACCCTCGCATGCACCAAAGAGATGGCGGAAAAAACCAGAGGCGCCGCTTAGTTTTCCCGTTCAGTGTACTTTTAAGAATAAAGCGCTGTTGGCATGTCTGTTCCGGGGCGTATCGGCACAGAAGCAGTTCTATAGCCCGGATGGACAGATAAGCTTAGAGTATTGCTTTGCCATTAGCTAAGGCAGAATGAAAACAGCCGGAGATGGCCGGAGATGAATTTAATGATAGCTTTCAAGAGATTTATGCGGCGGTTATTCAGTCCTATAACCGTTATGGTTATACCTCATAACGATGAGAAGACATATAGGTTTAAGTTGCCTTCGGTTGGCGCTGTGTTGGTGATTGCCCTATGGTTTTCCTTGACCGGCTATGTCATTTCGGTAGGTGTTACGACCCAAAAATATAACGAAATCAAAGACAAGGCCGAATACTACCAGGAACAGTTTAAGGATCTGCACACTACCGTAAATTCCCTCAAGAAGGCCGAGGCTCAGTTTAAAAAGCTCTTTTCCGTGAAAAACAAGGAGGAGGTCTTTAAGGATCTTGATACCACCGATTCAGGATCGATAGATATCGAGATGCTGAGGCGGCAGATAGAGAAATCCGTCGAGACGGCCGGGGCGATTAAAGACTACATCAGGCAGCAAAAAGATATGTACTACGCAACCCCGCAAGGGCCGCCCGTAAGTGGCTCTTACATCAGCTCAGACTTCGGATACAGGACACACCCAAGGACCGGCAGGAAGGAATTTCACTCCGGCTTAGACCTGCCGGCCTCTCCCGGCACACCTGTTAAGGTAACGGCAGACGGTATCGTAAGCTTTGCCGGCCTAAGCGGTGGCAGCGGTAAGCTCGTAGTTATCGAACACGGTTTTGGCTACACTACATGTTACGCGCACAACAAAGAGATTGCCGTAGCCGTAGGACAAAAGGTCAAGCGTGGTACAGTAATCAGTTATGTCGGTTCGACCGGAGACTCAACAGGGCCACATCTCCACTATGAGGTCTGGAAGGACAGCGTCCCAAAAGACCCGACAAAGTTTTTGGATAAAAATGTTTAATAAAAAACACGACAGAATAGAAACGTTAATCGGCCTGAACTCATTAATAAAGGGTACTGTCGAGCTAAAGGGTACACTCCGAATAGACGGCACTTTTGAGGGCAGTGTAAAGGCCGACTGGGTTGTTGTCGGGGAGAAAGGCCAGATGAAAGGCGATATTTACTCTAATGGCGTAACTGTTGGGGGTTATGTCGAGGGAAATATCAATGCGCACGAATATATTGAAATCATGTCTAAGGGCAAGGTAATGGGCGATGTCCTGACAGAAAAACTGGCCATCCTCGAGGGTGGCGTCTTCGAGGGACACTCTAAGATGCAAAAGGGCAGGCCTCAGGGTGAAATCTCAGTGGATTTTAAAAATCAGATCGAATGACCCGCGCCTGTTCATCGGCCCCTGCTGCCTGTGTTATTTCATCGGCCACAATGGCCCGTGCCTTTGCATCGGTACAAATGCTGCGTCCAACTATATGGGCTGCACGGCCAATTAAGCTTTATTTAGAAGAAGGCCATTAGTGAAAGACAACATAACAAAGATAAACGGTTTTATCGGACGAGGGGTAAATCTCGTAGGGAAACTCTCTTTTGACGGTATCCTTCGCATAGATGGAAAGTTCCAGGGAGAGATAGACGCGGCAGGGACGCTGGTCGTTGGTGAAGACGCTGTCCTGGAGTCTATGATAAGGGTTGGCACTGCCCTCATCTCCGGTGAGGTCAGAGGGATTGTCGAGGCCGCCAATAAAGTGGAAATCATGTCTGCCGGCAGGATGTTTGGCGACATCAGGACACCAGCTATTGTAATATATAAGGGGGCGGTATTCGAGGGGAATTGTGAGATGGGAAGCTGTGAACCGGAGAAACACTTGCCCGCTGAAATCGGCCCTGCTGAAAATGAGTGAATATATGGGAAAAAAGGTTAAACAGCATCTGTGAAAGATACCGTAACGCTGCTTATCTATAAGGACAAAAGCGGCAAGGCAAAAAGCCTTAAGATGAGGCTGTCCACCTTCAGGATCCTCTGGATGGCCATCATAATCCTTCCCCTGGTTTCTGTGGCCGCTTCATATTTGTCAGTAAAGCTGTATAAAGAAAACAAGGATATGCTTATCGAAATGGGCGCAATCGTAAAAGAAAACACCAAATTGCGAGATTCGATAAAACACAACGAAGCCGCCGGTAAAACGCTACCTCTGCCTGAAAAGGCTATAAAACCTGCGGAAACCGCCGAATTCCAACCCACAAACGAATTTGAGGATAAGGCCGTCAATACCGGTAAAGTCGATATAGAAAATATACTGGTATCTGACCCCGGCGCGGACAGGTTTACACTATATTTTGAGGTGGTAAAGGGTAAGGTAGCCACAGAAAAAATATCCGGATATGTCTTTGTCATGTGGAAGGCGGCAGATAAATATTATTCCATGCCGTTAGATATTGCAATTACCGCAGGAGTACCAGCCAGTTATAGCGACGGCGAAAAGTTCGACATCAGATATCGGAAGCCCTTCACTGAGAAAATCCCCTCCGATATTAAATCCATTCAACTCCTATATGTTTTAGCATATGACGAAAAAGGCAACATCATATTAAAGAAAAATGTTAAAATAATGTAATGGTAAAAGATAGCCGTACTGGCAGAATATATACATATATCAGCGTTGTTCTGTTCACAACCGCCTTGTTTATGTTACTCAGTTTGGACGTTTGCCTTGCCAAGACCAACCATGAGGTCTATTTCGAGAATACCGACTATGAGCTTCATGTGTACAAAATACATGGCACTGACCCCGGCAAGACACTGCTGATCATTGGCGGTATCCAGGGGGACGAATCCGGTGGGTATCTCTCCGCCGACCTGTATGCCGACATGGCCCTTAAAAAGGGCAGCCTGATTGTCGTTCCGAGGGCTAATTTCCTATCTATTATCAAGCACAAACGGGCAATCAACAACGACATGAACAGGAGGTTTGCCATAAACTCCAGGGAGTACTACGAAGACAAGGTTGTCGAGATACTCAAGGCCCTCATAGATAAAAGCGACTACCTGTTAAACCTGCATGAGGGTTCGGGGTTTTACTCGGATACATGGGAGAGCGACCTGGCCAACCCAAAGCGCTTCGGGCAGTCCATTATTGCCGATACGGATGTTTATAAAACGGACTCGGGCAAGGTTATCAATTTGGCGGGGATTGCCGGTGAGATCGTCGAAAAGGTAAACTCCAACATAAAAATTGATCGGCACCACTTCAGGTTTAACAATCACAAGACATTCGAGAAGGACACCACGCACCCGGAACAGCGTAAATCCGCAACCTACTATGCCCTCTCGACACGCGGCATACCGGCCTTCGGTATTGAGACATCAAAAGAGATAACCGACATCGAAAAAAAGGTGAGATACCAGACAATGGTCATCAATGCCTTTATGGATAAATTCGGTATAGTACCCGAGACGCCAAAGATAGTCCTGGACCCGCCTAAACTTAAATACATGGTACTGTCCGTTAACGGTGTCGACCGGCTTGTCCACAACAATGGGGAAATAAAAGTCCAGAGAGGCGGCCAGGTAAAGATAGTTGAAATCGCCGCAAATTACAAAAGAGGCCTCAGCGTAGAGGTTAAGGGGCTGGGTACTGCAAACGCCATCAACAAAGAATTCGCCATTAATTCACCCATGAAGGCACTCGCCATGAAAGACGGCTATAAGTGTGGTGAGATAAGAATCTCCATAGACGACGAAAAAACACAACAGGCGCAGATCTCAAAACAAAAGGCCTTTAAGTACCTCATCCTGGAGTTAAACGGCGTAAACCATGTACTCAGAGACAAGGAACGCTTAAATATAATAAAAGGAGACCATATGAAACTCCTCGATATTGTCGTTGAGGGCATCTCAGCCAATGCCCTGACGGTAAATCTACTTGGGTTTGTAGGCGACAAAGAGCATAACACCGGCGAGGACAGGGGTTATAAGATAAACACGGCAAAAGACCTCATGCCGAGATATTCACTCAACAAAGAGGGAAAACAGTATACCGTGGAGATTGCCACGGGGAAGTCCATAATGGCCAGTGTGTATATAGACATTGAGGAGCCAAAGATGGACTACATTGTTCTGAGGCAAAACAAGGGATGGAAGCGCTGGTACTCAAACGGCGAGCTGATAACAGCGTCTATAAGCGACAGCCTCGAGGTCGTCGATGTAAAGACTAACGTAAACGGCAATAAGGGAATTTCCGTGAGCCTGGAGAAATCGGCAGCCAAAGGTAATACCGATTATAGCCTGCCAATCGGTGAGGCCGTCACCTTTGACGACAGGGCATTCAAAGAAGGAGGCCAGTACAGCCTGACGATAAAAAGAGAAGGTATCGTTATAGGAAAGACAAATATAAAGATAGGCCGTCCCGTTGCAAGCCTCGATAAGGTCGGCAACTGAACTTGTAACATAATACAGCAGGGGGAATTTCGATGAGGAAAATAGTTATTCTGGCAGCATTGCTAATCTTAGTTTCAGCGGTCCATGCGTCGGCTCAGGATATGGAGATGGTAGAGTCCATTGACGGCTATTATGTTAAAATGATCGTACTTAAGAACAATCCACCAGTTGTTGGGGCTAATTCAGTTCTCTTCCAGTTGACCGATTTGTCGGGCAATTGGGTAACAAACATTACCGACATAGGGGTAACTTACGAAGTGTCCGGTTTTATGCCAAGAAGAATCATGCCTGTTACCAATACCAACATGGGTTACTCGGGCGTAATGAACATATACACGGCGGCCTCCTATGATGTGTTTTTCGTGTTTGTACGCGGTACTGAAAAGCAGCGCGTCGTGCGTTTTACCTTCCAGACGAGGGGATAATGCGCAAAACGCCCCCACAAACAACTAAAATCAACGATTAACCGGCTATTACTAGTTATTTCTCCGGGGCATTTTTCTGATACCTCTTCGGCACGTACCATTTTGGCAGATTATAGCCTATGCCGATTGTGGTTGGCTTGATTCCCATGAATTTCTTGTTCACGGCGACCAGGGCATCGGGTACGTAGAGAAACACATAAGGGAGTTCGTCGGCCAGGATGTCCTGAATCTTGTAGTATGCCTCTTTGCGTTTATTGAGGTCGAATGTGCGTCTGCCAGCATCAAGAAGTTTGTCGACTTCGGGGTTTGCGTAGCTGACGAAGTTAAACTCCTTCTCCTTTGTCTTACTTGAGTGCCAGATGTCGTACTGGTCACCGTCCAACCCTATGCCCCAGCCGAGGATTACGGCGTCGAAGCGCTTTTTATCTATGAATTCGTTCAGAAACGTACTCCACTCCAGGGCGCGAATATTCACCTTTATACCAAGTTGTTTCAGCTTCCACTGAATTATGGTGGCTGTCTTCATCCGAAGGGGGTTGCCCATGTTTGTAAGGATGCTAAACTCAAACGGGACGCCGTTCTTTGTTAAGACACCCATGTTGTCCTTCCAGCCGGCCTCGGCAAGCAAGGCTTTGGCCTTATCCAGGTCAAACGGATATTTTTTCACATTGGGGTTATATGGCCATGTGTTTGGTACGTACGGGCCGGTTGCCGGGGTGGCAAGCCCAAATAGTACGATATCAATTATCTCCTCTTTGTCTATGGCATGGGCGATTGCCTGCCTTACTTTTTTATCCCCGAAAAACCTATGTTTCAGGTTAAAGCCCAGATACGTATAGGAAAAGACCGGATAGCGGTACTTATTAAAATTCTCTTTAAAATAGCCGGAGTCCGTCTGTTTCCTGAACTGAATGGGGGTGAGTCCCATAAAATCTATCTCCCCGGCCTGAAGCGCCATAAACATTGTGGACTGGTCGGGAATTATCCTGTAGACATATTTATCTATATAGGGGCGGCCATCAAAGTAATCGTGATTTGACGAGAGCACTACCTCCTGTCCTGAGACCCAGTTATTGAGCTTATAGGGCCCCATGCCGACGGGTTTTCTTATCAACGGGGTCTTGGTTATTGGAACACCGGCAAGGAGGTGTTTTGGCAGGACTGCAAGGCTGCTCCAACTGTTTAAGGCCGGGGCGAAGGGTTTTTCATACGTAACCCTGAACGTGTAGTTATCCGGGGCCTCGGCAGTTTTCACCTGTAGAAAGTCCTCCTTATAAGGTGTGGGGGTCTTTTCGTCGATGATTGTCTTATACCCAAAGAGTACGTCCCCGGAGGTGAACTCCACACCGTCCGTCCAGTGAACACCTCTTCTGAGGTGAAAGGTGATGGTGAGGCCGTCGGGGGAGATCTCCCAGCTCTCGGCAAGGTCGCCTATAGTGCTTAGGTCTGGGGCGTATTTCACGAGTCCGTTAAAGATATTGCCGGAAACGGCATGTGATGCGCTGTCACCGCCAAGAACGGGGATGAGGACGCCTGGCTCTGCGGTCATCCCCTCGACCAGAGTGCCGCCATAGGCGGGCGCGCCGCCGCCTTCAGCCTCCGTCAAATGGCCTGCTCCTGCCTGAGTCCGGCCGTCTCCTGTGCGTGAATCGCATGAGTAGAGGGCAATTGCTATCAGTAATATAAATATGTTTGTGATAAACATTGTTTTCATTTTAATATAATCTAAATATTCCATCATCTGAAGAGATATCTGGTTCGCCTATAATCAATGGCGGCACGCCAATTTTGTCATTAAGGCTTATTAGATATTTATCAAAAGTGTCTACAATTGGGATTTCTGACTCTATTGCAGATGCTATATGTATTGCATCATTGGGACGAAGAGCGCTGTAATCCCACAACAGGTTTCTCGATGATTCCGCGATGTGACGGTCAACGTTAATCAGAACGATATACTCATTCTCAAAAAAACAACTGATTTCATCTGATTTGCGTCTGTCTATTTTTGGTTTAGTATTTAAATAGATTACCTCAGCCATAGTCAATACGGATGTGACTATTTTAATTTCTCCTGCTTCGGCTTTTGCTATTACTTCTTTACACTTCTCATATCCAAATTCTTTATTAAGCCAACGCAAGCAACAAGATGAATCCCAATACCTTTGTTCCAATAACTATTCTCCTAATATACCGCATATTTGTTCGGCAGTTGGAATGTCTTCTTTGTTCCTGAACAATCTCAATTTTCGGACTTGAATAATTTTAGGTGTGCCATATTGATCATAACTAATCATGCCGAATATAGATATGCGTTGTCCAAACGCCTTAGCCGCTGCTTCTAAAGCCTCCGAACGAAGCTCCTCCGGAATACTACATCTTACAGGTTTATCGTTTAAGGTATCATAAATCGTAAACTTAAGGCCGCCTCTTTCGGAGATAACTTGCAGCTTCCCTTCTACCGAACCTAAACTCTTGTAACGATTACCTGTTATTGTATCAATATTAGCAGCCACACGCCTCGTCAAAGCATGGGAATCTTCATTAATAACAATATATATTCCAGTGAGTCCATTACTTTCTGCACTCAGAAGTAATGCCAGATTTTGTAAGTATTCCAATGCTTTGTCTGAAAAATATTCCGGCCTGTCGGTATTAGTTTCTAATTTGCCGATACCGTAGTGTATCGCGTTAACCGTTTTTTCAATTATATCGTTGTTTATTTCTCTAACTACAGGGTTATTAAGTAATATGATACTGCCATGCTCTACAGTTACAATCCATTTTACAGGTTTTCTTGTGCCGGATACCTGCGCCGATACCTCATCGACAAAGTCGTAAAACGTGCAGATGCTGTCTCTCAGCAATTCAGACGCAATGTTCTCGCCCTTTAAGGTAAGCGCAATTGTATTCTTTTTTGTACTGTCTATAGCCATTGAAAGGCTTGCCATTGCCTTATCTCCATCAGTTTTCACGCTGTTTGCAGCCATGATAATAGAGTAACAATATTGCCTGGGGTTGTCAAGTGTGAAAGTATGAAAAGATAACATATTCTATCACCGGCGCGATAAAGTAAAGTAAGACCGCCGGAATTATTTTTTTATAGAGGCCCCATATGTCGGCCATGAAATAGTCTCTCGTGAGAATCAGGCACACATGGACGGGCGACAACAGCACCCCGGCGTAGCCGGCTGCAAAGGCAAAGGAAAACGAATGGGCATCCAGGCCCGGCAGGCTCATAAACAGCGGAAAGGCACTCCCCACAAAGGCCAGCGTAAAGCCCGTCAGAACCCCCGTAACAAACGGCAGCAGAAACAATATCGGAACAATCGGTATGTCGCGCGCGATCAAATAATTGCTGATATTCACCACAGCCCCTGAGCTTTCAAGCGTGGCCTTAAATAACATCACCCCCAGAATCAGCAGCAGCACCTCTTTGTTAAACCCATTCATTATTACCTTCCATGCCTCTGTTAAACTAAACCTGAAATAAAGCATCAGCCCAAAGACCATCGCAACCAGGGCATAGTGCAGCCTTACGCCAAACACCATAACAAGCGCAAGCAGTATTGCAATGGGCATAAAACTCCACAACGCCCTGTGGGACTTTCTTTCCACCCGAGGAAACGCCCCGCGTATGCCCTTCATGCAAAACAACAGGCCGATAATCAGCATTGCCACTGAATAGGGAAGGTTTAAGAGAATCATCTCCTGCATCCCAATGCCGGTAATCACGGTAAGCAGTACCAGTCCCGGGTAAAGCGGCAATATCGACTCCCACGGATGCCTGTACCAATAATTTGTAAAGGCCTTGTCCTCCTGGGTTAAGTCAAGCCCCTTTGCGGATTCATCCACCATGGGACACGAAAAATAGGCCCCTCCTATTGACGGCAGCATTCCAATTAACAACGGCATTGATATCAGAACACTTTTCTTATTTCTCAACATGCCCTTTACGGCCCCTGTCATTACGTTGAGTATGTTTTTCTCTCTTAAAATCATCTCAAGCATTCGGATAAAGGTCAGGGCCACGGCCAGCTCAAGCGTCGTCTGCGACACAATGGCTGCGTACAATGTGCCGGCTATTGCCTCCGGTCTCATCAGATACATGGCAAAAAGCATTGTGGAGGCTGCCGCCAGCACATAGCCAACGTGCCATTTCCTGCGAAGCAGGGCTATCATCAACATAAATATGGCGCTTATTTTTATTATATCAGGCATCAGCGCATTCCCCTTGCCCTCAGCAGCTCATCGACCATTGAAGCGGCCTTGTCCTTTGAGTCTATCAAACCCTCAAGGGTCTGCAGCTCAATAGCTCCGAGGATTTCACTGAATACCGGCGACGGCACCAGGCCAAAGGTCTCAATTAAATCCCTGCCGGTTATGTACCTTGGGGCCGTCTTACGCGGCAGGTACTCGTGCTCGTAAAACTCAAGGATTCCCTTGCATATGCCTATAGTCTCATCACTCCCTTCGGGTTTTGCGGCCGCATCCGCAATCCACACGATAACGTGGGCGTAAATATCCTCCCCCACGGCGTTTAACAGCCGGATGAGCGCTTTTTTCATCGAATTGAGCCAGTTGCCGCCATCCTGTTTGAACGCTGAAATCCTCATGTGGTTCTTTACGAGTGCGGCTGCGAGGTCTGTTTCCTTCACCGATGCCTTAAACCTTGCCAATATCGTTCTTACAATCTCCGTCCCCTCGTTTTCATGGCGATAAAAGGATATATGCCCGTCTGCCATGTGCTCCACGGTGCGATATTTTCCGATGTCGTGAAGCAGCACGGAGAGCTTTACCATAGCTATTTTCTGCGCGGACGTCTTCAGCCAGAATTGAAAATTTTCTGAAAACGGTAAGCGTGGATTATTGATAATCGACTCGGCCTCCTGATACGCGGCCATCGTGTGGCCAAAAGCATCAAGGTGGTGGTGGCGGTTTTGCAGAAGGCCTCTCAGACGCTCAAGCTCGGGGATAAGCTCAAAGAGAAGTCCGGTGCCACACGCAGAGCGCACAACTGCCGAGGAGTCGCGGGCAAGAAAGAGCATCTTTAGCTCCGCCCACAGGCGCTCGGCGGCAGACCCGGAGATAAGCCCTCTGAGTGCCCTGACGGCATCCAGCGTTGCCTGCTCTATGGTAAAACCCAGCTCAGCGGCAAACCTGAGGGCACGCAACAGCCTGACGGGGTCATCGGCCAGATTATCCTTCGAGACCATTCTGATTACCTTATGTTCTATGTCCGAAAGGCCGCCGGTTACGTCTGTTAAATCAGATGAATCAAAGATTGAAACGGCAATGGCATTGGCCGTAAAATCACGGCTGAGGAGATCGTCAGCGATGCTGCCGCCCCTTAGAGACGTAAAGTCAAATATGCAGTCCCCTTTTACGACCCTCGCGGTCGGAAACCTCTCATGGAGCACGACAAACGCCCCGCGTATAGTGTTGGCAAAGCCCCTTGCGATTGAAAACGGGTCGCCAATGAGGGCCACGTCATAGTCCCGGCTCTCCCTGTTTAAAATCAAATCCCTGACCGTGCCGCCAACAACATATGCCTCACGGCATGGGCCGAGCGACTTCCTTAGCGTGTTAATATAGGGCAAGGTTTCAATCACAGCGGCGGCCATTCTTAGATGAATGCCCTCGACTGAATCCCGGCTATGCCGGCAGTTGAGTCTTGTGTCACCTCTGCCGAGTTTGCCTCGTCGGTATCAAGGTGCAGCTCAAGCGTATAGTTCGGGCTTACCCTGACAAAGACATCTCCGAATATGACATTCCGTGCGCTTTCAATAATAACCCTTACGACGTCGTGGTCTCTGAGGCCGTATGAAAGGGCATCTTCGGGACTCATGTGAATATGTCTCTGGGCGCATATGACGCCGCTATCGAGTTTTATACGTCCGGCAGGGCCTTCAAGTGTGAGTGAGGCCGAACCCTCAAGGTCTCCTGAGAGCCTGACAGGGGCGTCGATGCCGAGTTTAAACTCCTCCGTGCGGCTAATCTCCACCTGTGTCTCCCTTCGCAGCGGGCCGGCTATGGCGACGCTTTCTATTGTGCCACGGGGGCCTATAAGGCTCAGCGTTTCTTCGGCAATAAATGACTGCGGCTGCCTGAGCTGCTGTTTTTTTGTTAGTGCCTTGCCCTTGCCAAAGAGTGCGGCGAAGTCCTTTTCGCTTAAGTGGACATGGTGCCCTGTGGTGTAAATGGGAATCTTTCGTTTCAAGTCAGAGACGGTTGCCTCTTTTACTTTCACGATGTGCAGGGCGTGGAGGGTCTCTCTGGCAATCATTCGCTCTTCGTCTGCGGCTACGACAAGGATTTTAATCTGTGCGCCGTCGACGGAGATCTCCTCTATATGGCCCCTTTTTACCTTTGCCTTTTCGTTTGCCTCTTTAGAGAGGACCAGGCCCATGTGCTCAAGGCCGTGGCACACGCGCCCACGTATTTCGGCCGAGTTTTCGCCGATACCTGCTGTAAAGACCAACACATCAAGGCCGCCCAGGACACCCATGTATGCGGCAATGTATTTTTTCAGCCGGTAACAGAACAGCGACACGGCGGTCTTTGCCCTGGCGTTGCCGGAGTCAGCGGCTGCCAGCACTTCTCTCATATCGTTACTCAACCCTGTGAGGCCCTTAAGGCCGCTTTCCTTGTTCAGCAATGTATCGACATCTTTAGCGCCGAGGCCGGAGTTTAACAGATAAATTAATACGCCGGGGTCGATATCGCCACAGCGCGTACCCATGACAAGCCCCTCCAGAGGGGTCATACCCATGCTTGTGTCAACGCTGAGGCCATGGTCGATGGCACATACGGAGGTGCCGTTACCGAGGTGGCACGAGATGATTCTCAACTCCCTGACATTGCGTTTAAGATATGTTGCCGCCATTAATGAGACGTAGTTGTGGTTAGTGCCGTGGAAGCCATAGCGGCGAATGTTTTCATTGATTTTGTATTTTTCCCCAAGATCGCGTGAGATGGCATAGAGATAAGCGCTCTCCGGCATGTTCTGATGAAACGCGGTATCAAACACCGCAACTGCGCCCTTTTGTGGCAGGAGTTTTCGCATCTCCTCTATTCCGGCAAGGTTGTATGGATTGTGAAGAGGGGCAAGGGCAACGCACTGCCTTATTTCTTCGATTACCTCATCGGTTATGGCCGCTGAGTTTTTAAACTTATCCCCGCCGTGAACTACTCTGTGGCCGATAGCGTCAATTTCGTCGAAAGAGGCGATTGCACCGATTGCGGGGTCAGTCAGTGCGGCCTCCATTTCGATGAATGCCTTTGGGAAATCGGAGACTTCTATCTCTTTTTTCACATCCGATTTTTGGGTCTTTATCTTGTGGTATGACGCAGTTGTGCCGATTTTCTCGATCAGGCCCTCAAGAAGGGGAAAGGGGTTGGAGGTGTCAAAGAGCGAATATTTCAACGAAGAGCTGCCGCAGTTTATGACCAGGATCTTTGTTGGTTTAAGAGCAGAGGAGAAGTTCAGGTCATAGGGGTCGGGGTTTTCCTGGTGTGAGGCCTTGTACTGGGCAATGAGGGCCTCGTTTTGTTCTTTTTGGGCCATTCGTTTACTAATCAGTGCTGCTATTTTAAGGAGTGCCGCAGAGTTTCTTGCTATTACCTGAGAGATTATATCGCGTGGGATAGCGATACCCTGTGAGTGTTCAATCGCAAGCACATCGGCAACTGCCGGTTCCCCTGTCATAATTGACATCTCACCGAAGACATCGCTGGATTTCAGCGTAGCGGTGAAGAGTTTATCGCCCATGGAGTCCGTAAAGACCACCTCGGCCTTGCCTTTAATGAGGACATAGAGAAACCTGCCCGGCTGTCCGCGGGATATGATTTTTTGCCCAGGGGTGTAGTCTTCTACTGAGGAGGCCTCAATCAGTGTATTAAGTTCGGCATCTTTGAGGTCAGAAAAAAAATGAGTTGACTTAAGAAATGTTTTTGTATCCATATTTGGCTCCTTTACTGATTAGTAAGACACTTAATAATCTCGCCCAGGTACATCCTGTGGTAATCCTTCTGCGGGTAATTGGCTTCAATTGCCGGGTCCAAAAAACGGCTCGGGTCGATGTCCTGGTAGTATATTTTCCTGCATAGAAATACGAGGCGCGCTTCTTTAAAGTATATCGTTGCGTTGTCCTGGCCGGGGGTAAGGCCGGTTGCGGCCATTTTATCGGTGTCTCTGCCTGAGTGTGTGCCGCAAAAAAGCAGTGTCTTTTTATATTCTTCCGTGAAGAAAGAGAGAGAGAACGTGCCGGATTTTTCCATAAAAGAGTATGTGTGGCGGGTTGGGCGAACGACGCAGGTGCAGATCTTTTTGGCCCACATAATGCCAAGGCCGCCCCAGCTTGCCGTCATAGTATTAAAGGAATCGGCATCACCGGCCGTAATGAGCATCCACTGGCTGCCGATGGCCTTAAACGGGTTATCGGGCAGGTCTTCAGGGTTTACCTCTATGAATTTATCAGCCATAAAAATCTCCTTAATAATGGTTTTTGCCCTTTTATATCGATTCTTTAATATAACATAGTGAGGTAATAAATTTGTCGCGTATTTCGGAGCATTTCGATAGACTGAAGGCGTTCGCTTATCCTGAAACTTTAGGCTCTATAGTCTCATTTTTAGGATCCACTACAATACTCTAAGCCCAAAATGGTACAATCAATACATGGAGATAATATGGACCTGGATATAGACAAATACTGCCTGAGATATGCCCTGGACGATAACTATCATACCCTATGCTCCAACTGTCTGGCCGATAACGCCATATCCCCCGGCACTATAGAGCATATGTGCAATCACTGCGGACACCCCCTCAATATACGCCGATACCCAATCTCCATCATAGCCATCAGGGGTAATCAGGTAACCTCGGCAGTTATAAGAGACCCTGGCGGCCTGCGCGTCGTATGCGGCAGTTGCGGACTTATTATCTATGTCAGATGCGAAGGAGAGGAGTTCATAAACTGTATCGACTGCGGGATACAGATAGATTATAGCAGCTATCCTGACTGATTCCACGGCACGTCAGGTACCACATGGTTAACACAATGTAAGGCAGCCGCATTAACAAAATGTAAGCTATCATTCCCGAACACCCACTGCCTATGCGTGAAAATGTCCGTCATTCCTATGTCTGCCTGGATGTATATAGTTGGCATTGTTTTTGATAGTATCTATAATTGATGGATAAAAATACCCATATAGGGCTGCAAAGGCCGATGCCGGGCAACGGCAACAATAGAGTCTCTGAGGAGATTAAACCGCGCCAGCCAAGGATAACAGTAAACTACATCATGCACACCAAAGGCGGCACGGCATCGTGTACCGAATTCACTAAACATCTTAGCTCCAATAACGATATATCACTAAAAAAACACTTCGAGGGCCTTATCCTCGGTATTTACTGTCTGCTGAAAAAATGGAACGATGAGGGTCTGCTTGAACAAAAAAGGGCCTTAGACCTAACAGCCCTGCGTAATTCTATTGAGCTGCCACACATAGTCGATATATTGGTAAGCGAGGTCATATACGCAGTATTACACAAGGGCAACCCTGGCATTGAGTCAATGACAGAATACGACAAACTAAACAAGGCCCATAGCCTGAGGCAATCAATAACGCAATATCTGTCGGGGAGTTTGCTGCAGGTGTGGGATAAATAGAAATATAGCGGCTGAATACACGGCTGACCCGGTAGAGACCGAGGTGGTCAAGCCAGGCAAAGGGTGCACTTAATGGGTGATGATTCTAAAAACATAAATTTGCAAGGCATTGACATCAACATGCTGGTCCAATGCTTCAGAGAGGACATAATTCCGCTATTTGAAAAGGCGGTTATGGGGGACTTCACCGAATACCGTAATGAGCATATACCCATGTGTTATGAGGTGATGTCCTGTAGTAATATCCAATGTCCGGTATTTGGCAGTGAACCTCAGAGGTGTTGGCAGGTGGTAGGAACGTATTGTGGAGGGGACCCTCAGGGTTCCTTCGTAGAGAAATATCATAGCTGTAAACAATGTGAAGTCTTTAAGCAATCGACCCCGACAATAATCGAAGAGGTCGGCGAGAATTTGAATAACATGCTCTTCCTTCTGAATAAGCACCGGCAGGAGATAAATAACAATTACGAGTATATAAAGATGCTCAACGAAGAAATCAAGAGCAATCAGGAGCAATTGATACAATCGGAAAAGATGGCGTCTCTGGGAATATTGACGGCAGGGATAGCGCACGAGATAAATAATCCGCTTTCCTTTGTTCACAACAACGTTATAACAATACAGAAATATACCAATGAGACTTTAAACCTGCAGAAAATCTACGATAGGCATGAAACCTCATCCGTGCTTAAATTGGAAGTCGATGCGTATAAACGGCAGATCGATTATGATTATATAGTCGGTAGAAAGGACAAGCTGTTTGAGGCCACAAAAAACGGCATTACCAGGATCATGAAAATCGTACAAAATCTAAAGGAGTTCTCAAGGCTCGACTCCGCCGAGGTGGCTGAAATCGAGATAAACGGCGCCCTCGATACAACGGTCGATATGATACATTTCGAGTATAAGAACCGAATCGAAATCCATAAAAACTATGGAGACATACCAACAGTACTATGTGTCGGGGCACAAATCAATCAGGTGCTGATGAATCTGCTGATAAACGCATGCCAGGCCATAGAGGGCAGCGGTATAATAACAATCGGTACACACGCGGACAACGGCGTTGTAAATATAGAAATTAGCGACACAGGCAAGGGAATCCCAAAAGAGATACAAAATAAGATATTCGATCCCTTTTTTACAACAAAACCCGTAGGAGTGGGCACAGGCCTGGGGCTTTCAATTTGCTATAAGATAGTAAAAGAACATAAGGGGAGCATTGAACTAGAGAGCACACCCGGCATTGGGACAACATTCAGGATAAAAATACCTGTTGAATTTGGCAAAGACTTTGAGGGCGGAGCAGATAAGTAAGGCGATTCAGCAGCTTGGCCAGGTAATCCGGCAAAACACATCGGCAGCCGAGGAGATGGCCTCAACCAGCGAAGAGCTGTCTTCCCAGGGCACGGGTTGATTTTATAAGTCCTATGTATTATTATAGCAGGAGCAGCTCTTGTGGAACCTTAAGGTTGAGGCAGAATTACTAATACGCTAATAAAAGGGAGGAACACCTATGGATTCGGAAAATGCCGCCAGTGAAGAAACCTGTCGTTTAAGCGCTTCAGAGGTTGGCGCACCGATAGAAATAACAACGGAGGCCATACAATCTAAAGTATCCGGTTTTATTGTCGATATTAAGTCCGATATAATTATAATTAAGACAAGGGGCATGGATGGGCTTGACGCTAAGTTGCCATCCGGTACTGAAATCAACGTGAAATGCTTTATTGGAGAAAATATTTATAAGTTTTCTACAGTGGTAAAAGATATTACGTTTGAACCAACAATATTGGCGATTATAGCGTATCCTGAGTCAATTCAAAGAGAAGAACGCCGCGATAAACAGAGAATTGAGTGTAAAATACCTTGTGTACTCGTGATAAAAGAAAATAAGATAAAGGCATGCGTCCAGGATATAAGCCCGACAGGCTGCAAGTGCAGCTTATATAACTCGAGCATGTTAGACAGATGGTCGGCCAAGTTTCTGTTCGAGGACAATTGCGCGGTAGAAGTGGTACTTCCCGTGGGCGGCACTAAGAAAGAACAGCCTGTTAAAGGTACGATAAAATATATAAACACGGCCTATGATAAATTCGACATAGGCATTGAGTTTCAACTGTCGGTAGAGGAAGAGAGAAACATCCTTGAGACGATTTTAAAGCGCGGCTGGTAGACTTTACGATGCCTGAGTAATGCGGAAAGGAGTATGGCGTTCAGCACATACCCCTTCCATTATGATTTGGGATACTCTACTACACTTTCTTTAAGTCGGAGCCGCATGGGCATTTGCCGGGTTTGTCAGTTACTGTGTTGCAAGTACACGAATTGCCGCAACTACATGCGTATAGCCCTTTAATGCTTACCCTCTTTACAGCCTTACCGCATGTGCATTTCGTTGCGTCTTTTTTGTCAAGCTCACACGTACAACTTGCGCCGCATGAGCAGAGGATAGCCTCGCTGCCTTCAATTTTTAAAACATGCATTGGAACAGTGTCTTGTCCGCAAGAGCATTTTCCTGGCGCTGTCAATACGGTATTACACGTACAGGTAGGGCCGCAGTTGCACACATAGAGGATGCTGCCTTGCTTGGGTGCCGAGTCAGCCTTTTTACCTTCGGCATAAACAATACTACAAAGGGCCAATGTTAATAACAACGACAGATACACCAACAGTTTTTTCTTCATTAATCACTCTCTCCTTGGTTTCTTGGGATGTATTATACGAATCGCACTATATCATATATGGCGATGGTTTGTCAATAAAAAGTCTAAGCCCAAGCTCCGATATAGAAATTTACACTTATCTATATAGAGATCAAAAACTGGATTCCTGCTTTCGCAGGAATGACAGAAAGGGAATTTTCCACTGCTAATTTGTCATTCCTGCGAAAGCAG
>PEAC01000006.1:64324-67240 GCA_002753305.1 Nitrospirae bacterium MYbin6
TTGTTTTGCCTCCCTTTTTATTTCACCTCTTAGGTGGGTTACTATAGCATCCGAAACACTTATTTCAATATGGTTTTCTCCCCGGTTCGCTTCTCTATATCGGATTTCGGGCTAAGCCCAAGCTCCGATACGAGGGATATGTACCTTTTACCAATAAATCGGAAATCCTTCGACAAGCTCAGGATGCCTGAAGGGTTAAGAATCATCCTGAGCCCTGAGCTTGTCGAAGGGTCGAAGGATTACAACAAATGCCATGGTTATTTTGTTACAGGCTCTATATGTCTATCCTGAACTTCTTCATTTTTTCGTAAAGCGTAACCCTGCTTATCCCCAGGAGGGCTGCTGCCTTGTTTTTTCTCCACTGGGATTGCACCAGGGCCTGGAGGATTTTGTCGCCTTCGCTTTGGACTCCGCCGGGTAACTCCTGCTTAGTGTCTCTATTAAAATCCTCCGGCAAGTCGTGAATCGTAATTACCGGCCTGCTACACACAACATAGGCGTGCTCCATTGTGTGCTCCAGTTCACGGACGTTCCCGGGCCAGATATGTCCCATAAACATCTTCATTATATCGTTTGATATGCCTTCTATGTCTTTTTTATATCTCAGATTGAATTTATCAATGAAATGCCTCACAAGCAGCGGTATGTCGTCCCTTCTTTCCCTTAACGGCGGCAGGTGCAATCGCACGACGTTTAATCTGTAGTACAGGTCCTCTCTGAATTTTCCGCTGCTGACAAGTTCCATTAAATTGCGGTTTGTGGCCGCTATAACCCTGACGTTTACCTTCACCGGTGTGGAGCTTCCTACGCGTTCAAACTCATACTCCTGCAGTACGCGCAGTAGGCGTATCTGCGCAGAAGGCGATATGTCGCCGATTTCATCAAGGAATATCGTCCCGCCGTTTGCCTTTTGAAACCTCCCCTCCTTATCGGCTATCGCCCCGGTGAAGGCCCCTTTGGTGTGTCCAAATAGCTCACTCTCCAGCAAACTCTCAGGTAACGCACTACAGTTCACCTTTATTAAGGGTTTGGCGGCGCGCTCCCCTCCGAAGTGAATCGCCTCCGCCGCCAGTTCTTTGCCCGTGCCGCTTTCGCCGGTTATCAGGACGGCGGCATCCGTTTCGGCAAGATTCCCTATCAGTGAGTAGATCTTTTGCATCGATTCGCTCTTGCCAATCAGCTTGTCATACTGCCTTCTCTGGTTTAACTCGTTCTCAAGCGTTGAGGAGTAGGTGTCGTCCCTTATAACCATTACGGCGCCGTATTGCTTTTTGCCGGCGTCAAGCAGGGGATAGCTTGTTATGCTTGCTATGGAGACGCCCGTGTCTCTTCTGCTGCATTCCGCGCGGTTTATTTTTACGGGGATGCCTTTTTTCAACGTCTCGGCAAGCGTGTCGTTAAACCTGGTCGAACACAGTCCGAAGACGGACTTAAATTCCCTGCCTATTATCTCACTATAGCCAAGGCCGCAAAACCTTCTCGCCGCGTCGTTGGCCTCTATTATTTTCGTCTCGTTATCTACAGTGATTATCGCCTCGCTTACGCTTCTGAATATGGCCTCGGCGTTTGTCTTGTATCTTTGTATATCCTTTTCGTTTGTGACTGTCTTGCAGACACTTAGAAGCGTCTCTAAAAACTTCATATTATCCAGAGGCTTCATTATGAATTTATCTACCCCTATGGTTATCAGGTCTAACAGGCTCCTTGAGTCATCACGGGCGGACATTATCACTATCACCTGGGCCTTGTCGATTTTCCTGATATCCTTCGACAATTGAACCCCATCCATTAACGGCATCTTGATGTCGCTTATTACTATGTCGTGTCTGCGGCCTTTGTATATCTGCAGCCCCTCTTTCCCATCGGCAGCCGTTTCCACCAAATCAAAGAATTTCTTCAGGATATTATATACCTCTTCTCTTATGGCAGAGTTGTCTTCCACATACAAGGCCGTCAGCCCTTTGGCGTATCTCATTAGTTCTTTAATTAAGTGTTCCATAGTTCCATCAATCGTCAGAGTTTGGTATCTTTATTATAAACGATGCCCCATGTGTTTTGTTAGAGGCGATTATCTTGCCGTCACAGTGCTCTTCAACTATCATCTTTGCCATATAGAGGCCAAGCCCGGTACCCTTGAGCTCCTTCTTTGTCGTAAAATATGGCAGGAAAATATTATCTATCGCATCAGGCGCTATGCCTCCGGCGTTATCTGCTATCTCTATGGCCGCGTATGAGTTTTCCCTGTAAATGTCTATCGATATCACAGGGGAGTCCGTTTTTCTGCTTTCAAATGCGTCCTTAGAGTTTTCTAATACACATAAAAACACCTGGACGAGTTCATCGGCGTAGGACTCTACCTGAATATCCTGTGTGCTCTTTTGCTCTATCCGAATGCCCTTGCCTTCATAGTGGTCTGCCATGATTCTAAGGCCTTTTTGAATAATATTGCCTATATCGAATCTTGACTTGGTTTTGTCCGGTTTCAGGAAACTCCTGAAGTCATCAATTGTCTGCGACAGGTGCTGAATCTGATACTTAATCTTTTTAAATGTTTCAAACAGGGCTCCTATTTCCAACGTGCCTATTATCGACTCCAGCTCCAGCCTGTTAATCGAGGCACTTATTGCCGATAGCGGCTGTCTCCACTGATGGGCTATTACGCTTAACATCTCGCCCATTCTTGCCTGCCTTTCATATAATAGCAGCAGGCCCTCCTTCATTTTCCTCTCCGTGATGTCCTCTTTTATGGCAACATAGTTAACTATGTTGCCGCTGTCATCTAATATAGGTGAAATTAATATTTTCTCCAGGTACAGGCTGCCGTTTTTTCTCTTGTTTGTCAGCTCACCCTCCCACCTTTTCCCGCTTGTAATGGCCGTCCACATTTGAGCGTATGTCTCAGGCGGGGTCATGCCG
>PEAC01000096.1 GCA_002753305.1 Nitrospirae bacterium MYbin6
AAGACAACAGGAATACCCCAACTTTCCCGTCCCACTAAAGGCAATGAGGGCAGACATCAATTTTCATGTCCTTGACCCTGAAGAAGAATACGAGATAGCCGGCTATAAGGTTATGGGAATGAGGCAGACCCATCCGGGCTTCTCCTATGGCTATAGTTTCGCAAAAGACGGCAGAAAGATAGTCTACTCTACCGATTCGGAACATAAAAAAGACGACCAGGACAGCCTTATTAAATTCTTTGAGGGGGCTGACTTGCTGATTTTCGACGCCCAGTACTCGTTCTTAGACGCCATCGATACAAAGGAGGACTGGGGACACTCAAGCAATATGCTCGCCGTGGAGTTGTCTATAGGTGCAAATGTAAAACGCCTCTGCCTGTTCCACCATGAACCTGCCTACAGTGATGAAACCATCGACCAGCTATATAAGGACACAGTGGAATACAGCCAGATTACATCCCCTGAGCATCCCGTAAAGGTGGATATTGCGTATGACGGCCTGGAAATAGATATTTAAAAATTATCTTGCCGTCTCTGCCTGAACAAAATTATCGGCAATCCACTTAGATATGCACTCAGCCCAGTATTCGTGCAGTATGTGGTTTGGATGGCCTACGCCGCCAACACTAAGGCCGGGGCCTTTCCCATAGGACGGATGGGCGCAGTTTACATATTCAATCCCCTGGCCTCTCATAAAGGTGCTCATTTGCCCGTCATCAACGAGAATGGCCACGAGGAGCCTCGACTTCCCACTGCCTGCCACAAAGTCCCTCATCTCGGTTATGACGTGTTGAGTTACAAGGAGTTTTTGCTCAGGGCGTTTTCGCAGCTTAACGCGCAGCCAGCCCTTATGGAGCATTGCCATCAGCACCGAGTGCCGCTCTAACGGCCACGGCTCTATAACGCTCATTGGTTGATACTCCACCTTTGCGCCGGTTACGACGGCATGTGGAGCAGAGATATTCTTCCCCGTGGCGTCCTTAAGGGCAGATGCCCATGAGGCTGAGGCAACGTTTCTGTCCATGTGGCCGGGGATATAGCCATAGATTGCCAAGTCGGGGACGGACGTTTCGTTAAACACATGCCTTGCCATCAGAAGGGATTGAACCGTACCGTAGCCGCCCGTACCGTAATTGTCGAAGGTGATGCCGGGGTATTTTTTGTCCAGCAGATAACTAAACGTCTCGTTGTCGCCGACGCCGTAGCCTTGTGTGAAGCTGCAACCTATGAGGATTGCCCTGTGGTTTGCCGTTTTCGTCTGCGTGGCTCGGTTAGCCCTTCTGCCGTCTGCCCAAAAAGCCATGGGGGCATGGCCTGGTTCTGTGGAGTTATAAGTGCCGCCTCTGTTTTTCCATCCCAGAGACGGGTGCGGCTCTGCCCAGGGCTTGTTGAACATGGATATATTATAAGGCCTGATGCCGAAGGCCCGCGTGCTGAGCTCAACGAGCAATATGCCTGCGATTAACGATATTAAAAGGAGAAGAATATTTTTTTTCATATATAAAAATAACATGGCGCACATGCGCTGTGCAACTACAACATTAGCAGTTGTCATTTCTGTGGTTTTGTTGTACAATTTCAGATATGAGTTTGAACAGAGAGGACATGAAGCCAGATGTACGGTAACCTTTGGGCGCTTATTATTATCGCACTGAAGAACTTGTTTTCGCGTGGGAACAAGATGAGCCTCAGAAAAATCGTTGCTGACGTCAATATACTTCGAAAAATATTTCCTGTCAAGGATATCAAAATAACAAAGTCAGGCGCTGTCGTCATCTCAGACTCCGGCAACGAGATGGCCTCCGAAATCAGTGGCAATGAGGTTACCATCTACGGAAGCATTACACTGAAGAACTGTGTAATCCTCCTGAGGGAAATGACGCTTAACGTAGAGAAAATCGGGCAGAAAATCTTAAGCGACGGCTCTCTGTGGATTGAAAATTCGCTCTTTGTGGGTAACATGGGGAAACTCTCCAATCTGAACATCGTCTCGGGAGGTATAGTCCAGGGGAATATATCTAAGGTCTCAATGGTCTATATTCGGGATGGCAGGTATAACGGGACAATTGGTGAGATAGAGAAGTGGCTTCACATATCAAATTCCCGCGGTATCATCAAGGGCAGAATCGACAGAATTGGCGAGGCACTCTACCTGGATGCCGGCGAGCTTATTACAGACACACTGCCTGCTATCGCAGGTGGCTATGCCGTTTTAAAAGAGGGCAGGGTTATCCGAACCGACGAGACACCGTGGACGTGGGAGGCTATAATGGAAAACATCGGCGAGATCGCAGAGGACCAGGATCTTTTTCTCTTTTTATCCGGCGGCAATGTCCTACTTGGCGGCGGGGGAATGCACGTCCTGTGTAAAGAGGGCACAGACCCGTACTCCCGTTATAAGACCGAGAACATCATCTCATCCAACCGGTTCTACCGATTAATCGACGGCAAAATCCGTGAGGTTACGCTAAGAAGTGCCTCCAGCCAGCAGATAAGCTCACAAGCAGGCAAATTCTACTCCTTTGTCCGCCTTGAGATTGTATACAAATGAGTGGTTTTACAGTAAAAGTCTGATGCTGAAAAAATATAAAACCCTGCTCAAAAACCCAATCATTCACATATTGATTATTGCGGCTGCCTGCGTAATCGTATATTGCAATTCATTTAAAGCTCCATTCATGTTCGACGACTACACCAATATAATCGAAAAGAACGTCGTCAGGGATATTGGTGATGTAACGAGTAAAGCCCCACGCTGGTGGTTGAATAACTATCTGTTAATTATTCCAACGGCAAACCGCCGGTTCGTGGCAATACTGACTTTTGCCATGAACTACAAGCTCCACGGCATGGATGTCGTGGGCTTTCATGTCTTTAATCTGATAGTTCACATGTGCAACGCCATGTTTATATATCTGCTTGTCAGGCTTATTTTTCGGAGTCCATTTTTTACCAGTTCCGGTTTTGGAGCCGGTGTTATGGCGTTATTTACCGCCCTTTTATTCGCCGTCCATCCGATTCAGACATCTGCCGTAACGTATATCGCACAGCGCTATACGTCGCTTGCCACATTGTTTTGCCTGATTTCTATAGTGGCATATGTAAGTTCCAGGCTTACGGCCTCAAGGGCCGCGAGATATATGCTTTATGCGACATCGGTGTTTTCCGCCATCCTTGCCATGAGGTCAAAGGAAATTGCCTTCACACTTCCGGTTATTGCGGCTGTCCTGGAGTTTATGTTTTTCGGTGGGAAACTAAAAAAGAGAATTCTATATCTGCTTCCGCTGATGTCAACTATGTTAATCATCCCAATGTCCATATTGTCAGAGAAATACGCCACCGCGGCAAGTGCGCTGAATACTGCGGTGAGTTCGGCGGATTCGTCCATGAAGGCGGCAGTTGTTGCCCTTTTAACCCCACCTGAGTACCTGTTCACACAATTTCGCGTCATAGTAACCTATTTGAGGCTGTTATTTGTCCCGGTGGGCCTTAATCTTGATTATGATTACCCGGTGTTCAGGAGTTTTTTCAGCCCTGAAGTAGCGCTGTCGTTTTTAGTGGTCGCCGCGGTCTTTGCTTCGTCCGTGTATATGTTTTATCGGTCTGCGGTCTTGCCTGAAGACAATCGGGACAGGTATGCGGCCAGATTGTATTCCTTCGGCATTCTATGGTTTTTCATTGCCTTATCTGTCGAGTCCTCCGTTCTGCCGATAAAAGACGTAATAAATGAATACAGGTTGTACTATCCCTCGGTAGGATTTTTTATCGCCCTGATGGCCGTTGCCATGTGGTTGTCTGAGAAAAAGGCAGGCCCAATGAAGGTGGTCCCGGCACTGGCGGTAATAGTTGTCTTGTTGTCAGCTATGACACTACAGAGAAACGAGGTCTGGGCCGACAGGATAAAGCTATGGGAGGATACGGTAAGAAAAAGCCCCAACAAGGCACGGCCACATTATAATCTGGGGTACGACTACCTGAGGCATGGCCGAATCCCCGATGCCATAAGGGAATTTCAAACCGCGGTAACACTGAGGCCCGACTATGCCGAGCCGTACAACAATCTCGGAGACATATACGCCTCCCAGGGGCGCATGGATGAGGCATTTGATGCCTTTAAAAAGGCGATTCAATATAGCCCGGATTTTGCCGTGGCCTATAACAACCTTGGGACTATTTACGACGAACGTGGACAGTTCGATGAGGCGCGCACTAACTATCAGACTGCCATAAAATTAATACCCGAATATATAGACGCTCGTCTGAACCTAGGAAATCTCTATATAAAGATGAATCGACTTCAGGACGCGGTCTCGGAATTTCGGGATATATTAAAGTTTGAACCATATAATGACGAAGCAAATAGCAAGCTGCGGGCATTGCAGGGCCGCGGCAATTAATTTATCACTTTACTTAAGATTACGTTTTTATTAATAATAAGATAATGGCTGAGAGAAAATTCAAAGAGCTGTTTGAGGACATGGCGGCCAGCAAGCTGAAGCTGCCGCCAATGTTCAAGGTATATTTGTTAAATGACGACTACACAACGATGGATTTCGTCGTAACTGTGCTGGAGACAATATTCCATAAGACCGCGGCCGAGGCGACACAGATAATGCTGCATGTACACAAGCAAGGCTCCGGCCTGTGCGGCATTTACACAAGAGATATTGCACAGACAAAAGTGGCACGTGTGCACGAACTGGCCGAGAAAAACGATTTTCCTCTTATGTGTATGATGGAAGAGGAATAGCTTGTGCGGCTAAGCGGGGAAAAAATATGATTAATAAAGAACTCGAGATAAGCCTTGAGGCAACAATCAGAGAGGCAAAGGGCAGGCACCATGAGTACCTGTCAATAGAGCATATACTCTTTGCGCTGCTGCACGATGAAAAAGGCATAGAAATCATCACTAGCTGCGGCGGCAGCGTAGAGAAATTAAAGCTCATGCTGAGGGATTTCTTCGGAGAGAAGATCCCAAAGATATCCGGGGACAAGGACGATTTTCCTCAACCTACGGTGGGCTTTCACAGGGTGTTGCAGCGCGCGCTCATGCACATCCAGTCATCCGGCAAGTCAGAGGTGGACGCCGGAGACCTCCTTGCGTCAATATTTATCGAGACTGACTCCTACGCGGTCTATTTCCTGAAAAAAGAAAATATCACCAAGCTGGATGTCCTCAACTACATATCACACGGAATATCTAAGGTAAGCCCATCGGCGGAAGAACCGGAGCACGAAGACGCAGACCCTGGCGAGAAGACTCAAAACCTGAAGGACCCGTTAAAGCAATTCACTGTAAACCTGATAGACAAGGCCTCAAGGGGTGAGATAGACCCCATAGTGGGCAGAGACCTGGAGCTTCAGCGAATGGTTCAAATCCTCAGCAGACGCAAGAAAAACAATCCCGTATTTGTTGGGGAACCAGGTGTGGGCAAAACGGCCATAGTCGAGGGCCTGGCGCTTAAGATATACCAGCAGGAGGTGGCCGACGCGCTGAAAAACACAAAGCTCTTTCTTCTGGACATGGGTGGGCTGATAGCGGGGACAAAGTTTCGCGGAGAGTTTGAGGCACGCCTGAAGGCCACAATAGAATCACTGAAGAAAATGAAAAATGCAATCCTGTTCATAGACGAGATACATACGGTTATCGGGGCAGGCGCAACAAGCGGCGGCTCACTGGATGCCTCAAATATCCTGAAGCCGGCCCTCAACTCCGGCAAGCTGCGCTGCATCGGGGCAACCACCTATGAAGAGTACAAGAACTACTTCGACAAAGACAGGGCCTTATCAAGGCGATTCCAGAAGATTGAGCTTTCGGAACCCTCTATCGACGAGACATATAAGATATTAAACGGCCTGAAATCCCGATATGAGAAATTCCATAACGTAAAATATACGTCAAAGGCCCTGAGGGTTGCCTCCGAGCTGTCAGCAAAATATATAAACGACAAATTCCTTCCAGACAAGGCCATTGACGTAATTGATGAGGCTGGGGCATACATGAAACTCAACTTTAGGCCGGGGGTTGCTAACCCCTCCCCGGGGCATCACACAGTAGGGCCGCTGGAGATAGAACGGGTCGTCTCAAAAATCGCCAAAATCCCCGTCAGAAGCGTTACCACGTCCGAGGCGGATAAGTTAAAAACCCTTGACGCGCAGTTAAAGGGCAAGGTATTCGGACAGGACGGCGCAATCACCTCCCTTGTGACCGCGATAAAACGCTCACGAGCCGGGCTTGGCACTATTGACAAGCCAACAGGGTCGTTTCTCTTTACCGGGCCAACCGGTGTAGGCAAGACCGAGATTGCCAGGCAGTTAGCCGAGGCGCTTGGCATAAGCTTTATCCGATTCGATATGAGTGAATACATGGAAAAACACACGGTTGCGAGGCTCATAGGTGCGCCTCCGGGCTACGTGGGGTTTGAACAGGGCGGGCTTCTCTCTGATGCCATAAGAAAGACCCCTTATAGCGTTGTCCTGTTTGACGAGATAGAAAAGGCACATCCCGATGTGTTTAATATCCTGCTGCAGATAATGGACTACGCAACCCTCACGGACAACAATGGGAAGAAGGCCGATTTTCGCAATGTCATAGTTATTATGACCTCAAACGCAGGCTCTCAGGAGATGGACAAAAACGCCATCGGCTTTGGCGACAGGACAAAGGACACGGCCTCAAAGGGGAAAGACGCACTGAGCAGGATATTCAGCCCCGAATTCAGAAACCGCCTCGACGACATAATACACTTTAACCCGTTAAACAACGAGGTAATGCTCATGGTGGTGGATAAATTCATCGGGGAACTTATCGGGCAGCTCCAGAAAAAGAAGGTGGCGATAGAGGTTTCAGAAGATGCCAGGCATTGGCTTGCCGAAAAAGGCTATGACAAGCGCTACGGCGCGCGCCCCCTGAGCAGGGTGATCCAGACGGAGATAAAGACGGTACTCTCTGAGGAGATACTCTTTGGCAGGCTTCAAAAAGGCGGCACCGTACATATAGAAATAGACTCCGGCAAGGTAGGCTTCACATATGGCAATGACGCGGAAGACTAGGTAAGTGCCCGTATTTGAACTCTCGGACGATTTGCTGTTTCCCCCTCCTGAATTGGCCGAAGACGACGGCCTTCTGGCCATAGGCGGGGACCTCAGCCGGGAGCGGCTTCTAAAGGCATACAGGCTTGGGATATTCCCCTGGTATATGAAAGAACACCCCATTTTGTGGTGGTCACCCGACCCCAGACTGGTGCTGTTTCTCAATGAATTTAAACTGTCCAGGAGTATGCGGCAAATAATAAATAGAAATATCTTTGAGATAACCTTCGACCAGGCCTTTACCGATGTGATGAAAGGTTGTGCCGGCATTAAAAGAAAAGACGGCTATGGTACATGGATAAATGACGATATGTTTGAGGCATATACGGGGCTTCACGAGGCAGGCTGCGCGCATTCGGTTGAGACCTGGGCCGATGGGCAACTGGCCGGAGGGCTTTATGGTGTGGCCCTTGGAAGGGCATTTTTTGGAGAGTCCATGTTCGCGCTGAAGGCCAATGCCTCGAAGGCGGCGATTGCCGCGCTGGTAAGGCGGCTCATTGAGTGGAGGTTTATGTTTATCGATTGCCAGGTGGTAACACCACACCTGAAAACCTTGGGGGCAAGGGAAATCCCCCGAAGGGAATTTATGGCTTTGTTGAGAGCTGCGATAGCGCTTCCAGGGCATGCCGGTAAGTGGACTTCCGAATAATAAGGCCGTATAGTTGTGATATAACGGATGTTCCTGGCGAAAAAGCGCGTAAAAATGCTATAAGTATATGATATTACTTCATAATACGGCGGGATGGCAGTTTTCTCTCAGTGGTTGCAATGATGTCTCAACTTGGTAACACCTCCGGTATTTTGACGCGAGCGGCTTCTATCAGTCTCTCAACTGATTCACGGGAAGAGGTATCTGATTGAATGTCCTGGCTGCCCCATTAAACGACACTTCCTCGACGCATAAGGTGCAAAGCTCTTTTGTTCCTTCCTCTACCGTAATATCCAGCAACTGCCATCTTATGGCAAGATCCTGAATAATTCGATAGGCCAGCATTACTACAAATACATGCCCCCGTGTTCGTGTTGCAAGCCGTACATGAATTGGGCGAAGCTCCAGCTCAACAGTCTTACTACTGCGAAATGCCCACTCCACATATGATAAATCCTTATATCGGCCATGAATCGTCTCTGCCGTTGCAGACTGTTCGGGAAGAGAACTTTTCAACACGTAGCATCCGTCCAGTTTAGCCTCTTCGTTTAACGTCTCCTTATCAATACTTAACACAACCTCTCTTGAGTTCGCCGACACTGTTACCCACCTGGAAATATTCAAGCGCTTAGTCTGTTCCCGCAGGGCTGCCGCTACCTTGGCTTTCACATGTTCTGCAAGGTATTTGTTGTGCTTGTCAACATCCTTGGCTAATGATTGCAGCTTATCCTCACGCGACTTTCGTATCTCCTGTGCCCGCTGGGGATTACGCCTCAGTACATACCGGATGCCATTACCCTTTACCTCGGCCAATCCCTGGTCAAATAGATCCATCTGGATTATGCCATTGTTTATCAGCGTCTCTATCTGTGGCTTCGTTATTGCTGTTATGTAATGAAATCCTTCTGCCTGTAAGTCCTCAATCTGTTTACTCTTTATCATTCCTCTATCACCAACAAATGTTACCTCTTCAGACCCAAAACGCTCTGTAACTTTCTTTACCTGTGATGCAAAAGTACTGCTGTCATTAGTATTCCCAGTGAAAACCTCAAGCGACAGCGGCACTCCTGCCTCGTTACATAGTAAACCTATCACTATCTGCTGTTTTCCTTTCTTGCCGTCACGGTTGTATCCAAATGCAGATAATTCATCCTCTGTCCCTTCCAGATAACTGCTCGTAACATCATAGAGAAACAACCCGGGATTAGGCATTCTCTTAAATAGCTTATCTTCTATCCTGGTCTGATTCTCACACAACCAATCAAGGTTGTTATACAAATCATCTTCGTTAAAACTATTAAGCCCCAACACATCACATGCAGCATGTCTTGACGCAAGACGCACCGCCGACAATCTCGACCCCTGTTCCATTACCCTTGCTATTACTTGCCACAATCCCTGTCTGGTTATTACGTCCTTGCCTTTTGCGGTTACTTGGGTAAGGTCCTTCTTATGTCGTAACGCCAGCCGCATCGCTGCTATCTCATCTGGTGAGCATTTCGATATGTTAGCTATTGCGCGATGTTTAACCTTGTAAGTTGTAGAATTATATAAATAAAAATATTATTGTAAAATATGCTTAGTCAAGACCATTTGTTAGAAGAAATAAAGCGGCATCGAGATTGGAAGCTGCCGAGGTCATCATCTGAGAGGCAAGGCCATAGCTCGTAAGTGTGTCCGGCTCTTTGGTTATATCAATGGCATCCTGGTAGTCCGGTATTATTTGATGTTCCAGAATCTCTCTGACTGCCCGAAGTCTTGCCATTGTAGATATTTTGATCTCGTCTGATATCAATTCTTACCTCCTGAGCTGCTGAATAATAAACTATTGTCTCCGGTGATTCACTTGATGTCGTCAAGAGAACGCACGAGATAATATTCTCCGCCGGCCTGTTTGATAGACGGCTCGAAGGCCTTTTGGGCGTCACTTTGGCGGCCCTTGCCGGTCTTGATTTCCAACCATAACGCCCTGCCATTTCTGAGGGCGTAGAGATCGGCGATGCCGGGGAAGGACATTTGCCCCTGCCACATGTTAACGACATACCAGCCGGTGAATTTCAGGTATTTGCGAATGGCGGATTTGAGGGCGCCTTCAGGGGTTTGTTTACGCGTGCCGCGGGCCTGCCTCTCAGGTGTAACAATCATAGGCTATTTTCCATCGTCAATTCTGTGTTGCCAAAACCATATTGCTGACACCGACAAAATGGTCAAGTTGTTGTTTGTCGGCAGCCTCAGTCCATGCAAGGGCTTTTTGTTTGTCGCCGATATATTCAGGCAAGCCGCATATATACCGGTTTCGCAAGTTGATATATTCCTCGTCCATGTCCTCTTTCTCCGGCAAAAGACTTTGGCCCTCACGAAATCCACGGTTAAAATTAGCTAAACCATGGTGTCCATATAGCTTTAGCGGCACGTCTTTAGGTAGGCCGCGTTCGGCGAAAGCCTTGTAGAGTTTGACAAAATCCTTCTCAAGCCAAACCCATTCATCCAACGTTTTGAAGCTGACGGCTACCCATCCTCCCAACGCCTGGACAACCGCGTGAATTATGGGATTGTTAAAAACAACGGTCGTGTAATACCCATGTCTATCCACAGCCTTTTTGAATATGAGGAATTCCATTAGTGCGGTATTGTCGGGGTTGCCGCCGACGGTCTCAATGATTTCCACGGGTTTTGGGAAAAACTTACAGGTCTCGATAATTTTACTGCAAGCCCGTTTAACGTCATCCAGCGATAACTTAGAAAGTGCAGCAAAGTACACATCGCGTTTCATGTCCGACACTTTCACATCATAAGCCTCACTCAACATTGCCATGACAAGGGCAAATTCGGCTTTACAGAGAGGGTAGCAAGCCCATCTGGACATGAATCCCAAGAATTTCTGAGGCACAATGCTTATCGCGCCTTGTTTCCGTGTGGAATTGCCTATAGCAACATTATCATAGTGATTTTGCCATTCTTTCCCATTCAGAATTTTTGACTATATATAGATATTTATGTTATATTTCCCTTTGTGAAAATACTACTAAGCACGCGGCAAAGAGCAATGAGACGCGGCTGAGAGTAACATAAAAAAAGGAGCATGGAGCATGAAAGATGAAAGTTAGCGGCGCTGAGATAGTCGTAGAGTCGTTAAAAAAAGAAGGGGTCGAGCATATATTCGGATATCCCGGAGGGGTTGTCTTAAATCTCTTTGATTACCTCTATGATGCCAAAGACATTAAGCTGATTCTAACGCGGCACGAACAGGGCGCCACACACATGGCCGACGGCTACGCCCGCTCTACCGGCAAGGTAGGCGTGGCGCTTGTTACCTCCGGCCCAGGGGCTACAAACACCGTTACGGGCATTGCCACGGCGGCAATGGATTCAATTCCCATCGTGGTGCTGACCGGGCAGGTCCCCACTATGCTTATCGGAAACGATGCCTTTCAGGAGGCGGACATCGTAGGCATTACACGTCCGTGTACTAAGTACAACTATCTGGTTAAAAACATCGACGACCTTGCCGACACAATCAGAGAGGCGTTTTATATTGCCTCCACCGGCAGGCCGGGGCCGGTGCTTATCGACCTGCCAAAAGACATTTCGGCGGGGATGGCAAAGTTCAACTGGCCCGAAAAAATCAAGATACGCAGCTGGCACCCTACCATAGAGGGTAACAGGCTGATGATAGAAAAGGCCGTGGCAGGCATGTCTAAGGCGAAAAAGCCGGTAATAATAGCCGGAGGCGGCGTAATCCTCGCCGGGGCCTCCGACGAGCTTAAAGAACTTGCCGAATTCACCCAGATACCCGTCATCACCACCCTTATGGGCATCGGCAGTTTCCCGTCGGCACATCCGCTGTCTCTGGGTATGCCCGGGATGCACGGCACATATTACGCCAATATGGCGATTCAGGAGTCTGACTTTATAGTAGCCGTTGGCATGAGATTTGACGACAGGGTTACAGGGAAGATTTCAGCATTTGCCCCCAATGCCCACATCGTCCACATAGACATTGACCCCACATCGATAAGGAAAAACGTGCATGTTGACATTCCCATCGTAGGGGACTCTAAAAATATCCTCAAGACATTTAACCAGCTCGCTAAAAACGAGGAAATAACCCAGTGGACGGAGATAAGAAAGGCATGGCTTAAGCAGCTTGACCAATGGAAAGAACTCAAGCCCATGTGCTATAAATACTCCGATACGGTTATTAAACCCCAGTATGTCATAGAAAAACTCTACGAGGCCACGGGCGGAGACGCCATCATAACCACCGAGGTAGGGCAAAACCAGATGTGGGCAGCGCAGTTTTTCAAATTCGTCAGGCCGCGGACGTTTCTTACATCCGGAGGGCTTGGCACGATGGGCTATGGATTTCCGGCGGCAATCGGCGCCCAGGTAGCGCATCCCGATAAGACCGTCATAGACATAGCCGGTGACGGCAGCATTCAGATGAACATCCAGGAACTGGCCACGGCCGTAATCTATGAACTCCCCGTCAAGGTGGCAATCCTCAATAACCGCTACCTTGGGATGGTCAGGCAGTGGCAGGAGATGTTTTTTAATGAGAGATATTCCCATAGCCACCTCAACACGGTACCGGATTTTGTCAAGGTAGCCGAGGCATACTCTGCCGTAGGGCTTCGCGCCGAGAAACCCTCGGATGTCGAGCCGGTCATCAGAGAGGCGCTCAAGACCAAAAAACCGGTCTTCATGGACTTCGTCAT
>PEAC01000097.1 GCA_002753305.1 Nitrospirae bacterium MYbin6
GTTTCGGGTTGCGGTTGCCGCGGCCCTGGCGCCCGGCTCTATAACGCCCATGACCGTGATTTTAAACGTATGCCTTATTATCTCCAGGCTCACGGCAGAGGCAGTGTTACAGGCTATTATCAGCAGTTTTATGCCCTTGTCCACGAGGAACGAACTATTCTCCAGCGAATACTTGATGACCGTCTCGGCCGAGCGTATTCCGTATGGCACTCTGGCCGTATCCCCAAGATAAATTGTATTTTCCGCGGGCAAGAGCGCGTGTATCTCTTTTAATACCGTCAGCCCGCCGACGCCGGAGTCGAATATTCCTATCGGCAAATCAGCCATGTTGTCGAATTTCATCTAATTTTACCTCTTGTGTGGCTATTCTTTTTATAGGGGAGCCTATGCTGTAGTGTCCTCCCAGGGTATCTTCTTCTTTTCCATTTATAAGAATCTTCACGTCGTCCAGTTCTAAGTTGGAGATGGCCGTTTCGTATATACTCTTTATTATTAAAAATTCTTTCAGGGCATCGCCCTGAAAATTCCTTTTTATATCGGGCGAGAGATCCACATAGAGTATTTTATCTATGCCATAGTATATTCCCAGCACCTTGGTATTTGGCGGAAAGGCCTCTTTGTTGGGTATCGTATTGCGGTTAAACAGCTCACCTATGGCGGTTTCGGCTATTTTCATCGTATCGAAGGTCTGCTTGATTTTAATTACCATTATATTAAGGGCTGCGCCTTCGGGGTAGAACACCTTTACGTCCTGGGTGTCGCTTACTAATTTCTCCTTCTCCTTTAACGCTATCAGGCTCATTGAGCCTGTGCTGCCGTCGTCTTTCCATATAAAATAATAATATCCTGCCGATACACCGGCTATCAGTATCATTATCGGTAAAATTATAAAAAACGTTAGCCTACTTTTTCTCATGTTCCGAGACCGCCTTTATTATAGCATCCGATATGGAATTTATCGAACTATTATTGTATGTAAAAGAAGCCGGATTGGGCAGCTCAATCATAACGGCAGCGCCGGCAGTACCGGACAGTATTGGTATGGGCAGTTCCCTATATACGGGTTGCAGCTGAAACTTCTCGTTAAACGCGCTGACAAGGGCCTGTGCCAGTGCCCGGCTTTTTTCAATATATGCGGCCTGGACATAGGCGGTGCTATAAGCCATGCCTGAACCGGTGTTGGAGATGACGGCCGGAAAGCTGCTCGTATTTATGCCAAATGTGCCCGATGCCGAGACATGTATGCTTATGAACACGTTAGGCCTGTATTTATTTATATCGTTGAGCCTTTGCTCTATAGACATTGCGGTGTCGTCCTTTCTGGAGATGGTAACCCTGCGTGCCTTGTTGCCAATGTGTTTTGCCAGGACGGCACATACGGACAGGGTAAGGGTGCTTTCTTTAAACTGTCCCGATACCATACCGGCGTCCGTGCCGCCATGCCCGGCATCCAACAGGATACTATACCTCCTCAGCCCGGCGCCCTCGATTGTTTGAACCGGCAGGGGTAGCGTTCCAGGCGCGGGTGGTTGCCCCGGGATGGGAGCTGCCTCGGGGGCCTTTCTGTAGCCGGTTATATATGCGTCTATGACTAGTCTGGGTGGTCCTTTATATCGGGTGGTTTTTATTTTCTCGAGGTTTGTAATGTTTAAATATATGCTGCTGCCCTTTTGGGTTGCCTTAATATTTTCCGGCAGGGGCGATCCTTTAATAAACAGGAAATCATCTGGAAAATCTATCTTAACCAGACTGTACGATTCATTGACCGTCGATGCGCTTATCAGGGCATCGTTCGAACTTTGAAATACAACCCTCAGAAAATTGTTTTGTTCGCTAAGGCGCATAACTATCTGTTGCCCCTCGGCGCCGTACGCATTAGAGGAGAGGGCAAATATGAAGGCTATGAACATCCCTACGTTTTTCATTGCATATACCTTTACATTCATGGCTTATATATTGGCGTATATACTAGATGTTTTTCAAGTGCTTCACAAGCTCAGATACTGGAATATGTCCGGGATTTATTTTTTATCCGGCATATATCACGCACGGCATCTGTCAAACGTGACATTACCGTTTTGTAATCTTTTGGCAATCGTGGCGTAAGCCTTCGGGGGTTATAATGAAGACATACAAAACAACCCTGCGGGGTAAACTAAAAAGGAGGTAGTGTATATGGAAAAATCAACGACAGGGACATCGGCCGCTCGTGAAAGAGTTAAGTCCGTTGCGGTCTATTTGTTAATCGCCTTAATGCTTATAGGTATGACTTATGGGTTTGCGTCGGCACTAAGAGACGCCGATGCCCTTGCGCGGGGAGGCCATACGGCCGAGGCCGAGGCCACACCTATGGTTCCCGCAAACTTCAGCGGCCTTGCCGATAAGGTGCGCGACGGTGTTGTAAACATCAGGACTACGAAGACCGCAAAGGGGGTCTCATTCAATAATCACCCAGGCTCGCCGTTTGATGAGCGATTCAAGCGCTTTTTCGAGGGCAACCCCTTTGAGGGCTACGCTCAGAGCGGCCTCGGCACAGGCTTTATTATCAGCGCTGACGGACATATCCTGACCAATAACCACGTAATCGAAAATGCCGATAAAATCAAGGTAAAACTATCAGACGGCAAAGAGTACGACGCCAAGGTCATCGGCAGGGACGCCAACACCGACCTGGCCGTTATTAAGGTTGAGGGAATTGCCAATATTAAACCCCTCAGCCTCGGCAACTCCGACGATCTGAAGGTCGGCAACTGGGTAGTGGCCGTCGGCAATCCCTTCGGCCTCGACCAGACAGTAACCGCCGGCATCGTTAGCGGCAAGGGCCGCTTTATCGGCTCCGGCCCATATGATAACTTCATTCAGACCGACGCATCAATCAATCCGGGTAACAGCGGAGGGCCGCTGATTAACTTAAATGGGGAGGTGATAGGAGTCAACACTGCAATGATTTCATCAGGAAAAGGGATCGGCTTTGCCATCCCCATAAATACCGTAAAGGAGATAGCACCACAGCTTGAGAAAAAAGGATACGTAACAAGGGGCCTGCTTGGCATAAAAATTCAGGAGGTGACACCTCAACTGGCCAAATCCTTCGGCCTGAAGGATAACAAGGGCGCCATTGTGGCCGATGTAGTAGATGGCGGGCCAGCCGATAAATCCGGTATCCGGCGCGGTGACGTAGTGCTTGAGTTTGACGGCAAGGAGATAAAAGAGCCAAGAGAATTATCAAGAATCGTGGCTTCAACCCCCGTCGGAAAATCGGCGGAAGTTAAGGTACTAAGAGACGGCAAGACCACCTCACACAAGGTAAAAGTAGGCGAACTGGAGGCTCGCCATGAGGACGATAAGGCCCCGGCAACAAATAAGACCTATGGTCTGGCAATCAGCCCGGTAACACCGGATGTGGCCGAAGCGGTTGGTTTAAAAAGTAATACAGGCGTAATGGTAGTCCGCGTTGAGCCGGGAAGCTCGGCAGCAGAGGCAGGTATTGCTCAAGGCGACGTCATCACGGAGGTTGACAGGCAGGCAGTCAGGGACGTAAATGATTTTGCAGAAAAGATCAAAAAGGGCAGCAACTCTGATAGCGTCCTCCTCTTTATTAAACGAGGAAAGAACAGCCTGTACGCCGCAGTATCACCAAAGTAACACAGAGAGGGGCTTCTGCCAATGCGCAGAGCAGATGGGCTTAGGGGAAAGGGTCTTTTTTTTATCAGGGCCTTTTCCCTTTTTATTCAGAAGGTATAAATCACAGTAATCGACGTAAATATTATCAGGAGCAGCGTTGAAAGTTTTACGAGCTTGATAATTACGAATATGCGCCTGCCGTACGAGGCTGCCGCCTCCCGCAGACGCCGCCTCTCCCATATACTTAACGCGATAAACATCAACAACAGTAAAATATCTAATGCCGCTGCTGCCATAATCCGAAAATCCTCAGCCGGTACCTCCGGCCTTAAATTTGTTTATGTCAAGCAGTTCGGGGCTGGTCTGCCGATGGCTCAGGAAAAGAAGGCATCGTAGAACAACTCGTTACTACCAGCGTAAGCCCTAACAAAAGCGCCGTCAATAATTTCATATCCTACCTTTCTCTTAACATATTCGCATAATGAAATGCTGCCTGAGATTAACACTTTCTCCGCCTGTGTGTCAAAACTTATTGCGCGCGGGCAGCAATTCTCAGTGAACGGGCGGAGTGCGTGTGTATATGGTAAATATTTACCCTGTGCGCCATGTTTGATTGCATATACGGCCACAATTTGGTATAATATCATATTGAATTATATTGATAACTACGGGGGAGCTTAATGTCAGGACATTCGAAATGGGCAAGCATCAAGAGAAAAAAGGCAGTTACGGACTCAAGAAGGGGTAAGGTCTTCTCCAGATTGGTAAAGGAAATCTCTATAGCTGCAAGAATCGGCGGCCCCGACCCCGACGGCAATCCACGCCTGCGTACCGCCATAGACAAGGCAAAAGAAGTGAATATGCCTCTTGATAACATAAAAAGGGCAATTCAAAAGGGCGCTGGTGAACTTGACGGGGCAATGTACGAGGAGATCGTCTATGAAGGATATGGCCCCGGAGGAGTTGCTGTCCTTATTGAGGCCATGACCGACAATAAAAACAGGACTGTGGCCGAGATCAGATATGCCCTTACCAAACACGGCGGCACTCTGGGCGAGTCCGGCTGCGTTGCCTGGATGTTTTCCAAAAAAGGCTGTATTTTAATTGATAAAAAGGCCGTATCCGAGGATGTCCTCATGGCCGAAGCCCTTGAGGCGGGTGTCGATGACCTTAAAAACGATCCCGATGACGACATGTTCGAGCTGATTACCTCCGCCGAAGATATGGCCACAGTAAAAGACCGCTTAGATAAAGCGGCAATCCCTGTCTCCTCGGCAGAGATTACCATGATTCCCGGCAGCTACATCCAGGTCGACAATCCCACAGTGCAAAAGATGATGAAGATTCTCGACGCCCTCGACGAAATGGATGACGTCCAAAATGTCCACGTCAATTTTGAAATGCCCGATGAGGAGCAACCGTAGGCGCATGGCCCTTCCCATCTCTCAGGCCAGAAAGCTATGCTGCCCGCTGAAGGGCTATTCTTTATTATTCACAGCCATATTCTTATTAATCTCACTAAACACAACTCATGCCGCCGGGAAAATGACCTCTGAGGAGGAAACAGCAATCTCCATATACAAGCAGGCAAGCCCCTCCGTAGTAAACATAACAACGACGACGATGGTGCAGGACTTCTTCTCCGTTTATCCGCAAAAAGGCTCCGGCTCCGGGACTATTATAACTGCCGACGGCTATGTCCTGACCAACTACCATGTCATAGAGGATGCCACAGAAATCAGCGTTACAATGATTGACGGCAAAAAATACCCCGCGAAATTCATAGGAGCAGACCAGGACAACGACATTGCCGTGATAAAAATCCTCCCGCCCCAAAATACCGTTTTTAAGACAATCGACATGGGTGCCTCAGAATCCCTCCAGATAGGGCAGCATGTCTTTGCCATAGGCAACCCCTTCGGCCTGAACTCTACCCTGACAAAGGGTATTATAAGCGCCCTTGGCCGTCCACTGACAACAAGCGCGGGCAAGGTCATTGACAGCGTCATTCAGACGGATGCGTCAATTAATCCCGGCAACTCCGGGGGCCCCTTAATCGAGACAAGCGGAAAGATGATAGGCATCACCACGGCTATATTCACCCCCACAGGGGGCAGCGTAGGCATAGGGTTTGCCATACCGATAAGTGTTGCCAGGTCCCTGATCCCCGATTTGATTAAATACGGAAAGATCAGAAAGCCGTGGGTGGGAATCGTAGGGGTTTCTCTTTGGGAAAAACTGGCTAAGGCCCTGGGCCTTCCCGTTATCACAGGGATACTGGTGTCTCAGGTCGTCCAGGGCAGCCCCGCCTACAAGGCCGGCATCAGAGGGGGCAGCAAGCCCGTTGAAATAAGCGGCACGGTCATCTACCTCGGAGGCGATATAATCGTCGAGGCCGCCGGGGCCAGGATACACACACTGCAAGACCTTACTAAGGCGCTTAAAGACAAAAGGCCAAACGACATCGTCCAATTAAAAATCATTCGCGGCACACAGACAATCACAGTTAACTGTGTCGTGGAGCTGAAATCATAGGATAATTTTATGAGAAACCAAGAGAGTTGCAACCACAAACATACCATCACGGGACATAGCCGATGAAAATCTGCGCAATAATCCTTGCCGCCGGGCTTGGCAGGAGAATGAAGTCAAAAACACCCAAGGTTATCCACAATTTATCAGGCAAGCCCATTGTCACATACTCCGTAGAGGCGGTTAAGGCCGTCAAAGGTGTATCAAAAATCGTTCTGGCCATAGGAAGGCACTCAGAAGAGATCATAGAAATATTCAAGGGAGAGCCAATAGTGTCTTTTGCTTATCAGGAGAGTTTGCTTGGCACGGCAGACGCGCTTAACTCGGGGCTCGGCGGACTTAATGGTGAGCACTTCGACTATACACTGGTTCTGACGGCAGACGCGCCCCTTATCAGGAGTGAGACACTGCGGGGCCTTATAGACAGACACATCAGAGGCGGCAATGCCATCACGGTGCTGAGTTTCGTATCTAAAAACCCATCATCCTATGGGCGGGTGCTGAGAAACCCCGACGGCACTGTGAGGTGTATCGTGGAAAATAACGATGCCTCAGAAGAGCAACGGCAAATAAACGAGGTAAACAGCGGCATCTATGTCTTTAGCAAAGAGGCACTGCCCCTTTTGGATAAGATAAAAAAGAACGAGAAAAAAGGGGAATTCTACCTTACTGACATCGTCTCAATAGGAAACGAAAACGCCCTGAAAGTCGAGGCGCAAAAAATGGATGACGAAGACGAGTTCATAGGGATAAACTCAAGACTGGAACTCCTCCAGGCATTAAACGCCCTGAAAAGACGGATTAACCGCCACTGGATGGACGAAGGCGTTACCCTGATGGACGAAAACACCACGCTGATATCCCCCGATGTGTCAATTGGACGCGATACGATTATCTATCCGAACGTGATATTAGAGGGAAAGACCCGGATAGGTGAGGGCTGCACTATTTATCCAAACGTCAGGATAACGAACTCCACCCTGGAGCCGGATGTCATAGTGAAGGACTCGACCCTGATAGAGGACTCAAAGATAGCACAAGGCGCCGCGGTAGGGCCGTTTGCCCACCTGAGGCCCGGGTCGTCGATAGGGAAAAAGGCAAAGGTCGGCAACTTCGTCGAGATAAAAAACTCCACACTTGGCGTAAACACAAAGGCTTCACATCTATCCTACATAGGGGACGCCGCCCTTGGGGACAATGTAAACATTGGCGCCGGGACGATAACCTGCAACTACGACGGCGTGAAAAAATATAAGACTGTGATAGAGGACGGAGTATTCATCGGGAGCGATTCACAGCTCGTTGCCCCCGTGACAATAGGTAAGGGTGCCTTCGTTGGTGCCGGGTCAACTATAACTCACGACGTCCCCGAGGGCGCACTCGCGCTATGCCGCGCAAAACAGCGCAACATCCTGGACTGGGTTAAGGCGAAGTTCTCCACAAAAAAACACGATAAATGAGGTTAGAATGGCCGGTATAATATGTGCGGAATAATAGGATACGTTGGGAAAAACAACTCAATAGAGATAGCGCTTGAGGGACTGAAAAAACTTGAGTACAGGGGGTATGACTCCGCTGGCATTGCCTTTATAAGGGCAGACGACGGCCTGCTTGAGATAGTCCGCTGTAAGGGCAAGATAAACGAGCTGATAAGCAAGCCGGCCTTGTCCGGCGTAAAGAGCAATGCCGGCATAGGCCATACCCGATGGGCAACCCACGGCAGCCCGTCGGAGATTAACGCCCACCCGCACAGAGTAGACGACATAGCCATCGTACATAACGGCATCATAGAGAACTACATAGAACTGAAAAAATCGCTGATAAAAGACGGGGCCGTATTTAACTCCGACACCGACACCGAGGTCATGTGCCACCTGATAGCGTCATTCTACCGCAAGGGCCACTCGTTTGAAGCGGCAGTAGGGGAGGCGATAAAACTCCTCCAGGGCTCCTACGCGGTGGCCGTGATATGTGAAAGGGAACCGGGAAAGATAATATGCGCCAAAAAAGACAGCCCCCTGGTAATAGGCCTCGGGGATGGGGAATACTTCTGTGCCTCCGACGTCCCGGCCTTCTTAAGCAGCACCAGAGACGTAATCTTCATGGAGGACGGCGAGGCGGCGGTGCTCACACGGGAGGGCGTGATAATACGCAACTCCGAAGGCGCCCTGGTTCATAGAGAGCCGACAAAGATAACCTGGAGCCCATCAATGGCAGAGAAGGGCGGCTACAGGCACTTCATGCTGAAAGAGATATTTGAACAGCCCCGCGCCATAGCCGACACAATCACGGGCAGGGCCAATGTTGAGCAGGGCTCCGTAAATTTATATGAGTTCGGACTTGACGAAGAGACGATTAAAAAGACGAAAAAGATATTCATAGCCGCCTGCGGCACCTCATGGCACGCGGCCCTGTGCGGTAAATATATGATAGAGGAGGCGGCAAGGATTCCCGTAGAGGTAGACATCGCCTCGGAGTTTCGATACAGGAGGCCGATAATAGGGAAAGACGATTTATTTATCTCCATAACACAGTCCGGCGAGACGGCGGACACGCTTGCGGCCCTCAAAGAGGCCAAAAAATGCGGTGCCAGAACAATGGCCATTTGCAATGTCGTAGGCAGTACCGCCTCAAGGGAATCGGACTATGTGTTTTATACACATTCGGGGCCTGAGATCGGCGTTGCCTCTACGAAGGCCTTTGTAACCCAGTTGGTGTCGCTCTATTTGTTGTCCATAGCGCTGTCAAATAAAGTGTTCACGGAATCGATAAATACGCTTCTGCGTATCCCAACCCTGTTGGAGAGTGTGCTGATAGCGGACGGCGAGATAGAAAAACTTGCGCGGCAGTTGTCAAAGGCCAATGGATTCTTATTCTTAGGCAGGGGAATCCTCTATCCAATAGCGCTTGAGGGGGCATTAAAGTTAAAGGAGATTTCCTACATCCACGCCGAGGGCTACCCTGCCGGTGAGATGAAACACGGCCCTATTGCCCTGATAGACGAGGAGCTGCCGGTTGTCATACTCCTGTCAAAGGAGACACTCTATGAAAAGGTCATATCGAATATCGAGGAGGTAAAATCCAGGGGGGGCAAGACAGTAGTGATATCGAATGAGGATGACGATGGGGTCAGGGGTATAGCCGACCACTTTCTCTTAGTGCCGCGGTCAAATAAGTTTCTGGATGCGATTGTTATGGCGCTGCCACTACAACTTTTAGCGTACCATATAGCGGTAATACGTGGCTGCGATGTAGACCAGCCAAGAAATCTTGCTAAGAGCGTTACGGTTGAATAAAAAAATAACTAAAAATACAGGGAATTTTGTTATTATAGTAGTTAGAGAAAATGTCTGAGAATCTTGCTTTAGACAAGTTAAGCGGCCAGCAATCGGCTGCCATAGACTACATGGACAGCCCGATACTAGTTCTGGCGGGGGCAGGGTGTGGCAAGACCCAGCTTATAACCCACAAATTTGCCCATCTTTATAACAAAAATAGGGAAAAGTACGGCTCAATGCTCGCAGTAACGCTTACCAATAAGGCGGCCGGCGAGATGAGAGACCGAATTGCATTTGCGATAGACGACGACCCACAGAGCAACCTCAAGGGCGCGTGGGTAGGCACATTCTACTCACAGTGTAATCGGATTTTGTTGAAAGAGAAGGCCTCCATTGGGATTACAACAGACTATGTAATATACGACAGCGAGGACCAATGCAGGTTGATTCGCCATATTCTCAACGACATGAAGCTCTACGAGGCCCTATACAAAGGGGTTGCTGGCAAGATCAGCTATTTCAAATCCTCACTCCTGACCCCCGAAGAGCTGCTCAGCACGTATAACAACTTCGATTTCGACGAAAAACTCCTCAAGGTCTATGTCCGCTACCAGGACGAGATGAAAAGGATGAATGCCTTGGACTACGACGATTTAATCGCTTACACGTTGAGGCTGTTTGAAGAAAACCCCGATGTACTGGACAGTTATCGCCAAATGTTTTCCTATATACTCGTCGATGAATTTCAGGACACTACATATGCCCAGTACCAGTTCCTCAAGCTCCTGGCAAGAGACAACATCCTCGTAGCCGGCGACGACGACCAGACCCTTTACAAGTCCCGCGATTTCGAGACGGAAAACATACTGACAAAGTTTGAAAAGGACTTCGCCAATACAAAGCTCCTGAGGCTTGAGCAGTCCTTCAGATGCACGCAAAACATACTAACGGTCTCTGACAGCGTAATATCGAAAAACTCACACAGAAAACACAAAATCCTCTGGTCTGATAAAATAGCCGGCGAAAAGGTCTGCCACTACTGGTTCATGGCCGAAGAGGATGAGGCGAAATATATAGCGAAAAACATTAAAGACCTCTATCTCAAGGGAAATTATTCATACAGCGACATAGCGATTCTCTACAGGGTGAACCTCCAGTCGAGGGTAATAGAAGAGGCCCTGAAAAATGAACGCATACCGTTTAAGGTAATCGGCAGCTCAACACTCTATCATAAGAGACAGATGAAGGATTTAATCTCATACCTGAGGCTGATATGGAACAGGGACGATAACGTCAGCCTTCGCTGGGTAATAAACCAGCCCAATAAGGCAATTACCGCAAACACACTGAATAAGATAGAGAACGAGGCAAAAAAGGAAGGCATCAGCCTGTATAAGGCCATAGTAAAACTCTGTGCGGGGAAAGGGTTTTCTGCTTCGATAAAGGAAAAACTTGGCACTTTCCTGACATTGATAGACATGCTCTCCGCAAAAAAGGAAGTCACCCTGTCGGAGGCAATAAAGCTGGTAGGTTCCCATACAAGCTATATCGAATCACTCGATGAAAACTCCTTAAACGATATTTCAGAGATTATGTACAGATCGGGAAACATGGCATTAGGCGAGTTTCTTTCAACCGTATCGCTTACCACCACAAACGACGACACCAGGTGTATGAACTGCGTATCTCTGATGACCCTGTATAACGTAAAGGGGATGGAGTTTCCCGTGGTGTTTATAAGCGGCCTTGAGGACGGCCTCATACCATACTTCAAGGCCACAGAGACAACTGAAGATCTTGATGAAGAGAGAAGGCTGTTTTATCTGGGGATGACACGTGCAAAGGATATTTTATTTATGACTGGAGCAAGGAAACGGAGATTATACGCAAAGTTTCAGGACCAGGAACCCTCCCGTTTCCTGAAGGATATCCCCAAGGACTGCTGCCTGTGGATAGAGAAAAACGCGATCCCGGCAAACGCGGCCACAAGGACGCCGCCGCCGCCACCTGTAGAATTCCCCTATAACACGGGTTGCCGCGTAAAACATCCGAAATGGGGAATCGGCGTAATCAGGGACTGTTATGGCGAGCAAAACGACATCAAGGTGACAGTGAATTTCCCCAACGTAGGGGTAAAGCGCCTTGCGCTGAAGTACGCGAACCTGGAGAAAATATAGAGGGACACCAATGATAACCGAAAAGGACGTAACGCACATAGCGGCGCTGTCGCGCCTGAAGTTAAGCGATGCCGAGGCCGCTTAGTTTGGCAGGCAGTTAAACGATATATTGTTGTACATCGAAAAACTCAATGAGCTGGACACCAGAGACATTGAACCAACGTCTCACATACTTCCGCTTAAAAATGTCTATCGGCAAGACCGCACTGAAACACCGCTTGATAGAGAAGCGGCCCTCTCAAATGCCCCCGACAAGACAGAAAGCTTTTATAAAGTAGCCAGTATAATCGAATAACGGAACAACAACATAGTTACCGTCTATTGCGTAACCCATGATAACATTTCAAAATAGTTATAGTCAAATTAAGGCTTTAGAGAGCAGCAATTCTCAATGAGTGTGCAGAGCGGATGTGTATACTATAACGGATGTTCCTGGTGAAAAAGTGCGTAAAAATGCTATAAGTATGTGATATTTCTTCATAATACGGCGGGATGGCAGTTTTCTCTTAGTGGTTGCAATGATGTCTCTACTTGGTAACACCTCCGGTATTTTGACGCGAGCGGCTTCTATCAGTCTCTCAACTGATTCACGGGGATGAGGTATCTGATTGAATGCCGTGGCTGCCCCATTAAACGACACTTCCTCGACGCATAAGGTGCAAAGCTCTTTTATTCCTTCCTCTACCGTAATATCCAGATGCTGCCATCTTATGGCAAGATCCTGAATAATTCGATAGGCCAGCATTACTACAAATACATGCCCCCGTGTTCGTGTTGCAAGCCGTACATGAATTGGGCGAAGCTCCAGCTCAACAGCCTTACTACTGCGAAATGCCCACTCCAAC
>PEAC01000098.1:0-5231 GCA_002753305.1 Nitrospirae bacterium MYbin6
AGATGTATGATGTAATAACCATAGCCCCGCCGCCGCCCGTTGAGGCAGCAGGGTCAAGCCTGTTGTACTCAGAGAATTTTTATAATGCTATTAAATCCCGCCTTCGTGAGGGAGGCATATTTCAGCAATGGGTACCTATAGCAGAACTAAAAACTCAACAGGCCATAGTGAGGTCAATAGTCAATTCCTTTCCGTATGTAAAGGCCTACACTGGTATCGAAGGCTGGGGGGTTCACTTTTTTGCATCTATGAGCCCTATAAAGATACCTCAAATCAAAGAAATCGAGGTCAAAATGCCAGAACTGGCAAAACAAGACCTTCTTGAATGGTCGGACGACAAAGATTTCACTCAGTTTATGGCTAAGTTTCTATTGACTGAACTAACCATACAACAGTTGTTGAACAGTAACACGCATATACTAATAAGCGACGATAAGCCATATAATGAATACTATTTTCTTCGCAGACAGAAGGTATTCTTGACAACAATGCTCAGTAAATTTACTAAAAAATGATATGAAAGGCGTCACGAATGAGACAATCGAGCTGGCTAAACACATCACAATGCTCATTTTGGATGTGGATGGGGTGCTTACGGACGGTTCTATCACGCTGGATAACGAGGGTAACGAACTAAAGACGTTTAACGTAAAAGACGGTCACGGTATAAAGATGCTCTTAAAAGAAGGTATAAACGTGGCAATAATCACTGGCAGGACTAGTATCGCCGTAGAGCGGCGTGCGCGTGAACTTGGTATAAAAGATATCTATCAGGGCTGTGAGGACAAGGTAGCCGCTTACGAGGACCTCAAGATTAAGTACTCGCTTTACTACAAGGACATAGCCTGCGCTGGAGACGACATCCCTGATATACACCTGATGACACGCGTAGGGCTGCCTATTGCCGTAGGGGATGCCGTTGAGGATATAAAGACATTTGCCCGTCTCATTACAACAAAAGAAGGTGGTCGTGGCGCTGTCAGACAGATATGCGATTTCTTGCTTAAGTCCAAAGGAATCCTCAAAGGAATAATAGATGACTACGCTAAGGCTTAACGTACCGACAATACTCACCTTAAGCAGGATATTGGTGATCCCCGTGTTCATATATATTACGCCGACGCATCAGGTATGGGGGGCGGTGGTGTTTGGGCTGGCGTCGATTACAGACTTTCTGGACGGTTATCTGGCAAGGCGTTCGGGGCAGATTACGCAGTTTGGGATTATTATGGACCCGATTGCAGACAAGTTTCTGGTAATATCGGCCTTGATTTTGTTAGTTGACATCGGGAACCTGTCTATGTGGCTTGCCATAATTATCATCGTGAGAGAGTTCCTGGTGACCACGCTAAGGGTTGTTGCCCTTACGAAGGACATTGTGATTGCTGCGGAACTTGGCGGGAAGCTAAAAACGGGCGCTCAGATTGCCGGTGTTTTATGTCTTATACTGGAGAATTCTCTCTTTGGCATAAACCTCTACGGGGTTGGACTTGCGATGATTTGGATTGCCGTTGTGCTTGCCGTGGTGTCGGCAGTTCAATACACAATAGGATTTTGGAAAAAGATATGACGGTGCTTTGTATGATAGGGGCATTTTTGTTGGGTTCTATCCCATTTGGGACTATTGTTGCAAAGACGAAAGGCATAGACCTCAGAAAAACGGGAAGCGGCAACATCGGGGCAACCAACGTACTGAGAAGCGTTGGGAAGTGGGCGGCTGTGTTTACCCTTGCCGGAGATATGTTAAAGGGTGTGCTTTCGGTTGTTATTGCCAGAGAACTTTCCATGGGAGAAACGGCCGTTGGTCTGATAGGGATATGCGCTATATTGGGGCATGATTTTTCTGTGTTCTCACGTTTTAAAGGAGGAAAGGGTGTGGCAACGAGTTTTGGTGTGCTTCTGGTGTACAGCCCGGCTGTTGGCGCTGCTACTGCTGCGATATGGCTCATAGCGCTTGCCATCTGGAGATACTCGTCAGTGTCTGCTCTGATTGCCTTTTTCTTTGTTCCTTTGAATATGTATTTGTTCGATTACACGGAGAGAAAACTTATCTATGGCATAATAATCCTGCTGTTAATTGTTATTAAGCACAAGGACAACATAGAAAGGCTGCTCAAGGGTACGGAGGCAAGCGTAAGAAAGAAATGACATCAGAAGAAGCAAAGAAGAGACTCTGCCTTGCCCTCGATGTAAACAGATTAAGCGATGCAGTGAGATTAGTAGAAATCCTCAGAGACAGAATAACGCTGTTTAAGATAGGGTTTCAACTGTTTACAAAGGAAGGGCCGGGGGCGGTGCAGGCGGTACAAAGTCTTGGGGGCAGGGTATTTCTGGATTTGAAATATCACGACATCCCCAATACGGTAGCTGCTGCGGCACGTGAGGCAGTAAACATGGGTGTGTATATGTTTAATGTCCACGCATCCGGCGGCAGTGACATGATGAGAGCGGCAGTGGAAGCTGCTGCCTCCCAATCGCAGAAAAACAATACCACCATGCCGGTCATACTTGCTGTAACCGTGCTGACCAGCCTTAACGACAGGATACTTACAGATGAACTAAACATAAAGAATCAGCTATCACATCAGGTAACACACCTTGCGGCACTGGCAAAGGGCTGCGGTCTTGGCGGAGTTGTGGCGTCACCACAGGAGATAACGGCCATACGGGAGCGCTGTGGTCACGGCTTTACAATCCTTACGCCGGGGATAAGACCCCCCTGTATTATTAAGGATAAGGATGAGGACGACCAAAAAAGGACTGCCACACCGGCACAGGCTATAAGGCTTGGGGCAGATTATATAGTAGTAGGCCGCCCAATACTCAAGGCAGATGACCCGGCAGAGGCGGCAGATAAAATAGTGAGAGATATGACTAGTGGTTATTGATGGGGATAATCTCAAGGTGACTACTTAAAGAAGAATTTAAATAAGGTGAACATGGCTACTAGCTGACCGGCCCAAAAAAGAAACATCCATTTCAATGTTTCGGACTTTGATTTTTCTATCTCTGCTTTTAAATTGGCAATATCTTCTTTTGTTGCTACATCCTTACGAGATGCTGAATCAGCCTCGTTGATTACTTTAACAAGGTCTTCTGTGGCTTCGTCGCCCAGTTTCTCCCGTAATGATTTAGGTATTGCTATCACGCTCATGGCTTATTCCTCCATACCCCTATTATACCGTATCCCCCTGTATATTTCAAAGATATTTCAACAGAATCGGCGGGAGTTGAAGTGCCGGTATGCTGATATTTTTAACTTAAATATTTTGTACTGGTAAATTCGTGTAAAATCGTGTACAATAGCAGGCTGGGAGAGGTGTCCGAGCGGCTGAAGGAGCACGACTGGAAATCGTGTGCGGGGTCTAAAAGCTTCGCCGAGGGTTCAAATCCCTCCCTCTCCGCCAGTACTTTCTTCTATGCAGTTGGGTAATGGCCCTGCGCAACAGGCAGGTGTGAACCCCGTCAGGTCCGGAAGGAAGCAGCGGTAAGCATTATGTATGTGTGCCGCAGCAAGTCTTTACCCGGCTGCATAGAGGGAAGTAATCCGGTATTGCTTAAACATTAGGAGCCAATTGCAAAATGAACAAATACGTACCATTAATGTTTGCCTCTAAAGACTGGATTCCCGCTTTCGCGGGAATGACAACCCGTTCGGATACGAGAATGACAACAAAATGCCGTCTTCCACTGTCTGTCATTCCCGTGAAAACGGGAATCCAGGATGCAGTAGGTACAGAGAGCGAAAACATTTTGCAGTTGGCTCATTAAGGAGTGTAATATTGCCATACTTAGTTCTGGCCAGAAAGTGGAGGCCGCGGGGCTTTGACGACCTCGTCGGGCAGGATACGGCGGTTAAGATCCTGAAAAATGCCATATCGCAAAATAGAATAGCCCACGCCTATGTCTTTTCAGGCCCACGCGGCGTTGGGAAGACTTCTGCCGCCAGAATCTTTGCAAAGGCCCTTAACTGTGTCAACGGCCCGACGGCATCCCCCTGTGACACATGCCCCAATTGTGAATCCATTAGAAATGGCTCGTTTTTAGACGTCATCGAAATCGACGGCGCATCAAACAACAGTGTCGATGACATCAGAGACCTCAGGGAAAAGGTAAAATACGCCCCATCGGGCGCAAAGTACAAACTTTATATAATCGACGAGGCACATATGCTCTCTGCCTCGGCCTTTAACGCCCTGTTAAAGACCCTTGAAGAGCCGCCTCCACATGTGGTCTTTATCCTGGCCACTACCGCGCCGAATAAGATTATTGCAACCGTCCTGTCAAGGTGCCAGCACATGCCCTTTAAGCGCATCCCATCACAGACAATCATGGAGCGTCTCAGGGCTGTCTCCGGGCACGAAGGTTTTACAATTACCCCTGAGGCCCTCACGGCCTTGGCCAAGGCCGCCGACGGCAGTATGCGCGACTCCCTCACGCTGCTTGACCAGATAGCGTCTTTTTCAACCAGCATAACCGAAGACGATGTCTCAGCCCTCATTGGAGTTTCAAATGCCTCGGCGATTGCCTCTGCTGCCGAGGCCATCATAGCAGGCAACAGGAAGGGAATCCTTGAACTCATCGAGGCACTCTACGAAAGCGGCATAGACCTCATGTCATTTACCCGCGACCTGATCGAATACTTTCGCGACGCCCTCGTCCTTGCCTGTAAGGGTGGGCAGGCACAGGCGGCAGCCGTCCGGTTAACCGCGTCAGAGGAGGAACTCACCGTAGTTTTAAATGAACTGCTGAAGGCCGAAGGCGTAATAAAAGGCGCTGAATCCCCCCGCGTAGCGCTTGAGATATGCCTGGTTAAAATAAGCTTCCTCAGCTCTTTTAAGACCATAAACGAGATAATCAGGGAGCTACAGACCGGCCCACCCGCTCCTAAGCCGGCAACAACAGCAAAAATCGCCGCAGCGGCGGCCGGGACCAAGGTGCAGGAATCCTCGCCAGCGGTCCCGTCAAGACAGGTAATTCCATCAAGGCCAGATGAGCCCCCACAAAACGATAGCGCCCTGTGGGATCGGGCCATGAACAGACTCTACGACACCTCGGCCCCCCTGTGGGGTATGCTAAAAGACGCCGCTGCCACAGTAGAAAATAATACGGTTGCCATTGTCTTTAACGGAGGGGGTGCTATCCACGCGGACTCGGTGCTGGAGAAAAAATCCATCATCGAAGGAATCCTCAATGAGTTATCGGGTAGAAAATACGCTATCTCCGTAACG
>PEAC01000098.1:5273-12263 GCA_002753305.1 Nitrospirae bacterium MYbin6
CCTGAAGACCGAGGCCCTGTCAAATCCGCTGGTAAAAGATGCGCTGGACTTATTTGGCGGCGCGGTAGTAGAAGTAAAACCAGTAACAAAAAATAAACGCTGATAAATAAGGAGGCACACTATGTCAAAGAAAATGCTTGGAAACCTGATGAAAGAGGCGCAAAAGCTCCAGGAACGAATGATGAAGATGCAGGAGGAGGCCGCCCAGAAAACGGCCGAGGCCAGCTCCGGCGGCGGCATGGTCACGGCAGTGGCAAACGGCTCAGGGCAGCTTATCTCCATCACCATAGACAAGGAAGTCGTCAATCCCGACGATCTGGATATGCTTCAGGACCTGGTCGTAGCCGCCTGCAATGAGGCAATCAAAATGGCAGCGGATCAGGTTCAGGAGGAGATGTCAAAGGCAACGGGAGGCCTTCAGATTCCCGGGATGCCGGATATATCCAGTTTCTTCGGTAAATAAGGCAACCCGTGGCCGAGGCATCAGGCATAATCGACACACTGATAAGTGAACTCTGCCGTCTGCCAGGCATTGGCCGGAGGACTGCCCAGAAACTTACGTATTTCATTCTGAACATGCCTAAGGAGGAGGCCATCTCCATTGCCCACGCTATTATCGACGTAAAGGAGCGGGCGGGGTTTTGCAAGTTATGCTACAACGTAACGGAGTCGGAGCTATGCCTGGTATGCAGGGATACGTCAAGGGACGTCTCAAAGATCTGTGTCGTAGAGGAACCGGGCAATATCGCCGTCATCGAAAAAAGCCGCTCCTTCAGCGGCCTCTACCATGTACTTTTAGGGGCGCTATCTCCGGTTGACGGAATAACCCCTGACAGGCTTAAGATAAACGAGCTGATATCACGGGTCAAAAACGGCGGCATCGAAGAAGTTATCCTTGCCACTAATCCAAACACAAAGGGCGAGATGACGGCCCAGTACATAGCCGGACTTCTGCGCCCACTAAACATAGCCATAACAAGAATAGCCTACGGCCTGCCCATGGGCGGGGAGATAGAGTTTGCCGACGAGGTAACATTAGGGAAGTCTATCGAAGGCAGAAGACGGCTGTTATGAATGTCATTGAGATATTGAAAAGCCACGATAAAGTGATAAAGAGCCAATTCCACCTCACCAGTATAGGAGTGTTTGGTTCCTTTGCCCGTGGAGAGGCAAAAGCAGAAAGTGACATTGATGTTCTTGTTGCATTTGAAGAGGGATACGTTACTTTTAACAACTACGCCGAACTGAAATTTTATCTCGAAGGCTTGTTAGGCAAAGAGGTAGACCTGGTAACCATGAATGCCATTCGTCCACAAATGAAGGATGCCATTCTTAGTGAAGTCATCTATGCGTAGAGGCTATGGATTATATCTTGAAGACATCCTGACTGCTATCGTGAAGATTCAGCGGTTTATCGGCACATCTTTATTTGAGGAGTTCATTGTTGATGATAAAACATATGATGCAGTAATCCGTAACCTTGAAATAATCGGAGAGGCCTCAAAGAATATTCCACAAGAGGTGCAGGATAATTATCCTGCCGTAGATTGGAAAAAAGTCTATCTTTTCAGAAATGTTCTTGCACATGAGTATTTTGGTGTTGACAATCAACTGCTGTGGGACATAATTCAGAATCGTCTGCCTGGACTGAGGAAGGAGATTCAGGGTATTCTTGAAAAGATCAATGCAACTGGTTGACGCAAGTTTCGAACGGCCATTGCCGTCTTGACAAATGATGAGACCTATTTTTATACTTGAAAAGGGATTAAATCTATGCAGAGGATAATTATAAAGAATTTCGGACCCATAGAAGATATTGATATTAGTATCAACGATATAATGATCTTCATTGGCCCTCAGGCAAGCGGCAAAAGTACTATCAGCAAGGTGATATATTTTTTTAAATCATTAAAATACGAGTTGATTAAAAATGTTATGGAATATGTTGTAAACAATAATGTTGAAAATCCAATAGGTACCTTTTCAAGACTCGTAACCTCAAAATTAATGGCTATTTGGGGGCCGACACAAAATCTATCTAATACATATCTAAAGTATGTATATAAAGAAGGTATATTTATAGAAATTACAATTAAGGGAACAGATGTCACTTACAATTTCAGTAAGGTATTTACACAGACCTTTTGGGATATTATTAACAGAACGAAATTATTTTCATCAAGACAGCCAGTAAGAGATTCCAAGCCTTTGTCTTCGAGTGAGCGTATTTCAATTGAATCGGAGAGAAAGATATTTCTAACAGAAATTGAATGGTTAGCGAATGAATTGTTTTCAGACGAACGAGACGTAATATTTTTTCCTGCTGGTAGGAGTCTCCTTGCGACATTTTCTGATCAAATACAAATTAATGATATTAACAAGCTGGATTATACGATGCTTTCATTTATAGACAGAATAAATTTCTCAAAACATATCTTTTCTCAAAGTCTTACTGATCTTGCGCTAAAAATTAAGAAAGTGACACAAGTTAAATATGGTTCGGAATCCTTAAAGTCAGCAGAAGATTATGTCTCAACAATACTAAAGGCAACGTATCTGTTTGATAACGAGGGTGAGAAACTTTACTTTAGTAAAACAGGCTATACAAAACTACATTATGCCTCGTCGGGCCAGCAAGAGGTAATATGGATATTATTGTTTATATTTCAAATTATACAGAAAAACAAGGATTTCTTTGTAGTAGTTGAAGAGCCGGAGGCGCATCTTTACCCTGAGACGCAAAAAGATATTGTGGATTTAATTTGTCTGTTGTCCAATTTTAGGAGCAACCAGATAATCATAACCACGCACAGTCCTTATATATTGTCTTCGTTTAATAATTTGCTCTATGCGTATAATGTCGATAAAAGGGGAGCGCCAAATGTCGAGGCCGTAGTCAACAAACAATTGTGGATCAATCCTGATAGATTAGATGCCTACTTTGTCTCGGATGGAAGGGTTGAATCGATTATAGACGAAGAGTTTAAGTTAATAAAAACGGAGGCCATTGACAGCGCCTCCAGGGTTATTAACGATGTATATGGCAAACTATTCGATCTTGACCCTGAGTAGCGATGAGCTGCGATAATTTCAAAAACCATAAATGCTCTACATGTGACAACCGCAAAGTAATCGTTGTACAACAAAAACGGAAATACACACTTAATAACACATCAGAAAAATATGTTTGCACCGTCAAAGTCGATGGATGTCTTATTACCGAAGGAGCAAGATGCGACTATCTGATAATTAATTGCGACGAAAGTGTGGCATATTATGTAGAGCTTAAAGGGAAGGACTTTTTATATGCCATTGAGCAAATAACACGATCCATAGAGTTATTATCAGACAAAATAAATGGTTGCAAAATAAATGCAAGGATAGTATTAACAAGGGTACCTGCCCCGGATTTAAAAAACTATCCTAAGATATTACGGTTTGAGAAGTTATTGAGAGGATATAATGGCAATCTCAGAAAAGATACCATTCATTTAGTAGAGCAGTTACCCTAAACATCCTTACCGGCAACTATCTTGTTTTTCCACCACACGGCCTTATCCATAATCTCCTGTTCGTCACACTGGAGGCACTTGCCGCCGTCTACCAACAGCTTGCCGTTTACCAGTACGGACTCCACGTCCGAGGACTTCATTGTGTATACAATCAGCGAATAGATGTCATAAAATGGCGTCAGATGGGGTTTGTTCAAATCCACTATTACTATATCGGCAGATTTCCCTGCCTGCAGCGTCCCGAATTTATCTTCCATCCCAAGCACCCGCGCGCCGGAGGTGGTTGCCATATCAAGGGCGGTTCGCGCGTTTATCGCCGTAGGGTCGGCGCTTATCGCCTTATGAATGCGCGCCGCGAAGGCCATCTCCGAAAATATGTCGAGGTCGTTGTTGCTTGCCGCGCCGTCCGTCCCAAGCGCAACCGTTACCCCTTTTTTCAACATGGAAACCACGGGGGCTATCCCCGAAGCCAGCTTCAGATTGCTCTCCAGGCAATGCGCTACCCCTGTGTTTCTCTTTGCCAATAACTCTATCTCATTGTCGCTTACCCATACGCAGTGGGCGGCCACGACGTTTTTGTCCAGACAGCCTATCTCCTCAAGCAGCTCAACAGGGGGCTTGCCATATCTCTTTGTTATCTGGTTTACCTCGAACTGCGTCTCAGATAGGTGCGTATGCAGGAGAATCCCATAGCGGTCTGCTACTTGTTTTACCTTTTTATATGTCTCCGGGCTGCACGTATACGGTGCATGGGGCGCTATTGATGGGGTGATTAAATCGTCGCCAAGCCAATCTTTTATAAATATCTCTGCCTTTGCTATGTGCCCGTCGGCATCACGGGCCGCCGAGGTGGGGAAATCCAGCACACCGGCGCCAAGCACTGCCCTCATGCCCATTTTCTTTGCGGCACGGGCGCTGCTGTCTCCAAAAAAGTACATGTCTTTATACGTGGTAATACCCGCCTTGAGCATCTCGCAACAGGCCAAAATGGTCGCGTCCCCTACGAACTCTTCGCTTAACCACTTTCCCTCGGCAGGCCATATATGCCCTTCAAGCCATTCCTTTAGTGGCAGGTCGTCGGCAATACCGCGAAAATACACCATTGCCGCATGCGTGTGGGCATTTATAAGGCCAGGCAGTACTGCCTTTGTGGGGCCGCCGATTGTAGTTTTGGGATTATACATGCCCGCCATTGCCTTCTCGTCGCCAATGGCCACGATTTTTCCATCTTTGACCGCAAGCGCGCTGTCTCTCAGCGGAGGCGTCCCATCTACCATTGTCAACACATAGCCGCCGCTTATTAAATAATCGACATCCTGCAGCACGTCCATTATCTCAGGCCTGCCCCTTTGAGAGACCCTTGTGATACTCGGCAATTGAGGTTATCTGTACGTCCTGGAGCATCACCTTATGGGCATCCGATACGCGTTCGTAGGATATGCTTAACATCTTTGCCACGTCTTTGAGGTTAAGCCCCTTTTCATAGTGCAGCTGCGCTATGGACATCATCAGAAAATCCTCGGTTATAAGCCTTTTTAGCTCAGGGTCGGCCACGTCAAGGCGCAAACACGCTTTGTCAAATGTAAGCCCCTGAGCCATTGAGTCCTTTAGTTTCTCTATGGACTCAGTGTATATTTTACTCTCTTGTTCTGTATACTCTTTGTACTTAAAGTCTTCCATAACTATTTTTTCGTGCCGCTGTTTTTTGAGCCTGTTATGGGAAAGGTATATAGCTCTTTGGCGGCCTCAAGCACTCCGCCCAGATATGTGGTGGACTCCTCTGTCAGTGACAGCCCGTGCTTTTGAAGGTCTCTTATAAAACTCTCCCAGCCTGTGTGGTCCCATGAGCCTTGTGTCTTCTTGATGAAATTAATCGTGTTTTCCGATATGCCCAGCATAATGTTCTGAAGACCGGATGTGCTGGACATTGTACCATAGAACTTCTTCATGGACTCAAGCATCGAACCCAGGTAAGACTGCATGTCATTGGACAAGTAAAAACCCTGCTTCTGGATATCGGACAAAAACTCCAGCCATGCGGTGTGGTCCCACTTACCGCACTGTTTTTCCACAAACTTACTCGCTAGCTCAATTAAGTCTTCAAACGACCCAAACTGTTGTTTTGCCATAACGGCCTCCTTCCCTTCAATACAGGTTTATGTGTCTCAGAAGCTGAGAGCAGCCTTTAACACAGCTCATCCAGCCCAGATATATGATTATACAATATTTTAATAAATAATTTCCCGATGCCGCCATTACGTGGGGCCGATTTGATTTGAGTGTGTACGCGCGAAATAACAAAATCAAGCGGGAAATTCTCCTAACGCAATGGTGAGTTCTCGCAGGAGGAATACAAGGGACTCTATATCCAGGTATCTTTCCGCTGTGCTGTCAAACAGCACCTTTACCTCCGAGGGGAACTCCTCGTCGCCCTGCCAGTATAAAATTAAAACAGGGATTTTAGGCAGGAGATACAATTTCCATGCCGCAGTGGATGGCTGTCCTTCGGCTTCAACGGCGCCAAGGGATTTAATTGCGGCCACCGCGGATTGGTAATCTTTTATAAACATCCCGGTAAGCGGTATCTCACATTCCTTCTTAAATGCCCCGATTTTCACTATTCCCATCTTCAGGCGGTCAAACGATACCCAGTCGTTTGCCGGCTCTGAGGCGTCCCCGGTTTTTATATAAATCAACAGGAGGATCTTTATCCAAAGATTAACTGTGCCGTCGGTCTCTACACTGCCGTCGTGTCTTACCGTGAAATCCTTACCGAGGCATTTTATAGTTATCCCGTCGGGCATGATTGCCGCGCCTACTGCCGGGGCGGCCTTTATCAGGTCAAGTTTTGCGGTTTCCTCTTTTAACTTATCGAACATCGACTCTGTTACGTCGAGTTTTGTGACGGAGGAGGACAGCCTGTCAAGCGTGTTTATATCCAGATGCGGGCACATCTGAAGCGTCGAGCTGCCCTTAATAATGGCAATTGCAAAGGCCATGCAGGTCTTTTGCCCGCAATCGCCACAGTTCGTCTTCGGCAATTCCTTGTATAGTTCTATTGTGTTCATCTGGCTATTCTAACTCAAATGGCATGCGAAAAAAAACCCCGGCATTGTTGACGAATGCCGGGGTTTCAATAATTATCTGAGACATGCGGCTGACAGGCAGCTTATATTCTCATACCGCCGTCTACTTCTATTACCCTGCCTGTGAAGAAATCGTTCTCTACGATAAACTTAACGGCCTTTGAGATCTCTTCCATCTCCCCTAGCCTTCCTACCGGGATGTTTTGTATTATTTTATCAAGCACATCCTGGCGAATCTTTGCCACCATCTCGGTGTTGATATAGCCGGGGGCTATTGCTCCGACCCTTATACCGTATCTGGAGAGTTCCTTGCCCCAGGTTACCGTCATTGAATCTACGGCAGACCACGGCGCGGCAGACATACTGATAAACAATGCCGGAATCACGGCAGA
>PEAC01000099.1 GCA_002753305.1 Nitrospirae bacterium MYbin6
GGCATCCGATGATACGCTCCGGCTTGAGGTGTGCCGACTGCCGCTTAAGCCAATAATGCAAAACGGAGAGAAGGTCTCGCCGGAAATCCCGGAGCAGTTTCACATGGGACTTGTGGATTGGATGTGCAGCATGGCATTCAGAAAGGTTGACGCAGACAGCCGCAATGACAACCTGGCGCTTATGTATGAGCAGAGGTTTACAGCGGCTTTCGGCGTCTTGCCGGATGTCAAGGCGCAACTCCAGAGGAAGATACTGCCGCCAAACATGAGGATGACCAACAGGAGATTTACGGCTGGTGTTCAATCACGAAACGGGACATATTAAGGATAAGGAGGATTAAATGAAGAAAAGTATCACATATGTACTGGTCGCGGCACTATTGGCTGTGATGGCTATAGTGGCATTTCAGCCGGAGGCGAAAGCGGACATCAATGCGTTTAAGACACTCGTTCAGGACAAGATAACCGTAATTACCGTCCTGATCCCGTCTGGCTCCAACACTGGGACATCCACGGCAAAGACACGCAGGGACGGCGTGATTCTGGGCGTTTATCCAACGGCCTCAGATAACGTGAGCTTTACGAACAGCATAAAGACCGTAAAGCTGAACGACAACGGTACAATTACGGTTTTGCTCTCCAATGCGCGCGCAACAGGCAGCGATAACCTCACCTTAGCGATACCTGTGTTGAAGAGATAAGGGGGCGCCATGAGTATTTATGAAGGCACTATTGAGGTAAAAAGGGCTGATGACGGCAGCTTTATAATCGAAGTCCCTATTAAGGCCAAGCCGCCCAAGAAGGGTGAAAAGGCTAAAGGGCCGATGACTGTATCGGTTGAAATGGATCCGAAGAAGCAAGAGAGAACCTATACAGCCAAAACCATAGAGACTATGTTGTCTATAGTGAAGAAGGCTGCGAAGGCATTGACATCCGAAGGGGTTGATGAGGATGACATATCCGACAAGCAATCCGGATTTGACGCGGCCATGGCAGAGGATTAAGAGGCAATGCCGCAGACACAGACAATAAAGCAGTTTACGGGGTTAAAAAATACCGTGGCGCCGGACAGGCTTGCAATAGGGGAGTTGCAGGAGGCCGTCAATGTCGATATTGATAATACAGGGCAGTGTATGCGCAGAGGGGGGTATACACTAATACAGGGATATTCCGGCGCTGCTCATTCGTTGTTCATGCAGGACGGCCTTTATCTCTATCGCTCCGGGACGGAGTTGAGGCGCTTTGTGCCTGATGCTGGATATTCTGTTTTGCGTAACGATATGGGTATTGGGCTTCGGACGTGGTACGTTATGGTTAACGGCATTACGTATTACTCTGACGGCATCTCTACCGGGGCCATAAGTAACGGCGTGAACAGGACATGGGGGCTTGCCATTCCCGCAAACTTGGGGATTCTTACCGCGACAACGGGGAATCTCAAGGCAGGCGCCTACACGGTATGCCAAACCTATCTCCGTAATGACGGGCAGGAAAGCGGGACTTCGGCCATGTATCAGATAACGGTTGATGATAACTCTGGTATTGTGATTCCTTACGCGGCATCTGCCGATTCGTCCGTTCAGAAAGTCAATATCTACATGACGGCCAAAAACGGGGCTGTGTTTTTCAGGGCAGCGCAAGTGGACAACGCCGATGGCTCGTTCACTTATACCGGAGATACGAAAGAATTTTATATCGGCCTTAGCGATTCGATTAAACAGTCAGGGCCACCCATACCGGCAAGCATCCTTGAGCAGTGGAACGGGCGCATATATGGGGCTTTTAATAATATCCTTTGGTACACGAGGCCTTTTTCGTATGAGCTGCTTTCACTTGATAGCAATTACATTGCGTTTAATAGCAAAATCACACTTTTGGCCGCGACAGGCAGCGGTATATTCGTAGGAACGGCAGAGAATATTTATTATCTTCAAGGCAATCCTCAGGAGTTGATGCTTGTACGGCTTGCCGATTACGGCGTAGTTTATGGGACACAGGCCAAGGTGGATGCCTCCTGTATAGGCGATGGCAGCATGTCTGGTATCTGTGTATTTTTCGTATCTTCAAAAGGTGTGTGTGCGGGGTTTGACGGCGGACAGGTCAGAAACTTAACTCACGAGACATACAGCTTCGGAAGCGCGAATGAGGGCTACGGGGCGTTTGTCCAGCGAAACGGCATCAACCAATATGTCTTTGGGATACAAGACCCGATAGCGACAGGCATGAACAGGTATGAAAGGGCTGCGTATTCGGATGTGGGATTGTCTGAATTAGGTATGCCATTTGTAGAGTTTAACAACCAATTGCCAATATTAAAAGGGGTTAATTAAATGGAGTTAAGATTTTTGACAGGTCCATGCATGAAGAAAAGCGCCTTCTATTTCACCATGCCTAACAGCTTAGACAGTAATTCTATAGCCTTCGGGTTCGTCATTAGGAACAACAAGGCAAGCAACATGAAGTATAGCTTTATTTTGGCCTCCAACCGAGTTTCAACCAGCAGTATGTCTGATTTCAACTCTGATTTCAACGCGGCTATATCGGCCTTGGTAGCTACTTCTTTCTTGGCTTGCTCCGTAACCTCATCAAAAGCCTCAATAAGCGCCTTTGTTTCCTGCTCTCCGAGCTTGTCTTTGAGGAGTATGTACAATTCCATTGTCTTTGTCATGTCTTCAGTATATCATAAAGAAAAAATATTGACAACCCTCGCGCCCCTGTGCTTTACTAAAAGCGTCGATGTATCACAAGGGCTGTCCACAGGCCTTGATTGTGGATTTGTTGTTTCAGGGGATAATGATACCCTGACCGTGCCGTTATCGCGAGGTAATGGCCAGCATACTTGTGGTGCTGCGACAACGGTCAGGGTTTTACTTTGGCCAAAAATGTCGAGACAAGCACAAGGAGGTATCTCTATGATACCAAGCACAAGTCTTATCCCAATCAATCAGTCCACAATCCAAAATGAAGTAGTCCAGAGCGTCAACGCCAGAGACCTGCATGTATTCCTTGAATCCAAACAAGACTTTTCTGACTGGATTAAAAATCGTATTGATGAGTATGGTTTTATTGAGGGAAATGAGTTTTCCATAAATTTAGGGAAAACCTCAAACCGGAAAGGAGGCCGTCCATCGAAGGAGTACACGCTAACCCTGGACATGGCGAAAGAACTCGCGATGGTGGAGCGTAACGCCAAGGGCAAGCAGGCCCGCAGGTACTTCATCGAGTGTGAGAAGAAGCTGAAGGAAGCCCACCAGCAGAATATCGGTTATTTGATAAGCCCTAACAGCTTGAACATGACAGCCATTAAGCTGGCCTGCGCCACGAGCATAGCGGCTACCCACTTGATGATGTCAGACTTGGATGATTCTGCCTTCTCTACAAGTTTAGTTTCGAGTTTGAACATGTCTTCTCTTAACACCCTAACGTCGTCTTTAGTAGACAAATCCTTACGTGCGCTGTCTGCAACTTCGCTGAAGACCACAAGGAGTGCGTCAACGCCGTCGTCACCCAGTTTCTTTCGTAAAACTTCCGGTATCGCTATCACGCTCATACCTTTACAGTATCAGAATAAGAGACAGATGTCAACTGAAAAAATTGCTTGACACGCCCCGCGCTCTGTGCTTATACGGGTTATTTAACCTTTACAAAGGAGTATGACGTTTCTTCACGGACTATCTGCCGGACACGTTCTTCATCAGGCTTTTGGGTTAAGTCTCTCCGTATCGGGTCTACTTCTTGCTTGAGCAGAAAACGTAGTTCCTCACGCTCCGGCCTTTTCTCAATCTCATGCCTCAGGTCGGCCAATGTTATTTTCACGTCAGCCAGTTCGGATTCGATTTTTTTAAATCTTGGCTCCATGCGTTTGTCAACGGCGTCAACCAATTGCGGCACAAACTGCCCCAGTGCCTCAAACACTACTTCTTTTATGATTTCTTTACCTTCCATTCGCTTGCCCTCCACACTTTTATCTTATCAGGATAAAAATATTTCTGTCAATGGCTTGACACGCCCCGCGCCCCTGTGCTTTACTAAAGGCGTTCGAAGTGTTCAGATATTACGAGGGCTGACCGATGGCCTTACAATCGGATTTTTTATTTGTAGTGGCTTTATTAAGCCGACGACCCCGCTAACCGTGAGGCGCGGGCAGACCCTCGTAAGTCTGGAACAGTCGTCGGCAATTTTATTGTCGAGTGTTCAAAATTACGAGGAGGTGTCATTATGACATCTAACACGCCTATCGTTGTAAAATCCGCAGTAGTTCAAAATGAAACAATCCAGATTGTTGATGCAAAAGAGTTATGGTCATTCCTTGAGGTCAATACCAAATTCACAGAATGGATTAAACTTCGCATTGAAGAGTATGGATTTGAAGAAGGAAAGGAGTTTTTCCTAAATTTCGGAAAAACCTCCCCTCTCGGAGGCCGCCCATCCAAAGAATACACCATCACCCTCGACATGGCGAAAGAACTCGCGATGGTGGAGCGTAACGCCAAGGGCAAGCAGGCCCGCAGGTACTTCATTGAGTGTGAACGCAAGTTGAAGGAAGCCCGCCAGCAGAAGGCGATTGAGGCAGAGAAACGCCTCAAACAGCTTGAGAGCAAATCCAACGAGCCGTCGGATGTGGAGAACGTCCTGAAGGAACTCTGGAAACGTTACCCCGACACGGACAACCTTCCCTTTAAGTTTGAGCGTATAGGCGGCAACCTGTACAACGTGTTGACAAAGGCGGCCATTGACAGGGTAATAGAGCACCTGAAAGAAGAGGTTGTATCTCTCGACAAGTACGAAAAGGGCTTTAAAGCGGCGATAAACGTACTGTTAGAGATTATGGGCCGCCTTGAAAGAGACAACGTCAACGCCACATTCCTCTTGAGGCTGGCGAAGTACCGCTCAATGGGGCTGACGTTGGAAGAGACGGCGATACTGCTCAAGAGCAGCGAATCAACTGTAACCGGCTACGAGGCGATACTGAAGGAGAAGAACATCAACATGGACGGCTTAGGATATCCAAGAGGGAATGCGTAGCAACCGTTTAAGGGGTTAGCAACCCCCGGCGTAATCAGGAGGTATTAATAATGAGTTATTGCAAAACGACACCACGACATGTCAATGCCTCCTCGCGAAATAAATTCCTCACGGATTTCACTTCGTGAATTCCCTCCGTCTTAATATCCAGCCCGGCAGTGAAAATTACCTGCCCTTTGCCAAAAAGAAATTGGGGCAGTTAAAAGAGCGTCTGGCCGCGGACAGCTTTTCTTTGTGTAACCAGCGAATCATTGTTGACGATGACAAAGAGACAGAGATATTTGTTCAATCCGCGGCAGGTATCGACTATATCAGAATCACACAGAAGTCTGAGACGTTAAAAAAGCGGCTATTTCTGATATACGTCTCTGGCAATTCCCAGGGTGTGATAACAGGGATAAACCCTACAGCCAATCACAGCGGGGCTAACTATCACGTTGGGGACATTCTCACTATAGTTGATGATTACGGCAAAAATGGCACAATCAAGGTTCTTGCGGTTGATTCGTCCGGCCATGTATCGACAGTCGCCCTGAACACAGCCGGAGTCAGGTATACAAAAGGCATTAAACTGACCACCGGAGGCGCTGGCTATGGCTGTAAAATCGAAATCACCAGCGCTACTGAGCTTGACCCATACTACGAGCTTCTATATCTCCCGCCACCGAACGGCATAGGCGGCGATTATCGCGTTCTGGTATATTCGTTTGATGATGATTTTGAAGAACTGAAACCGGCGGGCAGCGTTTTAGAAGGGCTTCATATTTCCGATACCGGCACGGGCCTTAATGTGCAGAGCGGCCAGGACGTCTATTATGCCGTCTTAGCCAACATCTATACGTACAATGAGACAATTGACAACGCCGAGTTCATGGATACCGGGTGGAATTCGACAGTGCTGATATTCGGCGCCAACAGAATTGTAGGGAATAGTTACGATTATACTTTAGCGAAAAAAGAAGTTGCCATAGGCGATACCATCGTTATTAAGTATATACCGGACAAAGCGAATATGATAAAAACAGGTTCCCCGTCCAGGCATTGGTATGTGTTAGGCCCCGATGGCTATGTAGAGCAGTGCATGTTTTTCCGCAAGCAGCAGCTTTTGGGAACAGGGGTAATCAATCAAGAGCTTTCCCTTATCCCTGAACAGTACCATCGGCTATGGAAACACGAAATCGGGTATCGAGCCACGCCGGAAAGTCCTGTTTCAACAGGGGCGCTAATAGGCTCAGACTATCAGATTGGCACTTTAGGCGCAGACAGCAGCGACTATCAGTGGAAACTACATTACATACTTGCGGCTATCGACAAAGACACTGCCCTTGTAAAAACGGTAGAGAATAATTGGACAAAGGGCGGCAGCAAGCCTTATTCGTTTACTATTAATTTAACTGTAACAAACAGGTGGTACACAGACCCCGGCGGCCAATGGTATTGGACGACGGACACATATATTTACAATGGCACCACTTATATAGAAGATGATGAGGTAGTACGAACAGAAATATTAAAAATAGGTGGTATCGAAATTGAGAATTTGACGTATACCGAAAGCCGATACATGCAGGGGGAGGCTCTGGCGCCATTTGTATGGATACCGGGCGGATGGCCGGGGATGACGCTGGTAAGCCATACCGGAGACGCGCATGGTGGTTATTACGATGGAGTAGAATCTGCAGGTGGCAGCATAAGCAGCATCGTCCCTAAGTACAACGCTTCTTTGGTGGTATATCAGCTGCCAAACCCGCACGATGGCAGAAGGAGTGACGCGCACTGGGAATCTATCACTATCGGGACTAAAGGCGAATTCAAAAAGTCCGGGGAACGGGACCTCCATGTCCTGACCTTTGATACTTCACCAGGGTATGATGGGCTTAACGCCGGGGGCGGCTCGCCCCTTAACGCCGGGGGTGGCTCACCCCTTAGAAATTTCATTATTTTCTATGTGAAAAGCAAGGTGAATTACCTGAATCTCCTCGAAACGCCAAACGTAACGGACGATAGGCAGGCAGTTCCTATCCGGCAAACCATCGACGACCCTGTCCAGACTACATATTACATGGCCTATAGGACAGGAGGCGGGGCGTTGATAAAAACAGACTTAGGCAACGATATACGGGTGGCATCGTGCCAGATAAACGGCAAGGATATGGTTTATACCTATGCGGTGTTTAAAAGCGATAAGTTTTCACACAGAATAGTTGGACACATAAATATCAATGATGGGACAAGGAAAGAGGTCACGTTAAAGGATGACGACACAAGGTTGAACAATTTTAAACATCTGCACCATGCCGCCATAGGCGTGGCAGGGGGAAGTTGACATGTCCGACCAGTTCGGAGTATCGACACAACAAAATATACTAACCGGCGGTGACGGTGTTAAACAATACGGTTGGTCTGTCCTTGGTACGGCAAGCGCCGGCGCGATAGATGTCAACATTACCAACGCAGGGATCCTGACTATAGCGCAAACGACATCGGGGACAGGAACGTTTGTATACAGGACTGTCACAGGTGATTTTGACGTCAATACATATTTGATTTCACGAGGCAGCCCGGCAAACGTTACCGTAGCCGGCATCTCGGCAACCCCTGATTTTGTGGCAGCATATAACAGTGTAGCTATAAGATACCAATACATCTCAAGCGAAAAATGGGAGACAATCAACTACGTTAATGGTACCATGGCAAATGATACAACCGGCTCGGACGCAAATAATTATTACTATCGAATGAATCGTACCGGCAATGTCTTCACACTCTACAGCAGCACGGACGGTTCGTCCTGGACGCAGCGGGCACAGTATACCCGCACCGCGGAAATGCCGGCAGTATTACAATTGGGAATCTACGTCGGCAAATCACACAGCAATACCTATACGGCGCAGTTCGATTATTTTCAGGGGACATATACGGACTACATAGCAGGTAACACAGCGACAGCGGCTTTAACCCTGCCCGCGATAACTATAGATGCGTCAACAACTTATACAGGGGGTGCTGTTAATGCGGCTCTAACCCTTCCCCATCTCACGGCTAACGGAGTGTGTGAGCAGACGGGGAACTTCTTTGATATAACGCTGCCAATGTTTACGATAGCGGCAGCCACGGCGGCCACTGGCAGCGTAACAGTTGAACTTCCGGCAATGGCGACTGACGGTGAAGGATTAACAGGCAACGCATATGTATGCACAATAACGCTTCCTGAAATTACATGCTCAGGGGAAGTTACGCAAGAGAATATCGGCAACGCTGAATTAATCCTGTCATCTTTGATACATTCTATCATGCTTGGCAGCAACGCGGATATGGCCCTGCCGGAGATAGATTGTGATTCAGACTGCCTTACCGGTACAGTGTCGAGACTTGCCGCCCAGGTTCCGGGCCTTCGCGTCGAGGCGTATTGCCTGGTAAGCCCTTTAATAGAAATGGCTGCCACGCTTCCGGCCTTAGAGATGGCGGAGGCTGATTTATCTAACAATACCGGCAATCTCAACCGCAGCTTACTGTCATTAACGGTAGAGGCTCAAGGCCTTACGGGCAATGCCCTGTCTGCATCTATGCAGTTGCCGCGCATGACGGTCACAGGAGACGGGTACACGGTGGTTATTTATCAGGCTGATGTCACATTAAAATCGTTAGGTTGTGAGGCCGTAGGGGGGAGGAAATACTACCAATGAACACATATGCCTTAAATCTGAAGAATTTGGCCTTAACCCAATATGACGATAATTTCAATTTTAACTCAATCTGCACAGATGGAATTAACTATTACGGGGCATCGGACGCTGGAATTCATCTATTGAGAGGGGATACGGACGACGGCGCTCCAATCGCCGCCCACATACGAACGGGTACGCATGACTTTGACAGTTCGTTTTTAAAGCATTTTCACGCGGTATACCTGGGGGTTAAATCAGAGGCAGCATTGGAATTAAAGATTATTCCCGATGACAACCAGGCATATGCCTACAATATGGACAATGACGGCTACCCACAGGCCCATACTGTGAAAATAGCCACAGGCAAGGGTATGAAGACCCGATACATAACATTTGAGTTAAGCAACACCGATGGCGGATATTTCGAGATAGGTTCGATAGAGATGTTATTTGAAATGACAAGCCGAAGGGCATTTGCAATATAGGAGGGGCCTTATATGTCAACAGCAGCAGAAGTACAGGCAATAATAAATAGCGCCACGGCAAAGGCCGATGACACGCTTGCTCAAGGCAAGGCATTTCTTGATAACCTTGCGGAGCTTGCAGACGTTGACCTGGACCCGGGGACGCCTCAGTTTGAAACATTATTCATACTCCTGCTTTTCATGGAGGAAATTGCAGCCCTTCTTAAGAACAAACCGGCAGCGCCGGATTTAGACGAGATTGAGGCAACTTTTGACAACGTTCCAGACGTGAAGGTAGATTCAATAGAAATACCCTTCATTCCTCCATGGGACAAGGCGCCGCCGGAAATATCTACGGAAGGCAAGCCAGACCCATCTGTGAGCGCGACAAAGCCGGTTTATCAGGGTATGGAGGAGTCCAGCATTCCACAAAAACCGGCGATTACAATACCAAAGCCGCCGACACTGACTCCATTAGGGGCGCTGCCCGTTTGCGATCAGATTGAGTATCCAGACTGGATAGCAGTAAGGCCCACTGATACCATTGGGACACCTCCGGACGTGATGACTTATGACGAGACGGCCTTCAGCTCATCAAGCGGCTTACAGGGCATTATAGCGCAAATGCTGGCCGATGATTTAACCAATGGTGGACTTGGCATTTCCCCTATGGACGAACAGGATTTGAGGGAAAGGGCGCACGACGCCGAGCTTGTCCAGGCGCAGGCCGCTCAATCTCTAATCACGGATAAATTTGCGGCGCTGGGTTACACAACCCCTCCGGGGCCTATGGCCATTCAGGACGCAACCCTGGCAATAGTAACCCATGGCAGAGAAATTGAGATTAACAGGGCCGAACTCAAGCGAAAAACAAGAGAAGTGTCTCTGGCAACGGGCGTAAATCTCTTGCAGATAGAGATGAATTACCATAACGTATTGTGGCAGCGAACCCTTGAGGCGGCAAAGGCCATTCAGGACGCGGGTATCTCAGTGTTCAAGGCCAAGATAGACAGGTATAACGCCGCGGTGGAGTTGTATAAAACTGATGCCTCGGTATTCGCCCAACGGGTGCAGGCGGAGATTGCCAAGGTTGAGGTGTTTAAGGCCCAGGTGGAGGCCTATTTGGCAAAAGTGCAGGTACAGAAGGGCCAGATAGAAATCTACGTGGCACAGGTTAACGCCTGTAATACGCTGGTGGAATTGTATAACGCCGAACTGAAAGGGGCAGAGATATTTTACTCAGTGCAAAAGACAAAACTTGAAGCGTTTAAGATTCAGATGGACGCCTATCTGATGGAGTATCAGATAAAGGAGCTTGAGTACAAGATATGGGCCATGGGCATAGAAGGAGATGCCACAAAGCTAAAGGCATACCAGTTAGAGCTTGAGTCATACAAAGAGATGTTGGGCGGGGTGAAAACCAAGGCCGAAATCAGCATGATGAATGTCAATGCCCAGATAGCCACGGGTGAGTTAGACCTGAAGGCATATTCTGAGAAGCTGGCCCAGTTCAGTGAAGTCATAAAGTTAACGTCTTTAAACAATGGAATGAAGCTCGATAAGTGGAAGGGAAACATTGACATGTGGAAGGCATCATTGGACGCCCGGTTAAAACAAGAAGTTGCCAATGTGCAAAGGGGCGAGGCCAATTCCCGAACGGTGCAAATAGAGGTGGCCCACAGGATTGAAAAAGTAAAGGTGAGCCTTGAACGGCTAAAGGCACAGGCAGACCTGAAACTGAAGGCGGCCGTAAGCGGCTCAGAGATATATTCCCGCATAGCGTCAGGGGCCTTGAGCATGGTAACCACGATGGCAGCGATATCACATACGACAACAGCTACTGGCTGAAAAGGAGAATAGATATTATGGGGATATTTGATTTTAATCAATGGCAAAAGGCACAGAACAAGACGAATAACATCGTGCAACCTCAGATAGATAACAAGACGGTTGCCAAAAACGTGTGGGACGCGCAGTTAAAGAAAAATCAGGTCGAAAACCCTATAGTCCCATTGCCTGTTTCAAAGATAACGCCGGACTCTGTGAATGGCGCTAACGCCACGCCATTACCGGTATCTCCGTGGGAGCCGGACAAAAAGGGGGATGTTATGCCTTTGGGGGGCGTTAATGCAGGGGATGTGAATAAGCCGTGGATGCCAAGCGTCATTCCCCCACCGAACACTATCACTACGCCCCCATTGATTGCGCCAGACGCAGGGCATACACCACCTTCGCCATTTAAAATAAACCCCGGAGACGTCAAAAGATTTACTCCACCACCTAAGCCTAGTCCATACGACTATCCAAAAAGTGAAAATGATACTCCTATTGTCCCACCTCCTGATACAAATATATGGGGGAAATCTAAAACGCCGAAACCAACGGCAACACCCAATACTCCCTCGGAGACAGCAACCAAACCTCTTTCTCCACCTGATAAACCAACACCATCTCCTTCTACGCCTCCTTCTACGCCTCAACTTACGCCAGCTGAGATAGAAGAACAACGAAAAAAAGGCCTCCTGCCTGACGATAATGGAATAAATCGGACAGTGCGGCCACAGCGAATTTGGGGGGCACGAGATATGGGAATGAAGCCATCGGATATCCCCGGAAGGCCAGGGGAGATACCGGGAACCGTCATCCCGGGGAAAAAGGTTCCGGATCTACCGCCGCCATACATATATTACGGGAATCGAAAAGACAACCCGGACAACCTTAAAGGTATAGACCCCGGACAAATAAGCATAACCGGTGGGAAGGATGCTCAGGGCAATGAAATTCCGGGGCAGA